>DASPWT010000209.1:0-10973 GCA_035637655.1 Burkholderiales bacterium | reverse complement strand
AGGTGTCGCGCCTGAAGCCGCACCAGCGCGCCCACCGGGGGCTCGCCCGCACCTACCAGATCATCACCCTTTTTCCCAAGGACTCGCTCGAGCACAACCTGGTGCTGTCGCTGCTCGGATTGTCGAAGTCGCGCTGGGACGTCTTCAGGCCGCTCGTCCGCTACGCCGCGCTGAACGAGGAGTCGCGGCGCGTGCTGAAACGGGTGGGCCTGGAGCATCTCGCCCAGCGCTCGATCGGCGAAGTATCCTACGGGGAGAAGCGCCGGCTCGAAATCGCCATGGCGCTCGCGCAAAAGCCCAGGGTGCTGCTCCTCGACGAGCCGTTCGCGGGGCTGTCGCGCGAGGAGCGCGCCGCGATGAAGGAGCTGATCGCGGGCATCCCGCGGGAAGTGACCGTGGTCATGATCGAGCACGACATGGACACCGCGCTCGATCTCGCCGAGAAAATCACCGTGCTGCACTACGGCAGCATCATCATAGAGGGCACCCGGGCCGAGGTGGTCGCCGATCCGAAAACACGCGAGGTTTACCTCGGTGACTGAGGCCCTCGCCCTTTCGGGTGTCGATGCGCTGTACGGCGAGAGCCACGTTCTGCACGGCGTTTCGTTCTCGTTGAACCCGGGCAGGGTGCTCGCGCTCCTCGGTCGCAACGGCGCGGGCAAGACGACCTGCATGAGCGCCATCATCGGCTTCCTGCCCCCGCGCACGGGCGACATCCGCCTGTTCGGCGAGGCGATCGGAAAGCTTTCGCCCGAGACGATTTCGCGAAAGGGCGTGGGCTTCGTGCCGCAGGGACGGCGGATCTTTGCCACCCTCACGGTGCGGGAGAACCTGGTCGTTGCGAGGCGGAAGCGGGCGGGCCTCGCGGCCGCGTGGACTCTGGAGCGCGTGATCGAGCTGTTTCCCCGCCTGAAGGACCGGCTGCAACAGGCGGCCGGCTCGCTCTCCGGGGGCGAGCAGCAGATGCTCGCGATCGGCCGGGCGCTCATGGGAAATCCGCGCGTGCTGCTGATGGACGAGCCTTCCGAAGGTCTTGCGCCGCTGATCGTCGCGGAGGTCGGCCGCACCCTCTTGCGCCTGAAGCAGGAAGGCCAGTCGATTCTGCTGGTCGAGCAGAACATCAAGCTCGCCCTCGACCTCGCCGACGAGGTTGTGATCCTCAATACGGGCAGAGTCGCGTTCAGCGGAAGCGCCGGCCAGGTGCGAAACGACCAGGCTTTGATCACGCAGCATCTCGGAGTCTTTTAACCGATCGACCTGAAGAAAGGAACGACTGACATGATGTTTACCTGCACGACGCCCGGCTGCACCGATCTCGCGCATGAGCGCCGCTTCGCGGCCGCACGCAAGGGCTCCGCTGCGGCAGCGCGAGCGCGCAAGCGCTCGGTCTCGAGCAAGCTCGTCCGCGGCAAGAAGGGGCGGAGCCTGCGCATCGATATCCATTGCCACTACCTGAACCGGGACGCGGCTGCGAAGCTCGCGCATCTCAACCCCGCGCAATACGAGCCTTCGGTCAAGTTTGCCAGTGCGCTCACGCGCGAAGTCAACGTCAAGCAGATGCAGGATCGCGCCGCCAAGCTCTCCACGATCGAAGTAAGGCTCGAGGACATGGACCGCATGGGGATCGACATCCAGGCGGTGTCGCCGGCGCCGCAGCAGACCTACTACTGGACCGAGCCGGGGCTGGGCGCCGAGGTCTCGCGCATGGTGAACGACCGACTCGCGGAAATCGTGGCGAAGTGGCCGGACCGCTTCGTGGGCTTGGGCACCGTGCCGCTGCAGAACGTCGAGCTGGCGGTGATCGAGCTCGAGCGCTGCGTCAAGCAGCTGGACTTGCGCGGTGTCGAGATCAATCCCAACGTCGCAGGGAAGGAGCTCACCGACCCCGGCCTGAGCCTCGACAGGTTCTTCGCCAAGGCGCGCGAGCTGGACATCGTGATCTTCATGCACCCGATCGGATTCACCCAGGGCGATCGCCTGATGGACCACTACCTGAACAACGTCATCGGCAATCCGCTCGATACGACGGTCGGCGCGAGCCATCTGATCTTCGGAGGAATGATGGAAAAGCACCCCGGCCTCAAGGTGGTGCTGCCCCACGCGGGCGGCTTCCTCGGGCACTACTGGGCGCGCATGGATCACGCCTGGCGCGCGCGGCCCGACTGCCGCACCGTGATCAAAAAGCCTCCGACGAGCTACCTCAAGAAATTCTTTTTCGACACGATCACCTTCGATCCCGAGATGCTGCGCAACCTGATCGACAAGTTCGGCGCGGCGCAAGTGCTGCTCGGCACGGATTATCCGTTCGACATGGGCGAGGAGGACCCGGTCGGCCTGATCAACAGCGTGCCTCGGCTTCCGTCGGCCGAGAAGGAAAGGATAATGGGAGGCAACGCTGCCCGCCTGCTCAAGATCAGGCGATAATAGGCGACATTCGAAGGAGGAGTCCATGAAGCAGATCGGCGTAGCCATTGTCGGAACCGGTTGGTGCGGAGGCATCCGCGCCGAGACCTGCGCGGCGCATCCCCTTACGAAGGGCCTGCACATCGCGGAGATCCGGCCCGAGCGGCTCGCCGAGGTGGCCAAAGCGACCGGCGCGAAGACCGCGGTGACCGACTACGGCGAGCTCCTGAAGATGGGCGAAATCGAAGCGGTGTACATTTCCGCGACGCCGGAAACCACGCACTATCCGATGGCGCGCGACTGGCTCGCCGCCGGAAAGCACGTTTTTCTGGAAAAGCCGATCGCGATGGAGCTCTCGGAAGCCGATGAGCTGATCGCCCTCGCCCGCAAGAACAAGCTGAAATTCACCATCGGCTATTCGCAGCGCTTCAATCCCAAGTTCGCCTACGTGAGGAAGTCGATCCGCGACGGCACGATCGGCAGGCCGGTGAGCGCGCTCGTCTCCCGCCATATCACCCGCGGCCTGGGCAAGAAGATCAGCGGCCGCGTGAAGCTCTCGCCCGCGGCGATGGAATGCACGCACGATCTGGACTTCGTGCTGTGGTGCCTGGAGCCGGCGAAGCCCGTGCGCGTGTATTCGCAGCAGAATTTCGGCGCCATGCAGGAGGCGAGCGGCCAGCCGATCGCGGACCAGCAATGGCTCTCCGTCACCATGGACAGCGGCCTCTCGTTCGTGGTCGGCGGCGGCTGGAGCCTGCCGCCCGGCTATCCGAATTTCTCGACCACCTGGATCGAGATGGTCGGCACCGAGGGAGCGCTGATGGTCGACGACAGCCACCGCGACGTGGTGCTGAACACGATGCAGAAAGGCATGCAGCTACCGATGTCGACCATGCCCGGGGAGCGCGTCGAGCACACCTACGCCGGGCCGATGGCGGCGGAGACGATCCACTTCCTCGAGGCGGTCGCTCTCGACCGGCCGGTCATGGTGACGCCGGAGCACGCGCGCATGGTGATGGAGGTGTATATCGCCGCCGATCTTTCCGCCGAGCGCAATCAACCGGTGTCGCTGCCGCTCGCCTCGTCCAAGTCGGTGCGCGCGGCTGCGTGAAAAAGAACCCCAAGCGCATCGGCCTCGCCATCATCGGCGGGGGGCGGGTCGGATTATTCCGCGGCGAAGTCGCGGCTCGGCACCCGCAGGTCGACTTCATCGGTCTGGCGGAGCTGAAAGCCGATCGCGCCAAGGAGATCGGCGCAAGTATCCGCGCGGACTTCGTGACGCAGGATTACCGCGAGCTGCTGGCGCGCCCGGAAGTGACCGCGGCCATCATTTCCACCGACGAGCATCTGCACGTCGATCCCATTCTCGGGGCGGTCGAACGCGGCCTGTCGCTCTTGATCGAGAAGCCGCTTGCGGCCGGGCTCGCCGATTCCGAGCGCGTCCTCGCGGCCATCCAGAAATCCGGAGTGGACGCGGTGGTCGGCTACACGCAGCGCTTCCGCCGGCGCTGGCTGGTGGCGAAGGAGAAGGTGAGAACTGGGCAGCTGGGCGATGTGACCCTCGTGACTTCGAGAGCGTTCATGAACCGGCTCGTGGCGCTCGATAACTACCGGCGCACCGACGATCCGTCGCAGATCTCCCCGATGGTCATTTCGGGAACGCACGCGCTCGACGTCGTCATGTGGATGATGGAGGCGAAGCGCCCGGTCGAAATCTACGCGCGCTCGGTGGACAAGGCGCTGGGGCCCCTGTGCAAAGGCATCGACGCGACCGCGGGCGTGATCACCTTCGAGGACGGCAGCCTGTACCACGCCTCCATCTCGTGGGCCTTGCCGATCGTCTGGCCCGGCGCGGTGTACAGCCTCGAAGTGGGCATCGTCGGCACCGAAGGCGTGCTCACCATAGACGACACCCACCGCGACATCGTGCTGGCGACCACCAAGACGCAGGGCGAAGGCTACGCGCCGGATGCGGCGCGCCGCGTCGACTTTCTGGGGAGCTACCCGCCAGGCGATATCGCTCTCGGCGAGCTGCGCGGCCCCATGCGCGAGGAAACGGAACAATGGCTGAACCGTCTCGCGATGGGCCTGACGACGCAGCATGCCACCGCGGCGGAGGCGCACAACCGGCTGATGCTCACCAAGGCCTTCGACCTCTCGGCGCGATTGAAGCGCGCCGTGCCGCTTCCGATCGCGGCCGAGGACGAAAGGCCGCGCGAAGGCCTGCGGGTGGCGGGATAAAACGAAGAGTGAAGGAGGAGAGATGGCAAAGCTGAGATCGACGCTGTGGGTCGCGCTCGTGGCCCTGTCGTGCCCGGCGCTTTCGCTCGCGCAGGGCAGCTATCCGAATCGGGCAATAAAAATCATCGTCCCGTTCGCGCCCGGAGGCGCGTCGGACTTCGTCGGCCGCATCATGCAGCCGCGCCTTTCAGAGCTGCTCGGCCAGCAGATCGTGATCGAGAACCGCGGCGGAGCAGCCGGAACCATAGGCACGGAGGTCGCGGCCCGCTCGGCTCCGGACGGCTACACCCTCTTTCTGGGCAACGTCGGCACGGTGGCGATCAACCCCGGGGTGTTCACGAATCTCTCCATCAACAACTTGAGGGATTTCATCCCGGTGACCCAGGTCGTCGACGTGCCGGGCGTGCTTATCGTGCACCCCTCCGTACCGGTCAACAGCGTCAAGGAGCTGGTCGCCTACGTGAAGGCGAACCCGGGCAAGCTGAACTATGCCTCGCCCGGGAGCGGCAGCCAGAACCGGCTGGAAATGGAGATCTTGAGAACGGCCGAACGAGGGATGGACATGGTGCACGTGCCCTACAAGGGCGGAGCGGGTCCAGCGGTGACCGGCCTCGTCGCAGGCGAAACCCAGATGATGTTCAGCACCGTCTCCTCTGCCATGGGGCATATCAAGGGCGGGCGGCTCAAGGCGCTCGCCATCACGAGCCCCACGCGCATCAAGGAGCTGCCTGACCTGCCCACCATGAAGGAGTCCGGTTATCTCGACGGCTCCTCGGGCTCATGGCAGGGCGTGCTCGTTCCCGCGGGCACGCCGCGCGAAATCGTCGAGCGTTTGTACGCGGTGCTGGTGCAGACCATGAAGACGCCCGAGGTCATCGAGCGCCTCGCCAAAGGCGGGGCCGAGGCGGTGACCAGCGCCTCGCCGAAGGCGTTCGCGGAGTTCATCGCGGCCGAAACCCAGCGCTGGGGCAAAGTGGCAAAAGAATCGGGGGCGATCGCCGACTGACGGACGTGCCAGGGCGGGATTTTACTCACACAGACGGAGACTAGGAATGGCAAATGCGGGAATGGTGGGACTGGACTGGCAGCAGCGCATCAACTGGGACCGGCTGCGCAAGTACCGCCTGGAGCGCGCACGCGCGCGCATGAAAGCGGCCGGCCTCGGCGCGATGCTGCTCATGTACGACGAGAACGTCCGGTACGTCACCAGCACGCTGACCCCCGGCTGGAACCGCCTGAAGCCCGGCCTGCGCTACGCCATGCTCTGCGGCGACGACGCGCCGGTGCTGTTCGAGCAGGGCGACATCGGCATGCAGATCGAGCGCCATTCTCCGTGGATCCCCAAGGACCACATCCGCTGGTCCTACGCCTGGATCAAGGGTGCGGCCGGCCCCGCCTCGCTTTCCCAGGTAAAGAAGTTCACCAATGCGATCAAGCAGGAGATGAAGAAGGCGAACGTCGACGGCCAGAAGCTCGGCGTGGACTTCGTCGACATCAACATGATCCAGGTGTTCAAGGACGAGAAGATCGAGTGGACCGACGGCATGACGCCGATGATGGAGGCGCGCGCGGTCAAGAACGAGGACGAGCAGGAGGCGCTGCGCATGGTCGGCGCGATCGGCGACGCGGCGCACTGGGAATTCATGAAGTTCCTGCAGCCCGGGCGCACCGAGAACCAGCTCACCGCGCACATCATGCAGTACCTGTACTCCGTCCCGGGCATGGAGGACGTCGAGGACGTGATCGTGTCCTCGGGTCCGAACACCTGGCCGAACTGGCGCAACTTCTCCGACCGCATCGTCAAGCCCGGCGACATCGTGTTCATGGATCTCGCCGCGCTCACCTGGAACGGCTACAAGTCCTGCTACTACCGCACTTACTGCGCAGGAAAGGAGCCGACCAGCGAGCAGAAGGACATCTACGCGACCGCGCTCAAGTGGCTGTACGACTCGATCAAGGCGGTGAAAGTCGGAACGACCACGCGGGAGATCGCCTCGAAATGGCCCTCGGCGAAGGAAGCCTGGGGCTACGCGGAAGAGGACCAGGCCGCGGCGAACCTGTGGGGCCACGGCCTCGGCCTCGCGCAATACGACCAGCCGGTCATTTCGCGCATCTGGTCGCTCGACCACCCGATCGAGATCAAGGAAGGCATGGTGTTCGCGCTCGAGACCCAGCACGGCAAGAAGTTCGAGTGGGGCGTCCGAATCGAGGAGATGCTGATCGTCCACAAGGACAAGATCGAGATCATCTCCAACTTCCCGGTCGAGCAGATCACGGTCGTCGATCCGATGCCGGGTTATTCGACGCTCGCCGGGCGTTGACGGGCCGACCCATGACGCGCGCGGCCGTACTACGGGCGCCCCGGCGGCTCGAGCTGGTCGAGCGCGGCAAGCCGCAGGCCGCGCCGGGCGAGGTCGTGGTGCGCACCGCGGCGACGGCGGTCTGCCACACCGATCTCTCGATCTATACCGGCGCGCATCCGGGCGTACGCTACCCGGTCGTGATGGGCCACGAGTCGACCGGCGTGGTGGATGCGACCGGGGAGGGCGTGACCGGATTGCGGCCCGGCCAACACGTAATCGTCAACCCTGTGATCTCCTGCGGCCGGTGCGATTGCTGTCTGCGCGGCGCCACGCACCTGTGCCGCAACGCCGGGATGTTCGGACGCGAAATCGAAGGCTCGCTCAACCAGTACGTGCTATTACCCGAGCGTTACCTCTACGCGCTGCCCGAAGCCTTGCCGCTCGCCGAGGCCACGCTGATCGAGACGCTCGCCACCGTGCGCCACGCGCAGCAGCGGCTCGGTCTCGAGGCGGGCGAATCCGTCGTCGTGCTCGGGCAAGGCACGAGCGGACTGCTGCACACGCGCCTCGCGGTGCTCGCCGGCGCGAATCCGGTGATCGCGGTGTCGCGCAGCCGGTGGAAGCTCGACAGGGCGATCGCCATGGGAGCGCACCACGCGCTCGACACGGGCGCCGAGCGCAGCGCGGACGAGGTACTGCGGTTGACCGGCGGGTCAGGAGCCGACACGGTGATCGACACGGCGGGGGGCGCGGCAGCGCTGCGCGCGGGAATCGAGATGCTGCGTCCGGGCGGGCGCTTCTCTGCGTTCTCGATCAGCCACGAAAGCGCCGCGGACGTCAACCTGTTCCCGTTCTACTACAAGGAGATCAGCGTCATCGGCTCGCGCGCGCTGCTGCCCGAAGACATGGGCCCGAGCATCGCTCTGGTCGCATCCGGCGCGATCGACGTCAAGGGCTTCATCACCGCGACGTATCCGCTCACGCAAGCGGCCGAGGCATTCGAGGAATACGAGCGCAATCCGAGCCGCATCCTGCGGATCCTCATCGATTCCGGGAGCTGAGGCGATGCCGCGGCTGGTCGTTCCCCTGAGCGCGCCCGAGGCAGCGGATCCCTCGCGCTTCGGCGCGAAGGCGGCGAACCTCGCCGCTCTGGTGCACGCGGGTCTGCCGGTGCCGCCCGGCTTCTGCGTCGACGCGCGCGCCTATCGAACGCAGCTCGCGGCGCTTGACCTCGAAGAGACCGCGCGCAGGGTGTTCTCCACGGAAGATCGTCCGCAGGCGAGGCATCACGCGCTCGATATGAAACTCGGGTTGATGGAGCGCCCTGTGATGCCCGAGCTGAGCGAGCCCCTGCTCGCCGCATGGCGCGCAGTAACGGACTCGGGTGCGCGGGGCGTGGTGCGCTCGTCCGCGCTCGTCGAAGACCGCACCGACTCGGGCTTCGCGGGCCAGTTCGAGAGTTTCCTCGAGCTGCAGGACGAAGCGGAGTTTCTCACGGCCGTTCGCGCGTGTTGGGCGGCCTTGTGGTCGACGCGCGTGCTGCGCTACATGGCGGCGCACGGGCTCGACGCGGCCGATACCGCGATGGCGCTGATCATCCAGCCCTTGGTGGCGGCGCGCGTGTCCGGAGGCGGCCTCTCCCGCGCCGCCGGTGGCGACAGGGTGATCAATGCGGCCTGGGGATTGGGCCCGGCGATCGCACAGGGAGAAGTCGCGCCGGACCGTTATGTGCTCGATCCCGCCGGGAACCTGAAGGAATCCACGCCGGGGAGGAAATACCACGGCATGGGCTGCGCTCACGGCAGAGCCGCGCTTTCGCGCTCGCTCGCAGGCAGCCGCTGTCTCGATGACGAGCAGATCGCCGAGCTCGGCCTGATGATGCGCAAGGCGGAAGGGGTCATCGGAGAGCCTGTCGAGATCGAATGGGCGATGGACGGAACGGGCATCAAGCTCCTTCAGGCACGGCCGCTGCACATGGGCGAGCCGCAGGCCGAGGCGCAACTGCGCGACGAAATCTGGCTCGCGCATCCGCGATTGAACGGACATCCTTCAGGAATCGGCTGGGGAACAGGACGCGCCCGCGTGGTGAACTGTGAATGCGAGCTCGAACGCGTCGCGCGGGGCGATGTGCTGGTGACGACGGTGGCCGGACCGGCCCTCGGCCAGGTGCTGACGCATGTCGCGGGCGTCGTGGCGGAGCTCGGTGGCAGCACTTCGCATCTCGCCTCGCTCGCGCGGGAGCGCGGCGTGCCGATGGTGCTGGGCGTGCTCGATGCGACCCGCCGCATTCCCGACGGAGCCATGGTAGCCGTGGACGGCGTCGCCGGCGTGGTCCGCTGGGCGACGGAGAGCGCGTGACCGGCAAGGCCAAGGTCGTGATCACGGACTACGTCTGGGAGTCGCTGGACGTGGAACGCAAGACCCTCGGGGATCTGGCCGACCTCGTCGCTCTGAAGACCAAAAAACCGGAGGAATTTCTTTCCGAAGCCCGCGACTGCGACGCTCTCCTCAACACCTACGCGGGCCCCATCACCGCCGAGGCGATGGCAGGCATGCCCAACTGCAAGATCATCGCCCGCTACGGCATCGGCGTGGACACCATCGATCTGGACGCCGCGACGCAGGCCGGCATCATCGTCACGAACAACCCGACCTACTGCATCGAGGAGGTGGCGGAACAGACGATGGCGCTGATCCTCGCGTCCGCGCGCAAGATCCCGTTCTACGACCGCATGGTACGGGCCGGCCGCTGGGAAGTGCCCCCGGGCAAGCCGATATATCGCCTCGCGGGGCGGACGCTCGGCCTGGTCGGCTTCGGCAACATCGCGCGCCAGGTCGCTGTGCGGGCTGCCGCCTTCGGCCTAGCCGTGCTCTACAGCGATCCTTTCGCGAAGGAGGGGCAGTTCAGGGTTCCCGGAAAGGCCGTCGATCTCGACACGCTGCTGCGCGATTCAGATTTCGTGTCCCTGCATCCGCCGCTCACCCCACAGACGCGCAAGATGATCGGCGAGGCCGCATTCGGAAAAATGAAGCGCACCGCCGTCTTGATCAACTGCGCGCGCGGGCCGATCGTCGATACCGATGCGCTGGTTCGCGCCCTGGACGCGAAGCAAATCGCGGGCGCCGCGCTCGACACGGTGGACCCCGAGCCCCTTCCCGACCCTCATCCCTTGCGCGGCCGCGACAACGTCATCCTCAATCCGCACGTCGCCTGGTACAGCGAGCAGGCGATGGCGGGACTTCAGGCCGGGGCGCCGGGCGAGGTGCGGCGCGTGCTTTCGGGCGAATGGCCGCTGAACGTGGTGAACCGGGCCGTGAAGGCGAAAAACCGGGCGGGCTTGTAGTACAGTATTCACGCCAGGAGGAGATCATGACTTTCATACGCACCGGGGTGTTTGCACTCGCGTGCCTGACCTGGGCGAGCGGGGCATTCGCTCAAGGGAAGTGGACGAAGCTCGCCGCGTTTCCGGAACCGGCTGAAGAGCTCCTGGGCGCCTCGGCAGGCGGCAAGATGTACGTGTTCTGCGGCCTCGCGCCGGGATGGAAACCGATCGGCATGGTGTACGAATACGATCCGGCGGGCGACAAGTGGACGAAGAAGAAACCGATGCCGCTCGCCTCCCATCACGTCTCATTCACCGAGTACAAGGGCAAGATCTACGCGTTCGGCGGCTTCGTCCTTCCGCAGTCGGGCCCGGCCGCCTGGGTTCCGATCGACAACGCCTGGGAGTACGATCCCGCGAGCGACAACTGGAAAGCGCTCGCGCCGCTGCCGACCAAGCGCGGTTCGCCGGTGGCAGTCACGGTCGGGGACAAGATGTACGTCATCGGCGGAGCGACCACGCTTCCGGGCTCGGCCGCGGTCCACCCGGCGCGCCCGCACTATTCGGTCGGGGCGGTCGAGGAATACGATCCCGCCGCCAACGCCTGGCGCGCGCGCGCTTCGATTCCGACGCCGCGCAATCACGCCACGGCCGGCGTGGTGAGCGGAAAGATCTACGTGATCGGCGGGCGCGTCGGCGGCGC
>DASPWT010000208.1:0-4641 GCA_035637655.1 Burkholderiales bacterium | reverse complement strand
GCGAGCGGCTCGGGCTTCGTGGTGCTCGCGCGCTACGTGTTCGACGGTCTGGGAATGGACATCGACAAGGACTTCACGCCGATCTTTCTCGAGCACGCCGGAGACGGCTCGAAAATGGTGCTCGACGGCCGCGCCGCCGCGCTGTGGGGCGGCGGCGTCGGCTGGCCGGGATTCGTCGAGATATCCAAGGCGCCCGGTGGCGCGCGCTTCATCACCCCCGACGCCGAGGGCATGAAGCGCATCCTCGCGAAATATCCGTTCATCAAGCCGATCACGCTGCCCGCGGGCAGCTATCCCGGGCAGGATGCGCCGGTCGCGGCGCTCGGTTCGTGGTCGCTGGTGCTCGCGCGGCCGGGCCTGCCCGACGAGGCCGCGTACAGGCTCGCGCGCGCGCTGCACAAGGCCGAAGGGGCGCTCGGCGCGAAGCTCGCGCAGGCGAAGGAATCCACGCTCGCCAACACGCTCGCCGCCGCGCCCGGTCAGGACCTGATCCATCCCGGCGTGCTGAAATACATGCGCGAAGCGGGAATTCTCAAATAGCAGGGGAGATCATGAATACCATCGCCAGATTTTCCGCCGCCGCAATTCTCTGCGCGGCCGGCGTCGCCATCGCGCAGGACTATCCGACGAAGCCGATCCGGGTCATCGTCCCCCTCACTCCGGGCTCGGGCGCCGACATCGCCGGCCGCATCGTCGCGAAGTACATGAGCGACGCGTTCAAGCAGCCGGTGCTGGTGGAGAACCGCCCCGGAGCCGGGGGCATCATCGGCACGCAGGCGGTCCTGAACGCCGATGCCGACGGCTACACGCTGATGGTGCAATCGGCCTCGCACGCGGCGAACCCGGCGATCTACAAGAGCCTGCCTTACGATCCGCTGAAGGACATCGTGGACGTCGCGCTCATCGGCAACACGCCCTACGTGATGATCGCGGCGAAGGCCGGCGCCTACCCGACGCTCCGAGCGCTGATCGACGCCGCCAAGGCGAAGCCCGGCGAGATCCCCTTCGCTTCCGCGGGCGTAGGGACCTCGACGCACCTGGCGGCGGAATACGTCGCGCAGGTTGCCGGGATAAAGATGCTGCATATCCCCTACAAGGGGTCGCCCGAGGCGATCCAGGACACGATCGCGGGACGCACTTCGTTCTACATGGCGCCGCTCGACGCAGCGATCGGGCACCTGAAGGAAGGCAAGATCACCCCGTTCGGGGTTTCCACCGCGCAGCGGTCCTCGGTCGTGCCGGACATTCCCACGCTGGCCGAGCAGGGCCTGGCGAACTACAACCTGTCGCTGTGGTTCGGCATGTGGGCGCGAGCCGGAACGCCACCCGCCACCGTCCAGAAGCTGAACGCCCAGGTGAACGCGATCCTGCAAGGGAAGGAAGTGCGCGAGCAGTTCGGCAGGATCGGCATCACGTCCGTTCCGATGAAGCCCGACGAGTTCGGCAAGTTCGTGCGCGAGCAGATGGTGGTTTTCCGCAATATCGCAAAGCAGGCGAACATCCAGCCGCAGTAGGCGCGGACCGGATCGGCGCCGAACTCGGCGGCGTAGGCCGCCCCGGATAGAATTCCGTTTTCCCACCGCCCGAAGGAGGCACCGTGAGCCCGATCGTTCGACGCCTCTGCATCGCCGCTTTCCTCGCACCCGCCCTGCCGGGTCTCGCCGCCCAGCCGGTGGAGCCCGTGCTCGCGCTCGCAAAGAAGGAGCGCCAGCCGCTCCTCGATACGCTGAAGGAGCTCGTCTCGATCGAGACCGGGAGCCGCGACCTCGAGGGGCTGGACCGCGCCGCCAAGCTGATCGCCGCGCGCCTCTCCGCGCTGGGCGGCAGGGTCGAGCTCGTGGATCCGACCGAGGGGGCGTACCGCATGGAGGACACGCCGTCGCGCATCGGGAAAATCGTCCACGCGCGCTTCGAGGGCAAGGGAACGAAGAAGATCCTGCTGCTCGCGCACATGGACACGGTGTACCTGCGCGGCATGCTCGCCAAGCAGCCCTTCCGCATCGACGGCAACCGCGCCTATGGCCTGGGCATCTCCGACGACAAGCAGGGCATCGCCCTCATCCTTCATACCATCGCGATGCTGAAGGCGATGGACTTCCGCGGCTACGCCCTGGTCACGGTGCTCATCAACGCCGACGAGGAAATGAGCTCACCCGGCTCGCGCAGGCTCATCACGCAGCTCGGCGCCGGGCACGACGCGGTGTTTTCCTGCGAGGCCTCGCGCGTCGACAGCGACAAGCTCGCTCTGGCCACGGCGGGCATCGCCTCGGTGATCCTCAAGGTGAAGGGCCGCGCTTCGCACGCGGGCTCAGCGCCCGAGCAGGGCCGCAACGCGCTCTACGAGGCGGCGCACCAGATTCTGCAGACGCGCGACCTTTCCAATCCCTCTATCGGCCTCAAGATGAATTGGACTCTGATGAGCGGCGGGACCAACCGCAACGTGATCCCCGCCGACGCCGTCGCCACCGCTGACGTGCGCGTGCTGCGCGTGTCGGACTACGACGGCATCGAGCGAGCGGTGCGCGAGCGCATCAGGAGCCAGCTCATCCCCGACACGCGGATCGAGATGACGTTCGAGCGCCGCCGCCCGCCGCTCGAGGCGACGCCCGCTTCGCGGGCGCTCGGCGAGCACGCACTGCGCATCTACGCCGAGATCGGAAAAAAACTCGTGGTCGATGCGGTCGCCGAGGGCGGCGGCACCGACGCGGCCTTCGCATCCCTGGAAACCCGGGCGCCGGTTCTCGAGCGCTTCGGGCTGCAGGGCTTCGGCGCGCACTCGAACGACGCCGAGTACGTCGCGGTGGATTCGATCGAGCCGCGCCTTTATCTCCTCGCGCGCCTGATCATGGACGTGTCGCAGGGAAAAGACCGGCAGTGAGCGAAGCGCGGCGCGCCTCCTGCCGGCACGGGCCGGAATAATCTGTGGCAATGAACCGGGGGATGGGATAATCTGCCGTCCACTTGCGACGGCTCCACAACTTCAATCCGGAGGAGCATTATGCGTTTGATCGTTTTTACCCTGCTCGCCGCGGCGAGTTTTTCGGCCGCGGCGGGTTCCGTGGATATCAATCTGTCGAACGACACGATCGAGGCCAAGTTCTACGGGAATGCGGGTGCCGCGGACTGGACCTTCGGGGGTTTGTACAACAGGGATAGCAAGGACCGCGCCCTCAACGTGGGCCTGCTTGCGACGGGCGACTCCGCCATCGGGAATTCGCGATTCGAAGGCGGGTTGGGCGGCAAGATCTACTCCGTGACGGTCGGCAGCGGGGACCTTGTCGCGCTGGCGCTCGGCGGCCAGGTGCGCTGGTTTCCCGGCAACGGGTCGTTTGCTCTCGCAACTTACGTTTTCTACGCGCCCCACGTCGTGACCCTGGTGGACGGCCAGCGGTTCTTCGACGCTGGAGTGCGCGCCGAGGTCGAGGTGATCAGGAACAGCTTTGTGTACGTCGGCTACCGCCAGATGCAGGCCGAGCTCGACAACAACGTCAAGCTGAACGTGGATAAAGGCGGTTTCGTCGGCCTGCAGATCAAGTTCTAGCCTCGCGGGCCGACGATAACGATACCGACGGCAGCGCGGCTCCGCGTTCGGTTCGCAGCAGCCGCGCTCCCGGCGGTCCGGGGCAAAGCTATCTCTTATCCATCGCCCTGATCGTATCTTCCAGATTGCGGCGCATGCGGTTGAAGGACCGCGCCAACACCCCCAATTCGTCCTTGCCCGACTCGGGCAGTTCCGGGATGGCCTTGTCGGCGCTGCTGGTCCTGCCGATGCTCAGCCGGTCGGCCGCCGCGACCACTCTCCTCACCGGCCGCACGATCAGGACGTACAACATCAGGTTCAGGATGACGAACAGAGCGAGGAAAACGCCGCCGAGCGAGGCCATGAACGTTTGGAAGGCGCGATTCGCGTTCTGGATCGGCAGGGACATCGGCACCGAGACCAGCTGGGCACCGATGACTTCGTTCAGCTGCCAGCCGAAGCCGTTGTCTCGCCCGTAGCGCGTGACCATTGCCGCGGGCGCCATCTCCGGCGTGGTGTGGCAGGAGAGACAAGCTTGATCCTTGATCTGGAACGGCCGGGCGAGATACAGCGATACGCCCTCGGGCGTGACCCGAGTTCCCGAGAGCTCGAGGCGGCCGGCTTCGTTGCGGAACTGGTTGACGACGTCCGCTTCCCACCCCAGTGCGCGGTCGCGCGGGTTGGTCGGATTGAGCGCCGCCTCCTTGTAGGCGTAATCGGGATATTTCTTGCGCAGCTGGTTCATCATCTCGGTGGCGGCAAAAGCGGGCACCGTCTGGGGCAGGAACTCGCCTTCCTTCTGCACCAGCTTGTCGCGCACCTGGCTCACCGTGTACTGGCGCATCGACAAGGCCGCCTCCATCATCACGCCGGCGTTGCGCAGGACTTCATCGCGTGCATTCTTGTGCAGCAGGTTGTAGGAAAGATAACCGGAGCCAGCGAACCCCAGTGTGAATACGAACAGCAGCGCCAAGTTGAACTTCAGCCGAAGACCCATGGTTTTTCCCCTGTGGTTGGTGTCGGGCGATGCCGCGATTTTCTGCGGGTACGCCATTATAGGACGGCTTCTTTTGACCGCGCATCCGGGCGCAGCGATGACGTGAATTAGTGCCACGCGCCGG
>DASPWT010000207.1:0-66569 GCA_035637655.1 Burkholderiales bacterium | reverse complement strand
GTCGACGGAATCGAGAACCAGATCCATCGTGTTTTCGGCAACCTGAAGGCCGTAGCGAAGGCCGGTGGCGGATCGCTCGCCGATGCGGTCAAGCTCACCATCTATCTGACCGACTTGTCGCATTTCGCCCGCGTCAACGAGATCATGCCCCGATACTTCGACAAGCCGTATCCGGCACGCGCCGTGGTCGGCGTCGCGGCGCTTCCGCGCGGCGCGCTGGTCGAGGCGGACGCGATCCTCGTGCTTCAGGGTTGAGGACCGGAGATCGAGGGACCAGGCGTGCGGAAGGTTTCGACCCGGGCGTCGAGGGCGGAGGTTTCTTCGAAATCGCGAGCTGACGAAAAATCCTCCAAGGTCCTGAACACTCGATCCTCAATCCACAATCCTCGGTCTCCGCGCAGCCGGACGGTTGCCGCGAAGCTCGCCAAACTCGGTATCCGTCGCGAATTCGATCTCGTGCTGCACCTGCCGTTGCGTTACGAGGACGAGACGCGCGTCACTCCGATCGCGAACGCGCCCCCCGGCCAGCCCGTCCAAGTGGAAGGCACGGTGCGCTCGACCGAGGTCGTGTACCGACCGAGGCGCCAGCTGGTCTCGCGGATCGAGGATGCTACGGGCGAGCTGTCGCTGCGTTTCTTCAATTTCTATGGAAGTCAGGCCAAGGCGCTTGAGCCCGGCGCGAGCGTGCGCGCATTCGGCGAAGTGCGCACGGGCTTTTTCGGCGGGGAGATGATCCATCCGCGCTTTCGCGTGCTGCATGGAGCGGCTCCGCTGCCGACGGCGTTGACGCCGATCTATCCGACCACGGAAAGACTCACGCAAGCTCGGCTGCGGTCCCTGATCGAAGGCGCGCTCGCGCACGCACAACTCGATGACACGCTGCCTGAAGAAGTCTTGAAGCCGCTCGGCCTGTGCGGTTTTCGCGAGGCGGTCGACACCCTGCATCATCCCCGCCCTGGAGCGGATGAGGAGGCTCTCAGCGGCCACACGCTGCCTGCCTGGAGGCGCATGAAATTCGACGAGCTGCTGGCGCAGCAGCTCTCCATGCGCAAGCACTACCGTGAACGCAAGGCGCGCAGGGCGCCCGCGCTTGAGGCGCCTGTCGAAAAAGGGCGTCGCCGTACATCTGCTCTGATCGAGCGGCTGCCGTTCGAGCTGACTCGTGCGCAGCAGCGAACCTGGGGAGAGATCGAGCGCGATCTCGCGCAGGCCCACCCGATGCATCGACTGCTGCAGGGCGATGTCGGCAGCGGCAAGACGGTAGTCGCCGCGCTCGCCGTCCTGCGCGCAATCGAAAACGGTCTGCAGGCCGCGGTGATGGCACCCACTGAGATTCTCGCCGAGCAGCACTTCCGCAAGTTCGGCGAGTGGCTCGGGCCGCTCGGCCTGGAAATCGCGTGGCTCACGGGAAGCCAGACCAAGAAAGAGCGCGAATCGGAGCGCGCCGCGATAGCCTCTGGAAGAGCCGCGGTCGTCATCGGCACGCACGCGCTCTTCCAGGATGGAGTTGAATTCCGTTCTCTGGGCCTCGCCGTTGTCGACGAACAGCACCGCTTCGGCGTCGCGCAGCGGCTGGCGCTGCGCACCAAAGGAGACGAGCCGCACCAGTTGATGATGAGCGCGACGCCGATTCCGAGGACACTTTCGATGAGCTACTACGCCGATCTCGACGTGTCGGTCATCGACGAGCTGCCGCCGGGAAGAAGGCCC
Organism: Burkholderiales bacterium; assembly: GCA_035637655.1. Lineage (GTDB taxonomy): Bacteria > Pseudomonadota > Gammaproteobacteria > Burkholderiales > SG8-39 > VBDM01. The sequence goes on along the minus strand of DASPWT010000207.1, from coordinate 64,859 downwards.
GTGGTCACGAAGCTCGTCGCCGATTCGCGCCGCGCAGAAGTCGTGCGACGCATCCGCGAGGCCTGCGGCGCCGGAGGCCAGGCATACTGGGTGTGCCCGTTGATCGAGGAGTCCGAACAGCTGCAGCTGCAGACGGCGCTCGATACGCACGCGACGCTCAGCCGCGAATTTCCGGAACTGAGGGTCGGGTTGATCCACGGGCGCCTGAAACCCGCCGAGAAAGCGCAGACCATGGCTGCTTTCCTGACAGGCCGGATCGACCTGCTGGTGGGAACGACCGTGATCGAGGTGGGCATGGATGTCCCCAACGCTTCGCTCATGGTGATCGAGCATGCGGAGCGCTTCGGCCTTGCGCAATTGCACCAGCTGCGCGGGCGTGTCGGACGCGGCGCGACGCAATCCGCGTGTGTCCTGCTCTATCAGAATCCTCTCGGGGAAACCGCCCGCAAGCGGCTGCGGGTGATTTTCGAGAATGCCGACGGATTCGTCATCGCACGAGAAGATCTCAAGCTGCGCGGTCCCGGCGAATATCTCGGCGCCCGCCAGAGCGGAGCGCCGTTGTTGCGCTTTGCCGATCTTACCGAGGACGCAGGCCTGATCGAACCGGCGCGCTCGGTGGCCGAGACGCTCCTCGCCGACCATCCCGAGTCGGCAGAACGGCACCTCGAGCGCTGGCTCGGTGGGCGCGGCGATTTTTTAAGTGCCTGAGGCCTGCACGCTACAATGCGCTCGCCATGAATCTCGCCGCTCTCGCCGCCAGGCTGACGCTGTACGAGCGCCTGATGCGGCTCGACAAGCCGATCGGCACGCTGCTTCTGCTGTGGCCCACGCTGTGGGCGCTGTGGCTGGCGGGGAACGGCCGCCCGCAGGGATGGATCGTATGGATCTTCGCGCTGGGGACGCTGCTCATGCGCTCGGCCGGGTGCGTGATGAACGACCTCGCTGACTGGCGCTATGACGCTCGCGTAGAGCGCACGCGGAACCGACCGCTCGCCACGGGGTTGGTGAGCCGACGCGAAGCCTGGATTCTCGCCTCGGCACTGACGCTCGCCTCCTTCGGGCTGGTGCTGTCGCTCAACCGGCTTACGGTACTTCTCTCATTTGCCGCGCTCGGCCTTGCGGCGACCTATCCCCTGACCAAGCGATTTCTTGCGATTCCGCAGGCCTATCTCGGAATCGCGTTCGGCTTCGGCATTCCGATGGGGTACGCCGCAATACTCGGAACCATCCCGGCCGAGGGCTGGTGGCTGCTCCTTGCCAACATCTTCTGGGCGATCGCCTACGATACCGAATACGCGATGGTGGATCGCGAGGATGATCTGCGCATCGGCATCAAGACAGCTGCAATCACCCTCGGCCGATACGATGTACCTGCGGTAATGGCTTGCTACGGCGTGATGCTCGCGCTGCTTGCGGGCATCGGCCTGCACCGTGGGCTGGGTCTGGTCTACTATCTGGGTCTCGCCGGGGCCGCCGCATTCATGACGTATCACTATCGGCTCATCCGCGACCGCGACCGGGAAGCCTGCTTCAAGGCGTTCAATCACAACAACTGGGTCGGCGCCATCATTTTTGTCGGAATTTGTGTCGACCTCGCGATGAGGCGGGGATTCCCATGGACCTGAATCTCGATCGACGGCGCCGCCACAGCAACGATCGTCTAGAGAGATGAGATACGGCGACCTGCGCGATTTTCTGTCGCAGCTCGAGCGCGCAGGCGAGCTGAAGCGGGTGCGCGCCGAGGTCGATCCGAAGCTCGAAATAACCGAGGTCTGCGACCGCGTGCTCAAGGCGGGTGGCCCGGCGCTGCTCTTCGAAAAGCCCAAGGGCCACACGATCCCAGTGCTCGGCAATCTGTTTGGCACGGCGCGCCGCGTCGCGCTTGCCATGGGCGCGGAAATAGGCGCGGATCCACGCGAGGCGCTGCGCGACATCGGAAAGCTCCTGGCGTTCCTCAGGGAACCGGAACCGCCCACGGGATTTCGCGACGTGCTCGAGCGCTGGATTCCGATCGGAAGACAAGTGATGCACATGGCCCCGAGGGAAATTTCGCGCGCTCCGTGCCAGCAGGTCGTGTGGGAAGGGAAGGAAGTCGACCTATCGCGCCTGCCGATTCAGACGTGCTGGCCCGAAGACGCAGGACCGCTCATCACGTGGGGATTGACGGTAACGCGCGGGCCGCGCAAGGCGCGTCAGAATCTCGGCATCTACCGCCAGCAACTGATCGCTCCGGACAAGCTCACCATGAGGTGGCTTCCCCATCGCGGTGGCGCGATCGACTTTCGCGAACATTCCGAGACGCGGCCGGGTGAGCCCTTTCCGGTGGCAGTGGCGCTCGGCGCCGATCCCGCGACGATTCTCGGCGCGGTTACGCCGGTGCCCGACACCCTCTCCGAATATCAGTTTGCCGGGCTGCTGCGCGGCTCGCGCACCGAGCTTGCAACCTGTCTCGGCTCGGATCTGCAGGTGCCGGCGTCAAGCGAGATCGTGCTCGAAGGCGCGATTCGGCCGGGCGAAACCGCGGTTGAAGGTCCGTTTGGAGATCACACTGGCTATTACAACGAGAAGGAAACCTTTCCCGTGTTTACGGTGGAGCGCGTCAGCATGCGCCGCGAGCCGATCTACCACTCGACCTACAGCGGCAAGCCCCCGGACGAGCCGGCGGTGCTCGGCGCAGCGTTGAATGAAGTGTTCGTGCCGATCCTTCAGAAGCAGTTTCCCGAGATCGAGGATTTTTACCTGCCGCCAGAGGGCTGCTCCTACCGGCTTGCCGTGGTGAGCATGAAAAAGCAATACCCCGGACATGCCAAGCGTGTGATGTTCGGAATCTGGAGCACTTTGCGGCAGTTCATGTATACCAAGTTCATCATCGTGACCGACGATGACGTCGATATTCGCGAGTGGAAGGAGGTCGTGTGGGCGCTGACCACGCGCGTGGACGCGAACCGCGACGTGCTCATCGTGGAAAACACCCCGATCGACTATCTCGATTTTGCGAGCCCGGTCGCGGGGCTCGGATCGAAGATGGGAATCGACGCCACCAACAAATGGCCCGCGGAAACTCTGCGCGTCTGGGGTCGGCCGATCGCGATGCAGGCCGAAGTGAAAAACCGCGTCGACCGACTCTGGAAGGAGCTCGGTCTGTAGCGGCGCCCAAACAAGAAACACCCGAAACAAAAAACCGGGAGAGTTTCCCGGTTTTGGGACTGAATCGCGCTCAGAATTTGAAAATACCGCTGGCCGAGATCATCTTCGCATTGGCCCGGCCGGAACAGCTTACAACGCTGGGGGTGCATGCGCTGCCGACCCTGCCGAAATTTTCGTACTCGATGCGGAAGCCGTCCTCGCCGCCGAAAAAATATTGGACCCCGAAGCCGGACAGCAGGCTGGTTTGGTCACCGAGAACGCCGACGCCGTTATTCCCAACAACAAAACCCGCGTTGTAGAACGTTATTCTTGCCTGGGAAAAGAAGGCTCCCAATCGGCCATAAAAGGAGAAGTTGTTGGTCAAGGGAACCGTTGGCAAAGCCGAGAACCCCCATCCCGTTACTTTGTAGTCGTCTAGCTGAGTGACATTTGTAGTCGTGTCCGTGTATTTATACTGAAATTTGCCGACGGAAACATAGCTCACCTCGGCAGCCCAGTTCCTGTTGATCTGGTAACCGAGAAATCCCTTGAAACCCGCATCAAACTCCTTCTTGCTTTCGTCGACACCGGCTACTCCGGCTTTGAAATCCGCCGGATAGAACTGAACCCGGGAGTAGCCGACTCCCAGGCCCGTGTACCAATAAGGGTCCGCGGCATAAGTGGAGCACACGCCCGACAGCAGCAGTGCTGCGGCCGTGCAACGCAGAGCGGGGTGTTTCATCTAGCAGGCCCCTTTTTCCCTCTTGAATACCCGGAATCAGTCTGAAAATCGAGTCTTGGCGGCACCGCGGCACTGTAATCCAAGGGGGAAACTTGTGTCAAGCCAAGACTTTGGCAAACCTATGTAATCCAACTTCTGCACATTACAGGTTTATTCTCGGAATTTGGATACTTATCGCCAACGGGCGCAGCAAGGCATCGGAAAATATTCGGTGGCCCCAACCGCATTTCGGAGCGGCGCCCGCGCAGGTCCCCGGCGGGGCTTGAAATTTGCCGACCTCGCCCGTATGATTAGCACTCGCTGGAGATGAGTGCTAACGTAGTTTCCCCTATTTATTCATGGCCACATCAGTCAGTGGTCGCTAACTTGTTCAAAAGGAGGACATCCAATGATGACCAAGATTCGTCCCTTGCACGACCGCGTCGTAGTGAAGCGCCTCGATGCCGAAAGCAAGTCTGCAGGCGGGATCGTGATTCCCGACACCGCCGGAGAAAAACCCGATCAAGGCGAGGTCGTTGCGATCGGCAAGGGCAAGATCCTCGAGGACGGCAAGGTGCGTCCGCTGGACGTCAAGGTCGGTGACCGCATCCTGTTCGGAAAGTACTCCGGGCAAGCCGTGAAAGTCGAAGGCACCGAGTATCTGGTGATGCGCGAAGACGACATCATGGGCGTCGTCGCGAAGTAAACCCTAACCATTCCAATTCAGGAGCAAACAATGCCTGCAAAAGACGTACGTTTCCACGAGTCCGCGCGGCACAAGCTGCTCGCCGGGGTCAATATCCTCGCCGACGCGGTCAAGGTGACCCTCGGCCCCAAGGGCCGCAACGTGGTGCTGGAGCGTTCCTTCGGTGCGCCGACAGTGACCAAGGACGGCGTGTCGGTCGCGAAGGAAATCGAGCTGAAGGACAAGTTCGAGAATATGGGCGCGCAGATGGTGAAGGAGGTCGCTTCGAAAACTTCGGATGTCGCGGGGGACGGCACGACCACTGCGACCGTGCTCGCCCAATCGATCGTGAAAGAAGGCATGAAGTTCGTCGCCTCTGGAATGAACCCGATGGACCTGAAACGCGGGATCGACAAGGCGGTCATCGTCGTCGTCGAGGAGCTGAAGAAACTGTCCAAGCCCTGCACCACGAGCAAGGAAATCGCCCAGGTCGGCGCCATATCGGCAAACGCGGACGAAGCGATCGGCAAGATCATTTCCGATGCGATGGACAAGGTCGGCAAGGAAGGCGTGATCACCGTCGAGGACGGCAAGGGCCTGCAGAACGAGCTCGAGGTGGTCGAAGGCATGCAGTTCGACCGGGGGTATCTGTCGCCGTATTTCATCAACAACGCGGAAAAGCAGATTTCGGTGCTGGAGGAGCCCTACATTCTTCTGCACGACAAGAAGATCTCCAACATCCGTGAGCTGCTGCCGATTCTGGAGCAGGTGGCCAAGTCCGGCAAACCGCTTCTCATCGTCGCCGAAGAAGTCGAAGGCGAGGCACTCGCGACGCTGGTGGTGAACAACCTGCGCGGAATTCTCAAGACCTCTGCTGTCAAGGCGCCGGGGTTCGGCGACCGCCGCAAGGCCATGCTCGAAGACATCGCCATCCTTACCGGCGGCCAGGTGATCGCCGAGGAAGTCGGCCTGACCCTCGAGAAAGCGAGCCTCAAGGATCTCGGGCGTGCGAAACGCATCGAGGTCGCGAAGGAAGAAACCACCGTCATCGACGGGGCCGGCGATCCCAAAGCGATCGAGGCGCGGGTCAAGAACATTCGTACCCAGATCGATGAAGCGACCAGCGACTACGACAAGGAGAAGCTGCAGGAGCGTGTAGCCAAGCTCGCGGGCGGCGTGGCGGTGATCAAAGTCGGCGCGGCGACCGAAGTCGAGATGAAAGAAAAGAAGGCGCGCGTCGAAGACGCCTTGCACGCTACGCGCGCGGCCGTCGAGGAAGGCATTGTCGCCGGCGGCGGCGTGGCCTATATCCGCGCCAGGTCGGCGCTCGACAAGCTCAAGGGGGAGAACCCCGATCAGGATGCGGGCATTAGGATCGTGATGCGCGCGCTCGAGGAACCGCTGCGCCAGATCGTGGCCAACTCCGGTGCCGAGCCCTCCGTCGTGATGAACAAGATTGCGGAAGGGAAAGGCAACTTCGGCTTTAACGCCCAGACCGAGCAGTTCGGCGATCTGGTCGAGATGGGCGTGCTCGATCCGACCAAGGTGAGCCGCACCGCGCTGCAAAACGCGGCTTCCGTCGCCGGCCTCTTGCTCACCACCGAGGCGATGGTTGCTGAGCTGGTCGAAGAGAAGAAGAATGCCGGGGGCCATGCCCACGGCATGGGCGGAATGGGCGGAATGGAAGGGATGGATATGTAAGGCGCGTAGCGCGTTACATATCCGGGCAGGTTTCGGAACAGGGGGAACGAGGTTCCCCCCCGTTACCCCCTCCTCGGTCTGCTACGAAGGCCCCGCTTCGGCGGGGCTTTCTTTGAGCGCTACGGCAGCAGCAGGGGCTTTGCTACACTGACCGCTCGTTGCAGCCCGTTCGCCCGGGCATTGAGAGGAGGAGGGTCCATGATCCGGCCAAGCATCAAGGGGCAGCGGCTGGCCGCGCTGTTTCTGCTGGGTTTCCTGCTGTTCAACTACCCGCTTCTCAATCTGTTCGCCGGCCCCGGCCAGGTGCTGGGCATCCCGGTGCTCTACGTCTATGTGTTCGCGGTATGGGCGCTGCTGATCGGGCTCATGGCGCTGGTAGTCGAAAAGCGCAATGACTGAGGGTCGATAGGACGTGCCGGCGGCCTGACGCCTTGGCCCATGCTCACCGCCCCCGTCATCGTCATCGCCTCCTTCGCCTACGTGGGGCTGCTGTTCGCGATCGCCTATTACGGCGACAAGCGCGCCGACGCGGGCCGCAGCATCATCGCCAACCCCTACATCTATGCACTGTCGCTCGCGGTCTACTGCACGTCCTGGACTTTTTACGGCAGCGTAGGGCGCGCGGCGACGAGCGGCATCGGCTTCCTGCCGATCTACCTCGGGCCAACGCTGATGGCGGCGCTGTGGTGGTACGTGATGCTGAAGATCATCCGCATCAGCAAGCACAACCGCATTACCTCCATCGCCGACTTTATCGCCTCGCGCTACGGCAAGAGCCAAATGCTCGGCGGCCTGGTGACGATCATTGCCGTGGTCGGGATCATCCCCTACATCGCGCTGCAACTGAAGGCGATATCCGGCACCTTCCTGATCGTCCTCCAGTATCCCGCGTTGGCAACGCCCGAAAACCAGGGCGCGCCCCTGTTCCTGGGCGACAACACGTTCTACATCGCGATGTTGCTCGCGGCTTTCACTATCCTGTTCGGCACCCGCCACCTCGACGCCACCGAGCGCCACGAAGGCCTGGTCGCGGCCATTGCGTTCGAGTCGCTGGTGAAGCTTCTCGCCTTCATCGCGGTGGGGCTGTTCGTCACGTTCTGGCTCTACGACGGTTTCGGCGACATCTTCGACCGCGCCCGCCAGACGCCCCGGTCGAGCGCCCTGCTGACCCTGGGAAGCGAGAGCGGCGGCTACGCGACCTGGGCCTCGCTCACCTTTCTCTCGATGGCCGCCATCATGTTCCTGCCGCGCCAGTTCCAGGTGACGGTCGTGGAGAACGTCGACGAGCGTCACCTGACCAAGGCGATCTGGCTGTTCCCGCTCTACTTGCTTGCGATCAATGTATTCGTGCTGCCGATCACTTTCGGCGGGCTACTGCACTTTCCGGACGGCACAGTGGATGCCGACACCTTCGTGCTGACGCTGCCGATCGCGGAACGGCAGCCGTGGCTCGCGCTGTTCGCCTTCATCGGCGGACTTTCGGCTGCGACCGGCATGGTGATCGTCGAAACCATCGCGCTCTCCACCATGGTGTGCAACGACCTGGTGATGCCGGTGCTGCTGCGCTCGAAGGCGCTTCGCCTGACTGAGCGGCGCGATCTCTCCGGGCTGCTGCTCGGCATCCGCCGCGGGGCGATCGTGCTGATCCTGGTGCTGGGCTATCTCTACTTCTATCTGGCCGGGGAAGCCTATGCGCTGGTTTCCATTGGGCTGATCTCGTTCTCGGCGGTGGCACAGTTTGCCCCAGCCATCATCGGCGGAATCTTCTGGAAGGGGGGTACGCGCACTGCCGCGTTCTGCGGCCTGGCAGCGGGCTTCTTGGTCTGGACTTATACGCTGCTGCTGCCCTCTTTCGCCAAGTCGGGCTGGCTGCCGATCACCTTTCTTTCTCACGGGCTGTTCGGCACTGATCTCCTCAAGCCGCAGCACCTGCTCGGACTCCAGGGGTTGGACGACATCACACATTGCCTCTTCTGGAGCATGCTCGTCAACATCGGCTGCTACGTCGGCGTATCGCTGATCAAGGGGCCCAATGCGGCCGAGCACGGACAAGCCACCGTATTCGTCGATGCTCTCAAGCACCCGCTGGCGTCTCCCGGTTCGCGCTTCTGGCGCGGCAGCGCCTCGGTCAACGACTTGCTGCTGCTGGTGGGCCGTTTTCTCGGTCCGGAGCGCGCGCACGAGGCGTTTGCCGCCTACGCCCACAGCCGCGGTGTGCGATCGGCCGAGGCGCTCTCGGCCGACGCCAATCTGGTGCACCACGCAGAATCGCTCCTCGCCGGCGCCATCGGCAGCGCTTCGGCCCGCGTCATGGTCGCCTCGGTCGTCGAGGAGGAGCCCCTGGACATCGACGAGGTAATGAGCATCATCGACGAGGCCTCGCAGGTTCTCGCTTATAGCCGGCAGCTGGAGCAGAAATCACAGGAACTCGAGGCGGCAACCAACGAGCTGCGCGGTGCCAACCAGCGGCTGCAGGAGCTCGACCGCCTCAAAGACGACTTCATCTCCACCGTGACGCACGAGCTGCGCACGCCGCTCACTTCGATCCGCGCGTTCTCGGAGATCCTCAATGACAATCCCCGCCTCGACGAGGCCGAGCGCACCAAATTCCTCAGCATCATCGTGAAGGAGTCCGAGCGGCTCACGCGCCTCATCAACCAGGTGCTCGACCTCGCCAAGATCGAATCGGGTAGCGCCGAATGGCACAACACGGAAGTGGAACTCAAGGAGATCATTGAGGAGTCGATCACGGCCACCAGCCAGCTGTTCAAGGAGCGCGGCATCCGGGTCATGGCCGAACTCGAGCCCGAGGTTCCCACGCTGTTCGCGGATCGCGATCGGCTCGTGCAAGTCATGCTTAACTTGCTGTCAAACGCGGCGAAGTTCTGCGACAAGGAGCATGGACGGGTGGAAATCCGGCTGAGCCGTGAAGCGGAAGCGTTGCGGGTCGATGTAATAGATAACGGCATCGGCATCGGCCCCGAGGACCAGCAGATCATCTTCGAGAAGTTCCGGCAGGTGGGCGATACGCTGACCGAGAAACCGCAGGGCACCGGCTTGGGCTTGCCTATCTGCCGCGAAATCATCGGCCATTTCGGAGGGCGCCTTTGGGTGGAGAGCGGGCCCGGGGAAGGCGCATCGTTCTCCTTCACCTTGCCCATCAGCGCCGTTGGGGATTCGAGAGCGGCCGCGGCTGCCGCGAGGGCGTGACGTGAAACAGCGGGTGCTGATTGCGGACGACGAGCCCAACATCGCTGTCTCGCTGGAGTTTCTCATGGAGCAGAGCGGATACGAGATCCGGACAGTGGCCAACGGCGACGACGCGCTGAGCGTGGCGCGGGAATTCCGGCCACACCTGCTGCTGCTGGACATCATGCTTCCGCTCAAGAACGGCTTCGAAGTCTGCCAGGTGATCCGCGAATCGCCTGAGCTCAAGCCGGTGAAGATCATCATGCTGACCGCGAAGGGCCGCGAAACCGAGGTCGCCAAGGGCCTCGCGCTGGGCGCAGACGCCTATATCACCAAGCCGTTCGCCACCCGGGAGCTGCTTGAGGCAGTCAAGCGGCTGCTGGGTCCGTAGATGAAGCTCCGCCTAGCCGCCGCCTGGGCCGTATGTTTCGGACTGCTCCTGGGGGCAGGAGCGGCGCTGCTGTTCATGCTGGATGCGTCGTTCGGCCTGCAAGACCGCGAGACGTTCCGGCGCCTGCTGTCGGGAAGTCAGGCAACGCTCCTCCTCCTGGTCGCCATCGCCTGCGGCGCCAGCGGCTTCCTCGCCAACTGGCTCATCCGGACCTACGTCGCCTCCGCGCGCCGGCTCACCGAATCCACCCGCCTGATCGCGGGCGGCAACCCCAGCTACCGCATCGAGGCCGAGGGTCCGGCGGAATGGCGCGAGCTGTCTGGCGCGATCAACGTGCTCGCCGCGCAGCACGAAGGAGTACTGAGGGACGTGGAGGCGCGCATCAGCCAAGCGCGGCTCGATTTCGACCAGGAGAGAATCCGGCTTGCCGCGCTCATGTCGGAACTGTCGCAAAGTGTGGTCGTGTGTAACTTGGAAGGCCGAATCCTGCTGTACAACGAGCGCGCGCGGCAGGTGTTTTCCGGATTGGAGGACGAGGCGGGCGGCCCGGCCTCGAGCTACATCGGGTTGGGTCGCTCGCTCTACACACTGCTTGACCAGGACCTGATGTCCCATGCGCTCGAGCAGCTTCGCCAACGTTTTGCGCAGGGCGAGACCTGGCCGGTGGTGGTGTTCATGGCGGCGATCCGGACCGGGCAGCTGGTGCGCGCGCAGCTGGCGCCTGTGGCGGGGCACGGGACGGCGCCGGGCGGCGAGCTTGCCGGTTTCGTGCTGCTCTTGGAGGACATCGGCGAAGCCGTGACGCGCGCCGAACGGCGCGACCGGCTCCTGCAGCGATACACCGAAGACGCGCGCGCCGCGCTCGCAAGCGTGCGTGCCGCGGTCGAAAACCTGGTGAACTATCCGGAAATGGACGTCGCGCGCCGCCGCCAGTTCACGGGCATCATCAGCGAGGAGGCCGATCGCCTGACGGGAGAGCTTCAGCGCACCGCGCGCGAGTATTCGGAGCATGTGATGGGCGAGTGGTTGCCGGAGCAGATCCGGGCGATCGACCTGATCGACGTGATGCGGCGTCGAATATCCGGGCGTGTCGGGCTGCCCACCAGCACCGGGGAGATCGATGCTTCCCTGTGGGTGAACGCGGACAGCTTCATCATGGTGCAGGCGGTCTGTTTCCTCGCCCATCGGCTGAAGTACGAGTGCCAGGTCCGAGAAGTTGCCTTCGCCGTGGGGGCGGCCGGACGCCATGCGCAATTCAGCCTCACCTGGACCGGCGCGCGCCTGTCGTCGTCCACCGTTCAGTCCTGGGACGGCTCGGCGCTGGTGACCGGCGGCGAATCAAGCGCCCTCACCTTCCGCGAAGTGCTGAACCGCCACCACGGCGAAGCCTGGTACGAGTTCGACCCGGCCTCGAGCCGGTCCTCGTTCCGGCTGCTCCTGCCGCTTGCCGAGCCGGAAAAAACGGCGGCGAGCGTGCCCGCGCGCCCGAGCCGGCCCGAGTACTATGACTTCGACCTCTTTCACCAGCCGGGCCAGACGCGCGAGCTCGACGACCGGCTGCTCAAGGATCTCACCTACACAGTGTTCGACACCGAGACGACAGGGCTCGAGCCGTCCGCGGGCGATGAGATCATCGCCATCGGCGCAGTGCGCATCGTCAACGGGCGGCTTCTCTCGGGCGAGGTGTTCGATCAGCTGGTCGACCCGCGCCGCTCCCTGCAACCGGCTTCGATGAAAATCCACGGCATCCGACCCGAGATGCTGCAGGGGCGACCCACCATCGAGAGGGTGCTGCCGGCGTTCCACAAGTTCTGCGAGGACACCGTATTGGTCGGCCACAACGCGGCGTTCGACATGCGCTTCCTCCGGCTCAAGGAGGAAGCCCTCGGCGTGCGCTTTGCCCATCCGGTCCTCGACACGCTGCTCCTGTCTGCGCTGCTGCATGAGAATCTGGCGTCGCACCAGCTCGAGACGATTGCCGGCCGCTTCGGGGTGAACACGGCGGGCCGGCATACTGCCGTGGGCGACGCTGTCATGACGGGCGAAGTGTTCCTGAGGATGATTCCCTTGCTGTCCGAGCGGGGAATCGAGACGCTCGGGCGGGCGCGCGACGCGTGCGAGCGCACTTACTATGCGCGACTGCGTTACTGAAGCGATCGACCCGCCGCTAGCGAAGCTGCTGCGGCGGGCGCCGGTCGCCTGCGCTCCGGACGAGAAGGTGGCGCAGGCGCTCGCCCGGATGCGGGAGCTCGGCATCGGCTCGATGATCGTGGTCGACGCGGACCGCGTGCCGCTCGGCATCCTCACCCTGCGCGACGTGGTGGACCGCGTGGTGCTGGAGCCAGGCGCGCTCGATGCTCCAATTGCGCGTGTCATGACGTCGCGCCTGGTCACGCTCCCGCTGGACGCGACCGCCTATGGCGCGGCGCTCGCCATGATCCGCCACGGCGTGCGTCACATCGTGCTGGTCGACGGCGCCCGGCTCGCCGGCATCATCTCGGAACGTGACCTTTTTGGCCTGCACAGCACCGGCATCCGGCACCTGTCGGAGGCCATCCACGGCGCCGAGGACCTGCCGGCCATCGAGCAGTTCGGCCGGGACATCAGCGACCTTGGGCGCAGGATGCTCGCCCAAGGGGTGGCCGTGGGCGCGCTCACCGCCTTCATCGCCTCTCTCAATGACCTCCTCACCCAGCGCATCGTCGAGCTGGAGTTCCGCGACGTGGCGGTGCGCTACTGCTGGATCCTCATGGGCAGCGAAGGCCGATCCGAGCAGACGCTGTTCACCGACCAGGACAACGGCATCATGTTCGCCGTGGAACCCGGGGAAAGCTTGGACTCGGTGCGCTCGGCGCTCTTGCCAGTCGCGCGGCGCATCAATTGGGCGCTCGACCGGGCGGGCTACCGCCTGTGCCCCGGCGATGTCATGGCGGGGAATCCGCAATGGGTCTTGAGCCTTGACGAATGGCGACGCGAATTCGAGCGCTGGATCGACACCGGCAGCCCGGAAGCACTGCTTCACGGAGCCATCTTCTTCGATCTGCGGCCGCTGCAGGGTGATCTGACGCTCGCCAGGGAGCTGCGTCGCTGGCTGATGCGGCATGCGCCCCGTAATCGGCGGTTCCTCCATCAGATGGCGCAGAACGCCTTAAAGAACCGCCCGCCACTCGGGTTGCTGGGACGGCTCATCACCGGCGATGACGGCAGGATAGATGTCAAGCTGAACGGCGCCAGTCTCTTTGTAGACGCGGCCCGGATTCTCTCGCTGGCGCACGGCATCGACGAAGTGAATACCGAACGGCGGCTGCGCGCGGCCGCCCCGGCGCTCAAGGTGCCGCAGCGGGAGGCGGAGGCGTGGATCACGGCGTACTACCACATCCAGGGACTGCGCCTGCGCCGCCAGGCCGAGTGCCTGCAGCAGGGTCTCGCGCCGGACAACCGCATCGATCCTTACGCGCTGCACGAATTCGACCAGCGCGTGCTGGTGGTCGCGCTCAAGCAGGCGCGCGCTATCCAGGCTCGTATCGCGGCCGACTACCAGCTCTCGCCTTAGGGGCGCCCGGCCTACGCTTCGGCGTGCTCGAAACGTAGCCGCGTCCGTAGAGGGTTTGCACCGTGACCCATCCGGACAGCCTGCGCTCGTGCCTCGTCGCAGACGAACTGCATCGACATCGCGGCTTTGCTACACTGACCGCTCGGTGCGGCTCGTGCGTCTGGGTCGCGAGGAGGATCCGATGCCGATGAACGACATGCATCCCGATCAGCCTCCCATCGCGTATGTGGTCGACGACGACGAGTCAATTCGCACGCTTTGGCGCTGGCTCATGGAATCGAACGGCATCGCCGTGAGGACCTTCGCCACGGCGGCGGAGTTCATCGAGTCCTATCGGAACGGAAGCGCCGGTTGTCTCGTGCTGGATCTCAAGCTGCCCGGGATGAGCGGCCTAGAGCTGCAGGAGTACCTGAATCGCCGGGACATCGAGATCCCGATCGTCTTCGTCACAGGGCACGGCGACGTGCCGGCCGCGGTGAGCGCACTCAAGGGCGGCGCAGTCGATTTCATCCAAAAGCCATTCAGCCATCGCGAAGTCCTCGCGATCATCGCGAATGCTTTCCAGCGCGACGCCGAACTCCGCGACAAGCGCGCGCGGCAATCGCGCATCGCCGGCCGCCTTGCGACCCTGACCGAACGCGAGCACGAGGTGTTGCAGCGCGTCATCGAAGGCAAGCCGAACAAGATCATCGCAGCCGAACTTCACATCAGCATGAAGACCGTCGAATTTCATCGCGCCAAGGTGATGGAGAAGATGGGTGTGACCTCGGTCGCTGAACTGGTTCAGTTTGCAATGCAGCAATCGGAGTAGACGTCGAAACCTAGGGTTTTCCCTAATGGATGCGGCTGGGTTGCGCGGCTAGCATCTCAGCGATTGTACGGGAGCTCGTCCGAACGCTCTCGACAAAACATGGAGGAGGGGAACATGGCCGCACTGACGCCCGCGCAACGCGATGCGTACTGGAAAAAAACATCACGGCTGATGTGGATCATCATGGCTCTGTGGGTGCTCTTCAGCTTCATCATCCCCGCGTTCGCCGTGCAGTTGAACCAGATCAAGATCTTCGGCTTCCCGCTCGGCTTCTACATGTCGGCGCAGGGCTCGCTCATCTTCTACGTGGTGGTGTGCTTCTGGAACGCGAGCGCGCAGAACAAGATCGACGAAGAATTCGGCGTCGCCGAAGACTGACCGGGAGCGACCAACATGGCCAACCAAACCAGCAAGAGATTCGTCGACAACCTCGGCAGGATCTACGGCGTTTACGCCGGCGGGTTCATCGGCTTCGTCATCATCCTCGCGATCCTGGAGCAGATGGGGGTGCCGAACAAGGTCATCGGTTACTGCTTCGTGTTCCTGACCATCGGCGTGTACGCCTACATCGGGGTCATCTCCCGCACTTCGGAGATTTCCGAGTACTACGTGGCCGGGCGCGTGGTGCCGCCGTTCTTCAACGGCATGGCGACCGGCGCCGACTGGATGAGCGCCGCCTCGTTCATCTCGATGGCCGGCGGCCTGTACCTCGCCGGCTACGGCGGCCTCGGCTATGTGCTCGGCTGGACCGGCGGCTACGTGCTCGTCGGCGTACTCCTCGCGCCGTATCTGCGCAAGTTCGGCCAGTTCACGGTGCCCGACTTCCTCGGCGTGCGCTACGAGGGCAACACCGCGCGCGTCTGCGGCGTGATCGTGCTGTTCTGCGCCTCCTTCACCTACATCGTCGCCCAGTGCTTCGGCATCGGCATCATCACCTCGCGCTTCCTCGACATCCCGTTCGAGGTGGCGATCTTCGTCGGCCTCCTCGGCATCCTGGTGTGCTCGATGCTCGGCGGCATGCGCGCGGTGACCTGGACCCAGGTCGCGCAATACATCATTCTGATCATCGCTTACCTGATTCCGGTAGTCTGGCTCTCCACGAAGCTTTTCGGGAATCCGATCCCGGAGCTTGCCTACGGGCAGGTGCTCGACCAGATCAGCCAGCTCGAGCAGAAGCTCGGCATCCTCAAGCCGCACGCCGCAGCCTATGTCGACGCCAAGGGCCAGTTCAGCTGGGTCGAGTTCAACAATTTCTGGGCGCTCACCCTGACGCTCATGATCGGCACCGCGTCGCTGCCGCACATCCTGATGCGCTACTTCACGACGCCGAACGTCAAGGACGCACGCACTTCGGTAGGCTGGAGCATCTTTTTCATCTTCCTGCTCTATTTCACCGCGCCGGCTTACGCGGCGTTCGCCAAGCTAGAGGTCTATACCAACGTCATCGGCCAGAACATCAACGCGCTTCCGGCGTGGGTGCAGAACTGGTCCCAGGTCGGCGGCCTGCTGACGATCAAGGACGCGAACGGCGACGGCATCCTACAGCTGAGCGAATTCATCATCAACCAGGACATCATCGTCCTGTCGATGCCGGAGATCGCGGGCCTGCCGTACGTGATTTCGGGGCTGGTCGCCGCAGGCGGCCTGGCGGCGGCGCTGTCCACCGCGGATGGGCTGCTACTCGCGATCGCCAACGCGCTCAGCCACGACATCTACTACAAGATGATCGATCCGCACGCGTCCACGATGCGCCGCCTGGTCGTCGCGCGGGTGCTGCTCGTCGTCGTCGCCATCGTCGCCGCGGCGGTCGCCGGAACCCGTCCCGCGGGCATCATCCAGATGGTGGCCTGGGCGTTCTCGCTCGCCGCGGCGGGACTGTTCGCGCCGCTGGTGCTCGGGATCTGGTGGAAACGCACCACGGCGGCGGGCGCCATCGCCGGCATGGTCATCGGCTTCGGGGTGTGCGCGTATTACCTCGTCGGCACGCGCTACTTCGGCATGGCCGAGTGGTTCGGCATCCGCAACATCTCGAGCGCCCTGTTCGGCCTGCCGCTCGCCTTCCTGGTCACCTGGATCGTGAGCCTGATGACCGCGGCGCCGTCGAAGGAAATGCAGGAGTTCGTGGACACGATCCGCGTGCCCAAGGGCGAGCTGCACTGGGTCGCCGGCCAGGCGCACGACTAGACGCCGCGATCCACGCCCCGCTAGCGAAAGGCCCGCCCGGGGCGGGCCTTTTCTTTTTCCAGCCGTCTATAATGGCGTCCCCATGCACATGACAACTGCTCTGCGTATCGCCGTGACGGCCGCGTTAGTTCTAGCGCTCGCCGCCTGCGCCGGGGGCAAGGACGAACAGGCGGCCTACGACGTCTGCCTGGCGGGCGCCAAGAAGGACCCGGTTTACGGCAAGGCTGAGTTCGCCAGCAAGGAGAAATCGAACATCCAGGCCTCGACCGGCGACTCAGGTATCCGCGTCAACATTCCCTACGAACTCGGCGGCAAGAAGGGACTCTACCAGTGCATCGCCGATAAGCAGACGGACGGCAGCTACAAGGTGACGTTCTAGGCGAGAAGCCCCTTTACCAGGTCCGCGGCAGCGAAGCGCCGCTGCATTTCCTGGCTCACCGCGATCATGCGGAAGCGCACCGCGCCGTAGACCACCTCCTCGTCCAGCTCGCGCATGCTGATGTGGATCGGCAGCGTGTCGAACAGGCGTTTGGCCGAGTGGTCGGCGACATCCAGCGCCTGCTGGGGATTTCCGGCGCTTGCCGCCTTGAAGCGCGCGGCGAACGATTCGGTCGCGTCGCCCCATCCATGCGTCCGGTGCGTCGGCGCGGGCAGCGCAGTGAGAGCCGCCGAGTGAAGGCCGACGAGAGTCTCGCAGAGCCGGGGATGCTGCTCGGCAGAAACATGCGGCCGCAGGTGCCCCTCGGCCACGATGAGCAGGTCTCCCAATACGAGGACGAAGGTTTCCCAGCGGCAGACGTCTAGGGCGTCGAGAAAAGGCTTTTCGGTGAACAGGGCATAGCTCGCCAGCCCGGTCTTGCCGCGGCAATAGTCGATCGCGCACTTCTGGGCGATCAGGGCGGCGCGCTCCCCGAGAAAGGTCTTGAGCGCATCTGGCGTGGCGATCGGCGCTGGTCGCAGGTGTGCTTGCAGGCGTCGCCAGAGCCGCCCGATCCAGCCGGTAGCCAAGGGAATCGTGATGGTCGCCGGCGGACTCGTCACGAGGATCCGAGTTGGTGAGTTCTAGCCATTGGGATAGTGAGTTCTTATAGCATAAGATACCGCCATGCAGGGTCAGGACATCTGGTGGTACTTCCATCTCCCGAACTACGCATTCTCGGTGCTGTTCTGGACGCTGATAGGGCGGTTCATGTTCGCGATCTTCTTGCCGCCCGACTCACCCAACTACATCTACCGCTGGTTCCGGCGTCTGACCGACTGGCTGATGAAGCCGGTCGCGTTCATTACGCCCTCGATCATGCCGCCTCTGGCACTCGCGCCGATCGCTGCCTTCTGGGTCGCGATAGCTCGGGTCGTTTTTTTCATCGCGATGCACGCCGCAGGCCTCACGCCGCGCATGGCGCAGTGAACGGCGCATGTTAGACCGCCATACCCTGTTCCCGGTCGTGCTGGGTGTATGCATCGTCAACGGCATTTTCTCACCCTATCTCAAAATCGCGTTCCCGATCGCGGCCGCCCTGATGCCCGAGCTTTTCCCGCGGACCGTCGAGTGGGTGCTGTTCTGGAGTTCAGTGCTGCTCTCGAGCGCGACGCTTCTTTTCAGCGGTGTGCCCGCCGCGCTCTACGAGCGCCTGGTCGAGGCCAAGCCAGAGAGCGTGGCCTCGATGTGGATCTGGATTGCCGGTGCGGCAATCTTGAGCCTGCCGGCGACGCGCGTAGTGCTGTAGACTTCTTGGCGAGCAGGCGAAATTGCCCTTATAATCCGCGCTCCTTTCCGCGCGCTCCGGTTTCCGGACGCACCGGCCCGGCCAAGTAGCTCAGTTGGTAGAGCAGCGGACTGAAAATCCGTGTGTCGCTGGTTCGATTCCGGCCTTGGCCACCAATTCCCCCGGAGGCGATGTCAGGCGCGCGGCTCCGTTTTCCAGATGCTGCTGCAGTACAAGACGGTTGACGAACTTGATCTGACGTCGTTGCACGATCTGGAAACAGCGCGCCGCACGCAGTTCGATCAGTTGGCCACGTTCGATAATCTGAACGAAGTCCAGATCCAGGAAAGGATTGTTAAGGCCGCACTCGCTCCTGCGGGCCTCGGAATTTGCTAGTTTATAATGGCAGATTACGTAGACCGCTCTCGCCATGCAACTTTTCACGCTCGGATTGAACCACCAGACCGCTCCGCTCGCGATTCGCGAGCGCGTGGCGTTTCACGCCGAGCGCCTTCGATCGGCGCTTGCCGAGCTGACCCTGCGCGAGCCAGTCAGGGAGGCTGCAATTCTTTCGACCTGCAATCGCACCGAGCTTTACTGCGCTCTGGGCGAACCGCAGGCTGCACTCGAGTGGCTCGCCGGCTATCACCGCGTCCAGCCCCAGGAGCTGAAGCCCTACCTCTATACCTTTCCGCAGGGCGAAGCGGTTCGGCACGCGTTCCGCGTCGCCTCCGGCCTCGACTCCATGGTGGTCGGCGAGCCCCAGATTCTCGGCCAGATGAAAGAGGCGGTTCGCGTCGCCGAGTCCGCCGGTACGCTCGGGACGCTTCTCAACAAGCTTTTCCAGCGCTCTTTTGCGGTGGCGAAAGAAGTGCGCAGCAATACCGGCATCGGCGCCAACGTCGTTTCGATGGCGGCTGCCGCAGTGAAGCTCGCCGGCCGGATATTTCCGAGCCTCGCCGAGCAGAAAGTGCTGCTGGTCGGCGCAGGCGAGATGATCGAGCTCGCAGCGACCCACTTCGCCGCGCAGCAGCCGCGCGGCATGGCGGTGGCGAACCGCACGCTCGATCGGGCTGAATCGCTTGCGCGCCGCTTCAACGCCGAGTCGATCGAGCTGCGCGACCTGCCCGAGCGCTTGCCGGAATTCGACATCATCATTTCCTGTACCGCGAGCTCGCTGCCGATCATCGGCAAGGGCACCATGGAGCGCACGGTCCGCGCTCGCCGCCACCGTCCGGTATTCATGGTGGATCTCGCGGTCCCCCGGGACATCGAAGCCGAGGTGGCGGGGATGGACGACGTATTTCTCTATACCATCGACGACCTCGCCGCGACGGTGCGCGAGGGCATCGACGCGCGCCAATCGTCCGTCGCGCAGGCCGAGGCGATCATCGAGTCGCAGGTCGGGTCCTTCCTGCACTGGATGAAGACGCGCGAAATGGTGCCTCTCATCCGCCAGCTGCGCGAATCCGCCGAGGAAGCGCGCTGCCGCGAAGTCGAGCGTGCGGTGCGGATGCTCGCCCGGGGCGACGATCCCAAGACAGTGCTCGAGGCGCTTTCGCACGGCCTTACCAACAAACTGATGCACGCTCCTACCGAGGCCCTCAACCAAGGCGGCGAGGCGGCCGAGTCGCTCAAGTCGCTCGTAGCACGGCTGTATCGCCTGCGCACGGGCGATTAGCTCGGGCGTCTGCTCGTGAGTCGATGAAAACCAGTATCGCGGCCAAGCTCGATCAAAAACGCCAGCGACTCCAGGATATCGGCGCGCTTCTTTCTTCCGAGAACGCGACGCGTGATCTGGAGCAGTTTCGCAAGCTTTCGCGCGAGCATGCGGAACTCGAGCCCGTCGTCGAGCTTTTCAACAAGTATCGCGACGCCGAGCAGCATGTCGCCGAAGCGCAAGAGCTGCTCGACGATCCCGAAATGAGGAGCTACGCGGAAAGCGAGATCAAAGCCGGCCGCGAGCGGCTCGCCGCGCTCGAATCAGAGCTGCAGAAGCTGCTCCTGCCCAAGGATCCGAACGACGAGCGCAATATCTTTCTCGAAATACGCGCCGGAACAGGAGGAGACGAGTCGGCGCTCTTCGCGGGTGATCTTTTCCGCATGTATGCGCGCTATGCCGAACGCCAGGGCTGGCAGGTGGAGGTGATATCCGAATCGCCGGGCGATGCCGGCGGGTACAAGGAGATCATCGCTCGCATTATCGGCCAGGGCGCCTACTCCAAGCTCAAGTTCGAGTCCGGCGGCCATCGCGTCCAACGAGTGCCCGCCACCGAGACCCAGGGCCGCATCCACACCTCGGCCTGCACGGTGGCCGTCCTGCCCGAGGCCAGCGCAATCGGCGACGTCGTGCTGAGTCCCTCGGATCTTCGCATCGATACCTACCGCGCCTCGGGCGCCGGCGGCCAACACGTCAACAAGACCGACTCGGCGGTGCGAATCACGCATCTTCCCACCGGAATCGTGGTGGAGTGCCAGGACTCGCGCTCGCAGCACAAGAACAAGGAAAAGGCGCTCGGGGTGCTCGCGGCGCGCATCAAGGACAAGCAGCGACGCGAGCAGCAGGAGAAGGAAGCCGCGACGCGCAAATCCTTGATCGGCTCGGGCGACCGTTCCGAGCGCATCCGCACCTATAATTTTCCGCAGGGAAGGGTCACCGACCACCGCATCGGTCTCACCCTCTACAAGATCAACGACATCATGGACGGCGATCTTTCCCAGCTTACGCAGGCGCTGCTCGCCGAGCACCAGACCGAACAGCTCGCCGCGTTCGCCGACGAGCGCTGACGGCAGGGTCCCGGAGTGAACACGGTCGAAACCGGCGCAACGATAGGCGACTTGCTGCGCGAGTGCGGATTGCCGCGATCGGAAGCCGAATTGTTGCTTTGCTCCATTCTGGGCTGCGAGCGCGTCTGGCTCATCGCCCACGCCGAAGAAGCAATCGATCCTTGCAGAGCGCGCTCTGCGCACGCTCGGTTCGCGCGGCGACGCGCGGGTGAACCCGTTTCCTACATCACGGGCTGGCGGGAGTTTTACGGCCGGGCCCTGCGGGTGACCCCGGACGTGCTGATCCCTCGCCCGGAAACCGAGCGCCTGGTCGAGCTTGCGCTCGAGCGCCTTCCCCTCGGTGCGCCGGCGCGCGTGCTGGAGCTCGGAACGGGCAGCGGAGCGATTGCCATCGCTCTCGCGATCGAGCGGCCGGGGCTTAGAATTGTCGCCACGGATGTTTCCGAAGCGGCCCTCGCCCTCGCGCGGCGGAACGCGCGCGACCACGGGGCAGAAATCGACTTTGTTCTCAGCGACTGGTTCGATGCGCTCGGACCGGAGCCGTTCGACCTGATCGTTTCAAATCCGCCTTACGTCGCAGCGGGAGACGCTCATCTGGAGCGGGGCGACGTGCGCTTCGAGCCGCGACTTGCCCTGGTCGGCGGCGAGGACGGGCTCGCCTGCATCCGCAAGATTGCCGCACGCGCGCAAGACTGGCTCCGGCCGGACGGGGGCTTGCTGGTGGAGCACGGGTACGATCAGGGAGATCGCTGCGTCGCGCTCTTCAGAGCGCTGGGTTACGCCGAAGTCGGCGATTTTCATGACCTCGCGGGATGGCCGCGCGTGTGCGCCGGCCGCTGGCTTGATTGACTGTATCGAGGGCGCTAAAATGCCTGATACTTGTTCTCAGGTATTCAGAAAATAGACATGGACGCGCACGAACGCATCAAACAGCAAGTCACCGGGAACCCGGTCGTTCTCTATATGAAAGGGACCCCGCAATTTCCGCAGTGCGGCTTCTCCGCCAACGCGGTACAGATCCTGAAAGCCTGCGGGGTCGAGGAAGTCTTTACCGTCAACGTGCTCGAAGAGCCGGATATCCGCCAGGGCATCAAGGAATACGCCAATTGGCCCACCATCCCCCAGCTCTACGTCAACGGAGAGTTTGTGGGCGGGTCCGACATCATGCGCGAGATGTATCAGTCCGGGGAGTTGCAGAAGCTTCTCACCGGAGAAAAAACCACCTCCTAGTCGGAAGACGGATCGCCTTACCGTAGCTCCACAAGCAGGCGCTCGATCATCCGCTCGGCCTGCGCCGCGTAGCCGCCGCCGAACAGATTCGCGTGGTTGAGAACGTGGTACAGGTTGTAGAGCGTCTTTCTGACTGCGTAACCTTGAGCCAGGGGCGCGGCTTCCCGGTAGGCGGAATAGAAAGCCTGTGGAAATCCGCCGAACAGCTCGGTCATGGCCAGGTCCGCTTCACGGTCTCCCCAATAAACGGCCGGATCGAAAAGCACCGGCGTGCCGTCGGCCAGAAACCCGGCATTTCCGCTCCATAGATCGCCGTGCAGGAGCGATGCGGCGGGCGCATGTCCGGAAAGCAGACCTGGTACCGCTCCGGCAAGCTGCTCCCCCTTTCTCAAGAGACTTTTCCCGAAGCCGTTTTTCCTCGCCAGCTCGAGCTGAGGTCCGAGCCGCGCTTCGCGCCAGAACTCGCTCCAGGAAGGCGATCGCCGGTTGAGCTGCGGAGTTCTCCCGATATAGTTGTCTCGCCGCCAGCCGAAGAATTCTCCGTGGACCGAATGGATGGCGGCGAGCGCGCGCCCGAGAGCCGCGTAGTCGCCGTTTCCGCGCAGCTCAAGGTGCTCGAGCACGAGGAATGCTTGCTCGCCCGCTTGACCTTGGCACAGCGGGACGGGAACTCGGGCGCCGGCCGCGGAAAGCGCAGCGAGGCCGTCAGCTTCGGCAGCGAAATTATCGAGCTCCGAGCGGGCGTTTGTTTTGGCGAAATATGTGCGACCGCCGCCCTCGAGCAGCAGGCATCGGTGGATGCAACCTCCCGCGACAGGCGTCGCGCGCTCGATTCGGAACGAGCCCGCGACATCTGAAACGGATGTCTGCAGTGCGGCGAGAAGCTCTCCCGATGGGCCTCCCATCACTGCGGGATCACGGTGCCGGGTCGGCCTTCAGCAATCTGCGCGCGCGGCCGATCGCGGCACGCACCTGCGCGGGCGCGGTGCCGCCGATGTGCGAGCGGCTCGCTATGGAGCCCTCGAGAGTGAGCACGCGGTAGACGTCTTTTTCCACTTTGGAGGAGAAGCGCCGCATCTCCTCGAGCGGCAACTGCTCCAGACCCAGCCCCGATTCTTCGGCGAAGCGCACCGCCCGCGCCACCGCTTCGTGAGCGTCGCGAAACGCGAGCCCCTTTCTTACCAGGTAGTCGGCAAAGTCGGTCGCCGTGGCGAAGCCTTCTTTCGCCGCGGTTCGCATCGCAGCCGCGTTGACTCGGATGCCGGCGATCAGCTCGGCGAAAACGGCGAGCGTATCGCGCAGGGTATCCACCGCGTCGAACAGCGGCTCCTTGTCCTCCTGATTGTCCTTGTTGTAGGCAAGAGCCTGTCCTTTCATCAAGGTGAGCAGCGCGACGAGATCGCCGGCGACCCTCCCGGTCTTGCCGCGCGCGAGCTCCGGGACGTCGGGGTTCTTCTTCTGGGGCATGATGGACGAGCCGGTGCAAAAGCGATCCGGCAGAGCGACGAAGCCGAAGCGCGGATTGCTCCAGAGGATCAGTTCCTCGGAAAAGCGCGAGAGATGGACCATCGCGAGCGCCGCACAGGCGCAGAATTCGATCGCGAAGTCGCGATCGGAAACCGCGTCCAGGGAGTTTCCGCTCACCGTCTCGAACCCCAGCTCGCGCGCGACCTTCGCGCGGTCGATCGGAAAGGAGGTTCCGGCGAGCGCCGCGGCGCCGAGCGGGAGACAGTTGACGCGTCGCCGGCACTCGGCAAGGCGCGAGCGGTCGCGCTCGAGCATCTCGAAATACGCGAGCAGGTGATGCCCGAAAGTCACCGGTTGAGCGACCTGCAGGTGGGTGAAACCCGGCATCACCGTAGCGGCGTGTTTTTCCGCCTGATCGAGGAGCCCCTGCTGCAGCTTTCGCACGAGGCCCCTGATCTCGTCGATCGCCTCGCGCAGCCACAGACGCAGGTCGGTTGCGACCTGGTCGTTGCGCGAGCGGGCGGTGTGCAGGCGCTTGCCGGCCTCCCCTATGAGAGCGATCAGCCGCCGCTCGATGTTGACGTGGACGTCCTCGGCCGCGAGCGACCAGCGAAACCGTCCCGTTTCGATTTCGCGGGAGATCCTGGAGAGGCCGCGTTCGATCGCCTTCAGATCCGCCGGCTTCAAGATCCCGACGGCGCGGAGCATGCGCGCGTGTGCGAGAGACGCCCGGATGTCGTGGGGCGCGAGGCGCCGGTCAAAGCCGATTGAGGCGGTGTAGCGCTTGACGAGCTCGGATACTGGCTCGGCGAACCGCCCGGACCAGAGTTTCTTGCCGGGTTTGGGTTTCGCTGCCATGGTTGACTGTAAAATGACCGAAGTCGTGAAGCGCGCGGTTCATCGCCGCAAGCGTCGACTTTTGCGTCCGCACAAAAGTGCAAAGTATACGGCAAAACGATCTGCCCGACGCCCTGCCGGACTTCCGCAATCTGGGCGTGATGTCGCGCATCCTGCTTTCCGTCAACGCGCTCGCCCTGCTTTTCGCTCTGGCGCGCTCGCGGGAGATCGGCGAGTTCGCCGCAAAAGTCACCGAGATCGCAGGGTCGCTCGAACCGATATTGCTCGTCGTAGTGATCGTGCTTTACGCGGGCTCCGCGCTGCTCCAGCGGCTCGCGTACGTTCACGGTCTGGTGGCGGTGCTTGCGATCGTGCTCGCGGTCACCGCCGCGCTCTTCCCGCTCCAGACCCTGCTCGGCGGAAGCGGTGAGTGGCGCGAACTCCCCTGGAGCCTAGGCCACGCGGCGCTGGGGACAGGAGCGATCGCGTGGTATTTTCACCTTCGCAACCGGGCATTTTCTCCGGCGATATCCGAGGCGCGGCTGCAGGCGCTTCAGGCCCGCATCCGTCCGCATTTCCTTTTCAACACTCTGAATGCCGTGCTTTCGCTGATACGCAAAGATCCGAAGCGCGCCGAGGGCGCTCTGGAGGATCTGGCGGAGCTGTTCCGCACCGTCATGGTGGACAACCGCGAGCTGATCGCGCTCAGGGACGAGCTGTCGCTGTGCCGGCAGTACCTCAACCTGGAGCAGCTGCGCCTGGGCGAGCGGCTCACGGTGCAATGGCAGCTGGGGCCGGCCGTTGAGCAGGCCCTGGTCCCGCCGATGCTCCTGCAACCCCTGGTGGAAAACGCCGTCTACCACGGCATCGAGCCGGGAATCGCCGCCGGCGTGATCGAGGTGCGCATCGAGCGTCGGGACGACCGCCTCCGGCTGCAATTGTCCAATCCCTACCACGAGGACTACCAGCACCGCCAGGGAAATCGCATGGCGCTTGCCAACATCCGCGAGCGCCTGCAGCTGCACTTCGACGTCGAGGCGAGTCTGGACACGCGCATCGCGGACGGCCGCTACGAGATCGGCATCGTGATGCCCTACCGCACCAACCCATGACCCAGCTCAAGATAGTCGTCGTCGACGACGAGCGTCCGGCGCGCGATCGGCTGCGCGAGCTGCTCGAGGACTGCCGCAGGGAGCTGCCGCATCGGGTCGCGGGCGAGGCGGCGAACGGCGTGGAGGGCCTGAAGGCGGTCACGGCGGCGGGAGCCGACGTCGTCCTGGTCGACATACAGATGCCTGAGATGAGCGGCATCGAATTCGCGCGGCATCTGCAAGTGCTCGAGCGCCCGCCCGCCGTGATTTTCGTGACCGCACACGACCGGTACGCGGTCGAGGCGTT
The DNA here is from genome assembly GCA_035637655.1 of Burkholderiales bacterium. Classification (GTDB taxonomy): domain Bacteria; phylum Pseudomonadota; class Gammaproteobacteria; order Burkholderiales; family SG8-39; genus VBDM01. The sequence continues at coordinate 39,073 of DASPWT010000207.1, read as the reverse complement.
CGAGGTCAACGCCGTGGACTACCTGACCAAGCCGGTGCGCGCGGCGCGGCTGCTCGCGGCTCTGAAAAAGGCCGCAATCGGCACGCGGCTCGCGCGCGGGGTGCTCGAGAGCATCGATCCGGCTCCGCGGCGCTACTTCAGCGTCGCTGAGCGCGGTCGGGTGACGCTCGTTCCTGTGTCGGAGGTGATTTACCTGAGAGCGGAGCTGAAGTACGTCACGCTGCGCACCCGCGAGCGCGAGCATCTCGCCGAGGAGTCGCTCCAGCAGCTCGAACAGGAATTCAGCGGCGTGTTCGTGCGGATTCATCGCAATTGTCTGGTGGCGCGGCGTTTGATCCGCGGTGTTGAGCGCGGCGCCGAGACCGAGGGCGAAGTCGGATGGTCGGTGGTCCTGGAGGGGCTCGAGGAAAGGCTGCCCGTGAGCCGCAGGCAATGGGCGCAGGTCAAGTCGCTGGTAAGCTAGGGAACAAACGTTGACTCAGGGTTCTGAACGAATCGTCATTGCGTCGCGCAGGAGCCGGCTCGCGATGTGGCAGTCCGAGCACGTCGCGGGCGAGCTCAAGCGCCTGTATCCGCATTGCGAGGTGAGCATCCTCGGCATCACGACGCGAGGCGACCAGATCGTCGATCGGCCGCTCGCCCAGCTCGGCGGCAAGGGCCTTTTCGTCAAGGAACTCGAGGCCGCGCTCGAGGACGGGCGGGCCGATTTTGCCGTGCACTCCGCGAAAGACGTTCCGATGCGCCTGCCCGAAAGATTTTGCCTGGCGGCAATCACCGCGAGAGAGGACCCGCGCGACTGCCTCGTATCGAACCTGAGCGCGAGCCTCGAAGGGTTGCCGCCGGGAAGCATCGTTGGAACTTCCAGCCTGCGGCGCGAGGCGCAATTGCGCGAGCGTCATCCGGCGCTGACGGTGAATCCGCTGCGCGGCAATCTCGACACGCGCCTGGCGAAGCTCGATCGGGGCGAATTCCAGGCAGTCGTGCTCGCCGCAGCGGGGCTCAAGCGGCTCGGTCTTGCGGCGCGAATCCGGGCGATGATCGAGCCCGAGCAGAGCTTGCCCGCCCCCGGTCAGGGCGCGCTCGTGATCGAGTGTCGAGAGGACCAAGGCGAACTGCGGCAGCGACTGGCTGCGCTCGGGGATTTCGACACATCGGCTTGCGTGTTCGCCGAGCGTGCGCTGAGCCGTGCATTGTCGGGCGATTGCCAGCTGCCGCTCGCGGCATACGCCGTGGCAAACGGGGCGGAGATTCGTTTGCGGGGTCTCGTGGCAATGCCCGACGGCAGCAAGGTAGTGCGCGCGGAATTGAGCGGCCCGATAGCGGCGCCGGAAGAACTGGGCGAGATGCTCGCGGCGAAACTGCGGGGCCTCGGCGCAGACGCGATTCTCGCGTCTTTGTCATGAGCGCGGGACCGCTCTCGGGCCGCGGTATCGTAGTCACTCGCCCGCGCGAGCACGCTCTAGCGCTGGCCGAGCGGATCCGCGCGGCAGGCGCAGACCCGATTCTCTTTCCCACCATCGAGATCCTGCCTCCGGAAAACGCAGGAGCGGTCTCAAATCTGGTTGCGCGCCTGGACGGATTTCAGCTTGCGATTTTCGTCAGTCCGACGGCGGCGATGCGGGGGCACGCGATGGTCATGGCGAACCGGAACTGGCCGAAGGGCCTGCGTGTAGCCGCCGTGGGGATCGGAACAGCAAAAGCACTCGAGGAACGAGGGTTCCGTGCAGTGATGGCGCCCTCGGGTGAGGCCGACAGCGAGGCGCTCGCAGAACTTCCCGAGCTGCAGGATCTGCAGGGTCGCTCGGTCGTGATCTTTCGCGGGCAGGGCGGTCGCGAATGGCTGCGAGCGAGACTTGAAGCGCGGGGCGCGAAAGTCGAGTATGCCGAATGCTACCGCCGTGCGCGGCCCGACGCCGACGCAGGAGGGCTCCTCGCCCGCTGGCAGAGCGGCGGAATCGAAGCGGTGTCGATTACCAGCGCCGAAGGCCTGGCGAATTTCTGCGAAATGCTGGGCCCTACCGGCAGGGGTTACTTGCGCGCGACCCCGGTGTTCGTGCCGCATCCGCGGATCGCGCTTGCCGCGCGGAAGCTCGATGTGCGGGAGATCGTCGTGACCGGACGCGGCGACGTTCGCACCGTCGCTGAGATGGCGGCTTTTTTTGCTAAAGTATGATCGCCTCTCATCCGTAGTCGCCTCGCGCATGGAAAACGACACTTCACCCGCATCCGGGACCGAGCGAGCTTCGAAGCGCAAAGCCTGGCGCATTTCGGCGACGGCTGTCGCATTCGCGCTGGTCGCACTGCTTTTCGCTTGGCAGTGGTACGACGGTCACAACCGGATCAACGCGTTGCGCGAGGAGCTCGCTCAACGCGTGCGCGAAAGCGAGTCCGACAGCCGCGACGCGCGCCTCTCCGCGAGACAGGCACAGGAGGTGGCGCGCGAGGCGCAGGCCAAGCTCGCGCAGATCGAGTTGAAGCTCGCGGAATTTCAGAATCAGCAGGCCGGCCTCGAAGCGCTCTACCAGGAGCTATGGCGCAGTCGCGACGAATGGGTGCTCGCCGAAATCGAGCAGATCCTCACCCTTGCCTCGCAGCAGCTGCAGCTCACCGGTAACGTCCAGGTGGCCTTGGCCGCGTTGCAGACGGCCGAGGCGCGCCTGGCGCGCTCCGGCCGCCCCCAGTTCCTGCCGCTGCGCAAGGTTTTCGCCCGCGATATCGAACGCCTCAGGACCGCGCCCAGCCTGGATGTTCCGGGACTTGCCGCGAAGCTGGATCAGTTGATCGCGGGCGTGGATTCTCTGCCGCTCGTGCAGGAAGCGCGCCCGCAGGCGACGGCCGCCGCCAAGCGTGAGGCCGATGGGTTATGGGAAAGGCTGGTCGCGGAGTTGCTCGGCGAGCTCAAGCAGCTCGTGAGGATCCAGAACATGGAAGGCGCCGACTTGGCATTGCTCAGCCCGCCGCAGGCGTTTTTCTTGCGCGAGAACCTGAAACTGCGCCTGCTGAACGCGCGGCTTGCGCTCCTTGCGCGCGATGAAATCGGCTACCGCAGCGACGTGAAAATCGCGGCAAGCTGGCTCGAGCGATACTTCGACACGCGTTCTCGCGCCGCCGCGGCGATGGCGGTGACATTGAAGCAGCTCGGTTCAGGCGGCATGGGGGTTTCGTTTCCGACGATCGGCGAAAGCCTCGCGGCGGTGCACGGCTACAAGCCGATTCGGAAGCAGGCCGGGCAATGAGAGGCTTGCTGTGGTTGCTTGTCCTGTCGGCGCTCGCCGTGGCGCTTTCGCTGGCAATGCGAGGCCACGGCGGTTACGCGCTGTTCGTGCTGCCTCCATGGCGCGCCGAGATTTCGCTCAACCTGCTCGCTGTTCTTCTGGTCCTAGTCCTCGGGGCGGGATACTTTCTGCTGAGAGTGGTGTGGCATGCGGTGAGGCTTCCCTCGCATGTGCGCGCTTTTCGCGAACGACGGCGGGATGAAAAGGGACGCGCAGCAGCGCTGGGGGCGATTCAGGCGCTCTTCGAGGGCCAATTTGTGCGCGCCGAGAAGCTCGCCTCCGGGGCGGCCGGACTTGGGGCGACGCCGGGTCTCGCAAGTCTTCTTGCGGCGCGTGCGGCCCAGAGGCTGCGGCAATTCGGCCGGCGCGATCAGTGGCTCGAACGGGCGAAAGAAGGCGACGGTGAGTGGCGTCTTGCCCGTTTGATGACCGCCGCGGAGCTCCTGCTGGACGAACGGCGCTTCCTCGAGGCACGCGCCGTGCTGCGCGAACTGAACGCCGGCCGGCCGCGGCATGTCGCGGCGCTGTTGCTGTTGCTGCGCGCGGAGCAGGGCATGGGAAATTGGGATGAAGTCCTCCGCGTGACTAATTTGCTGGAGAAACGCGATGCGATGCCGCCGGAAGCCCTCGACAGCGTGCGCGTCAACGCTCGCGTCGCGATACTGTCGCGCAAGGCCGCCGATCGGGAAGGCCTCGCCCGGCATTGGGAGGATACGCCGCGCTCCGAGCGCTTGCGTCCCAAGATCGCTGCGGCCGCCGCGCGCGCCTTCATCGAGCTGGGGGATTGTCACAAGGCCCACCGGATCATCGAGGAGGCGCTCGAGCGCGACTGGGACGCCGCGCTCGCCCTGCTCTATGGAGAATGCATCGACGATGACGCGTTCGAGCGGCTCGAGCGGGCCGAGCGGTGGCTGAGCGAGCGTCCGGGAGAAGCGGAATTGTTGCTGACGCTGGGCCGCCTATGCGTGCAGCGCGAGTTGTGGGGAAAGGCTCAAAGTTACCTCGAGGCGAGCCTCGCCACGCAGCCGACGCGGGCGGCACACGTCGCGCTCGCGCGCCTCTTCGAGCGCGTCGGGCGGACCGAGGAAGCCAACCGGCATTTCCGCGCGAGCGCCGACCTCGGGTCTGCGGGACGGGCATTGGAGTGAAAGCCCGGCCGGGTGAGGTTCAAATGCCGAGCCCGGCGAGCTGCTTCTCCGGATAGCGGGTGCCCGAGGCAACCCCGTGAGCAAACGTCGTCGCGAGTTGTGAGATTTCCGCTGCGCTCAGCCTGATTCCGGTTGCGGCCGCGTTTTGCTCCAGGTAATTGCGCCGTTTCGTTCCCGGGATGGGTACGACATCCTGCCCTTGGGCGAGCATCCAGGCGAGCGCCACCTGCGCCGGTGTGACCTTGTGGGCCGCGGCGATCGATTCGAGCGGTTGCAGCAGCGCGAGGTTGCGTTTGAGGTTGTCGGGAGTGAAGCGTGGATGATCGCGACGGCGATCCTTGGGCTGGAGCGCGTCCAGCGTCTTGATCGTGGCGGTGAGGAACCCGCGCCCGAGAGGCGAATACGCCATGAAGGCGACGCCGAGCTCGCGGCAGGCGGGGAGGATGTCTTTTTCCACGTCGCGCGACCACAGCGAGTACTCGGTCTCGAGCGCAGCGAGCGCATGCACCTTGTGCGCGCGCCGGAGGGTCGCCGCGCCCGCCTCGGAAAGCGCGAGATGGCGCACCTTGCCCTGGTCGACCAGCTTTTTCATTGCGCCCACGGTATCCTCGATCGGCACCTTGGGGTCGACGCGATGCAGCCCGTAGATGTCGATCGATTCGACGCCGAGGCGCTTGAGCGAGGCATCGCAAGCCTGCGGCACGTAGCGCGGGTGACCCGCCGAAAGGCCTTCGGGAAGCTTGAACCCGCTCAGGCCCACGTTCCCGAATTTAGTGGCGAGGAGCACCCGCTCGCGTCTGCCTTTGATCGCGCGCCCGACTAGCTCCTCGTTGGCGCCCGCTCCGTAGGCATCCGAGGTGACGATCAGGTTGATGCCGAGATCGATGGCGCGGTGAATGGTCGCGATCGACTCGGGGTCGTTCGGCTCGCCGTAGATTCCGGTCATTCCCATGCAACCCAGGCCCAACGACGAGACGGCGGGCCCGTTCTTTCCAAGCTTGCGTGTGTCCATCGCGCTCCTCTCCTATATGATCATTCGCCAAGCCAATCTCTCGGCCGCAGGAAATCCCGGTAGAGTATTCCTTCCGCGCTCGACGGATCCGGTTTCCAGTCATAACGCCACTTCACGAGCGGGGGCAGGGACATCAATATCGACTCGGCGCGGCCGCCGGACTGCAGTCCGAACAGCGTCCCCCGGTCGTAGACGAGGTTGAATTCGACGTAGCGGCCGCGCCGATAGGCCTGGAAGTCGCGCTCGCGCTCGCCGTAAGGAGAACCTTTGCGGCGCTCGATTACGGGAAGATAGGCCGGAAGGAAATGGTCGCCGACGCTGCGGGCAAGCTCGAAGCACGAATCGAAGCCGCTCTCGTTCAAATCATCGAAGAAAATCCCGCCGATGCCGCGCGGCTCGCTGCGGTGTTTGAGATAGAAGTACTCGTCACACCAGCGTTTGAAGCGGGGATAGTACTCGGGCCCGAATGCTTCGAGCGCCTGCCGGCATACGGAGTGAAAGTGGCGCGCGTCCTCCTCGAACCCATAATACGGAGTCATGTCCATTCCGCCGCCGAACCACCAGATCGGCTCGCTTTGCGGCTTGGTCGCGAGCAGGAACCGTATGTTCATGTGAACGGTGGGGACAAAGGGATTGCGCGGGTGCAGTACCAGCGATACGCCCATGGCTTCGAAAGCGCGACCGGGCACCTCGGGCCGCGCGGCGCTCGCGGAGGCAGGCAGCCGCTCCCCGTGTACCCGGGAGAAATTCACTCCGCCGCGCTCGAATACTCCCCCGTCCTCGATGATGCAGCTCTCGCCGCCGCCTTCGTTTCGCTGCCATCGGTCGCGGCGGAAGCTGCGTCCTTCGATGCGCTCCAGCTCCGCGACGAGGCGGTTCTGCAGCTCAAGAAAGTAAGCGTGGACCGCAGCCGGGCTCATCGAACCGAATTTCGCAGGTCAAAGCCTTCGTGTGGCAACGGCGCGGTGCCCGATGTCGCGCCGGTACTGCATGCCGTCAAAACGGATTCCCTCCGCCACTTCGTAGGCGCGCCGCTGCGCCATCTTGATAGAATCCCCAAGAGCAGTCACGCACAGCACGCGCCCGCCGTTGGTGACGATGGCGCCGTCTTTGAGCGCGGTGCCCGAGTGAAACACCCGGAAGTCTTCTCGCGCCGCCGGTAGTCCCGTTACGACGTGGCCCTTTTCCGGGGCGTCCGGATAACCCGAGGCCGCGAGAACCACCCCCAGCGCGGCGCGGCGGTCCCATTCCGCCTTGACGTGGTCGAGCCTGCCCTCCATGGCGCTCTCGATTAACTCGAACAGGTCGCTTTTCAAACGCAGCAGAATCGGCTGCGTTTCAGGATCGCCGAGGCGGCAGTTGAATTCCAACACCCGGGGGTTGCCGGTGCTGTCGATCATGAGGCCGGCGTAGAGGAACCCGGTGTAGCGGTGGCCTTCCTCGGTCATTCCTGCGAGCACGGGCTGGATGATTTCGCGCACCACTCGCGCGTGCAGCTCGGGGGTCACGACCGGCGCCGGAGAATACGCGCCCATGCCGCCGGTGTTGGGCCCCCGGTCGCCGTCCCTGAGACGCTTGTGGTCCTGGCTGGTCGCAAGCGGGAGCACGTGCTCGCCGTCCGCCAACACGATGAAGCTCGCCTCTTCGCCTTCCAGGAATTCTTCGATCACGACGCGGTTGCCCGCGGCGCCCATCGTACGCTCGACGAGAAATTGCTCGATTGCACGATGGGCTTCGTCCGCGCTCATGGCGACGATCACGCCCTTTCCCGCGGCGAGGCCGTCGGCCTTCACGACGACGGGCGTGCCGTGCGCCTCGATGTAGGCGTGCGCGGCGTGAGCTGCGTCGAAGCTCGAAAATTCCGCCGTGGGGATCCTGTACCGGGTCATGAATTCCTTGGCGAACTGCTTGGAGCTCTCCAGCCGGGCGCACGCCTGAGTCGGACCGAGGATCCGCAGCCCCCTGGAACGGAACAGATCGACGATACCGTCGGCAAGCGGTGCCTCGGGTCCCACCACGGTGAGGTGAATATTTTCGGCCAGCGCAAATTCGGCCAGCTTGTCGATCCCCGAGATCGCCACGTTCTCCAGGCCGGCCTCGCGCGCGGTGCCGCCATTGCCCGGGGCGATGAAGATTTTTTGCACTCGCGGGCTTTGCGCCAGGCGCCACGCGATCGCGTGTTCCCTGCCGCCGGAACCGATGACCAGAAGCTTCATGCATCAATGCCGGAAATGCCGCACGCCTGTGAACACCATGGCGATTCCAAGCTCGTCGGCGGCCGCGATGACTTCGTCGTCGCGCATGCTGCCCCCGGGCTGGATGACGGCCTTGGCGCCGGCCTGGGCGACGACGTCCACGCCGTCGCGAAACGGAAAGAATGCGTCCGAGGCAACCACCGATCCCGCGAGCGACAACCCCGCATTTTGCGCCTTGAGCGCGGCAACACGGGCGGCGTCTATGCGGCTCATCTGGCCAGCGCCGATGCCCAGCGTACAGCCGCGCGCGCAGAACACGATGGCGTTCGACTTGACGTACTTCGCCACGCGCCAGGCGAACAGCAAATCGGCGATTTGCGCCTGGGTAGGCTCGAGCCTGGTGACGGTGCGAAGGTCCGACGTCTGCTCGTTGCGCGCGTCAGGGGATTGCACCAGCAACCCGCCTCCGATGCGTTTGAAGTCGTATGCCTGTGCGGCGCGCGCCAGGCTCACCGACATCACCCGTACGTTGGCTTTGGCGGCAAAGATCCGTCGCGCTTCGGCGTCGAATGCGGGCGCGATCACGACCTCGACGAACTGTTTGGATACCGCGCCTGCCGTCGCGGCGTCGAGCTCATGGTTGAAGGCGACGATGCCCCCGAATGCTGCCGTGGGGTCGGTGGCAAAGGCGCGCTCGTACGCCTCACGGGGTGAGGCTCCGATCGCGGCGCCGCAAGGATTGGCGTGCTTGACGATCACGCAGGCCGGCTCATCCAAGGTCTTCACGCATTCCCAGGCCGCGTCGGCGTCGGCGATGTTGTTGTACGACAGCTCCTTGCCCTGAATCTGGGTGGTGCCGGCGATGCCGCCCGGAGTCAGATTGCCGTCGCGATAGAAGGCCGCTGCCTGATGCGGGTTTTCGCCGTAGCGCAGGTCCTGCACCTTTTCGAACTGAAGCGTAAGGCGCCCCGGGAACGGCGCACGTTTCCCGTCACGCGCGAGTCCGGTGAGGTAGTTGCCGATTGCGGCCTCGTACGCCGCGCTGTGGGCGAACGCCTTCTGGGCCAGAGCGAAGCGCGTGCCCTCGCTCAAGGCGCCGCCGCGCTCCCCCATCTCCGCGAGCAGGTTTGAATAGTCGGACGGATCGGTCACCACCGCAACGCCTGCATAGTTCTTGGCCCCTGCGCGCAGCATGCTGGGGCCCCCGACGTCGATGTTCTCGAGCGCCTCGGCGAGAGTGCAATTCGGTTTCGCGACGGTTCGTGCGAACGGATAAAGGTTGACGACGACGAGATCAATCGGCTCGATACCTGCCGCCTCGATCGCTGCCAGGTGCGCGGGGGAATCGCGCCGGGCGAGTATGCCGGCGTGCAGTTTCGGGTGCAGGGTTTTCACCCGCCCGTCGAGCATTTCCGGGAAGCCGGTGTAGTCGGCCACCTCGGTTACGAGGAGGCCCTGCTCGGCCAGAAGTTTCGCCGTGCCGCCCGTCGACAGGATCTTGACCTTGAACCGGGCGAGGCCGCGCGCAAACTCGGCAAGGCCGCTCTTATCGGATACGCTGACCAGCGCCGTCCGGATGGGAATCACCGTTTACATCTTTATTTTGAGCGACTGGATTTTCTTTCGCAGGGTATTGCGGTTGATCCCGAGCATCTCCGCGGCGATGGACTGATTCCCTTCAGCCCGGTCGAGCACGAGCTCGAGCATCGGACGCTCGACGTTCTTGAGCACCATGTCGTAGATGGCGCGTGGCTTTGCGCCGTCGAGGTCCTTGAAGTACCGCTCCAGAGACCGGCGGACACAGTCCGCGATCTCGTTTGTCTGCCTCATGCCGCCAGCTCCACTTCATAGCGCAAGCGCAGATTCTCGCGCCCGAACTGCTCGAAGAAACGATTGACCGCGTCGAGTTGCTCTTCGCAGGTTTCAAGCTGATTCATGTGGTGCCGGAAGCTCGCCGAACCGGCGAGCCCCTTGGTGTACCAGGAGATATGCTTGCGCGCGACCTTGACCCCCGTTTCTGCGCCATAGAACGCGTAGAGCTCACGCAGATGCGCGAGCAACACGGCATGGATTTCGGAGACGAGGGGGTGAGGGAGTTTCTCGCCCGTTGAAAGATAATGCCCGATCTCGCGGAAGATCCAGGGACGCCCTTGAGCGGCGCGACCGATCATGATCCCGTCGGCGCCCGTGTACTCGAGCACATGCTTCGCTTCCTCGGGCGTCGTTATGTCGCCGTTTGCCACCACGGGCAAGCGCGTAGAGCGTTTGACTTCGCGGATCGTGTCGTACTCGGCCCGGCCCGAGAAGCCGCACGCGCGGGTGCGGCCGTGCAGGGACAACAGCTGTACGCCGCTGTCTTCGGCGATCTTCGCGACCTTCAGAGCGTTCTTGTTGACCGGATCCCATCCGGTGCGGAACTTCAGCGTGACGGGAACATTCACCGCCCTCACTACGGCCTTGAGAATGTGCGCGACCAGGGGCTCATCCTTGAGGAGCGCGGACCCGGCCAGGGTGTTGCAGACTTTCTTCGCCGGGCAGCCCATATTGATGTCGACGATCTGCGCGCCCCGCTCCACGTTGAAGCGCGCGGCCTCGGCCATCATGGCCGGGTCGGCCCCGGCGATCTGTACCGAGATCGGCTCGACTTCGCCTTCGTGATTGGCGCGGCGGCGCGTTTTCTCGCTGCCCCACAGCAACGAGTTCGAGGCCACCATCTCGGATACGGCCAGGCCCGCGCCGAATTTCTTGCACAGCTGCCGGAAGGGGCGATCCGTGACCCCGGCCATCGGCGCGACAAAAAGATTATTGCGCAAGCTGCGCGAACCGATTCGCATCGACGATCACGGAAATTTTTCGGGCGGAGCGCAATTCTATACCTAAACATGAGCGCTTAGGGAAGCGCTCCAGCGCTTCGCGCAACAAAAAAAGAGGTTGACGGCGGATTTTTTGTTTTTACCGCAGCGCAGAAACAGCGCCACGCCGTTCAGGGTAGCGCGCGAGCCCCGAAGATCATGCGGCGGGCGAGAAAACGCCGCGCGGGCGGCACAGCGTCGAGCACGGCCAGGCCCGCGCCGCGTGCCAGCGCGAGCGGCGCAAGGGAATTCGAGAATATCTTCACGAGAAAATCGGTGAACCCGATTCCGGCGTAGCGGTCGAAACTGCGACTACGGGCGTAGCGAGCGAGAAAACGGGGCGAGCCAATTTCTTCCTTCGAAAAGTCAAGCAACATCTGAGCCAGTTCCCACGCGTCGCGCAGGCCGAGATTGAGTCCCTGGCCGGCCACCGGGTGCAGCGTTTGCGCGGCGTTTCCGATCGCAAGAACTCTGGGTGCGGGAGCGGTCCTGCCATGACGCAGCGAAAGCGGGAAGGTCGAGCGGGGGCCGACCGAATCGAAATCTCCGAGCCTTCCGCCAAAGATTTCACGCAGGCGCGCGAGGAAATCCGAATCAGTCAGCCCGAGCAACACGGCGGCGCTCACCGGGCGCACGCTCCAGACCAGCGCGTAGCGGTCCCCGAATGGGAGCAAAGCGAGCGGCCCTTCGGCGGTGAAGCGTTCCCAGGCGACCCCGCCTCGCGGGTGCTCGGCCGTGACTTCAGCCACGATGGCCTGCTGCCGATAATCCCTCACATGCCGGGTGTGGCGATTGTGGCCGCCATCGGCGAGCACGAGCACCCGGGCGCGCATGCCTCGCTCCTTTTCGCCGCGGGACAGGTGCAGGACAACTTCATTGTCAGCCGATTTCCAGTTCCTCAAGGATTCCGCACTTGCGGGGGTGCGGCCCGCAAGCTGCGCAACGAGCTCGGAGTATGCAGTTACGTATCCCAGCGCGGGCAAGCCGTGGTCAGCGCACCGCATTACGGTTCTGCCGAAACCCTGCTGGGAAACATGGATGGTTTCGATCGGGCTGTTTCGGATGGAGGCCCATGCGCCCAGGCGCTCCAGGATCAGGCGAGAACCGTAGGACAGGGCAATGGGTCGATCTGCGAAATCGGCTTCGCCGGCGATCCGAGCGACGGAGACCGCGCTCCCGGACAGGGCAAGCGCCAATGCACAGCCGACCGGTCCGCCGCCGGCAATGGCGACATCGACCTTCGGCAGCTCAGCCACGACCAACCAGGGCCTCCATATCCCGGACCGATTTCGGTGCAGCTGCGGTCAATACTTCGCACCCCGAGGGCGTTACGACAACGTCGTCCTCGATGCGCACGCCCGTGTTCCAGAATTGCCGAGGTACGTCGTCGGCTGGCCGGATGTAGCAGCCCGGTTCTACTGTCAAGGTCATGCCCGGCTCGAGGCGGCGCCATTCCCCGCCCGATTTGTACTCTCCGGCATCATGGACATCCAGGCCGAGCCAATGTCCGGTGCGGTGCATGTAGAAGCGCTTGTAATCCTCGGTCTCGAGCACCTTTTCGAGCGTCCCGCGGCACAGTCCCAAATCCAGGAATCCTTGAGCGAGCGTCCCCACCGCGGCACTGTGCGGATCGTCCCAGCGGCTCCCCGGCTTTACCGTCGCGATCGCCGCGGTTTGCGCTGCGAGCACCAGCTCGTAGACGTCCTTCTGCGGGCCGCTGAATTTTCCACTCACGGGGAAAGTCCGCGTCACATCCGAGGCGTATCCGTCCAGTTCACAACCCGCGTCGATCAGCAAAAGATCCCCGTCGGCGAGCCGCGCGTTGTTGTCGCGGTAATGCAGGATGCAGGCGTTGGCTCCTCCGGCAACGATAGGCCAGTACGCGGGATACTGCGCGCCGCGGCGGCGAAACTCGTAGAGAAGCTCCGCCTCGATCTCGTATTCGCTGCGTCCAGGGCGGGTCGCGCGCATCGCGCGTTCGTGGGCGGCAGCCGAGATCGCCGCCGCGCGGCGCATCACGGCGAGCTCGCCGTCGTCCTTGATCAGGCGCATGTCGTCGAGCGCGGCGCGCACATCGCGGATTTCGGCAGGCGCGGTGACGCCCGCGCGCGCCTGCGCCCGGACTTGATTCAGCCATCCCATGATGCGCGCGTCCCAACCCGCGTCGGCCCCGGGGGCGTAGTAAAGCGCAGGCTGATCGGCGAGGAGCTTCGGCATGTGCTCGTCGAGCGACTCCACGGGATAGGCCTCATCGAAACCAAAGGCGGCCCTTGCGCCCTCGGGGCCGTTGCGGACGCCTTCCCAGAGCTCGCGCTCCGGATTGCGCTCGCGGCAGAAGAGAATCGATCTGGGCTCCTCTCCCGCGAGGAGGACCAGCACCGCCTCGGGCTCGGGGAACCCGCTCAGGTAGTAGAAATAGCTGTCGAATCGGTAAAGGTAATCGCTGTCGCGATTGCGGATGCGTTCCGGTGCGGTCGGAATGATCGCGGCGCCCTTCCCCATGCGCAACTGCAGCGCGTGACGGCGCTCGGCGCAGCGCGAAAGATTGCTGGCGGTGTCCATTGCCGCGATTGTCGTCCGCTTTGCGGCGACGATCAAGCGACGCGCTCGTTCAACGCGGAAAGCCGCGCGGGCGTGCCGACGTCGTGCCAGATGCCGCGATGCACCTCGCCGGAGACCAGCCCGCGCGCCATCGCCGCACGCAGGAGCGAGGCAATCTGCCCCTTGGAACCCGGCCTGATGCTCGAGAAGAGCTCCGGGCGGTAAAGACCTATGCCGCTGAAGGTGAGCTTGGATTGTCCCGCTTCGGCGACCTGCGTGCCGTTCAGCGCGAAGTCGCCTTGCGGGTGATGCGGCGGATTCGCGACCAGCACCAGGTGCGCGAGATTTTGCTTCAGCGCAGTCCCGATGAGGCCGGAGAAGTCGAAGTCGCAGAAGAGGTCGCCGTTGACGGCGACGAACGGCTCGTCGCCGAGCAGGGGAAGCGCCTGTGCAATTCCGCCCGCGGTTTCGAGCGCCTCGGCTTCGCGCGAGTAGCGGATCGCGACGCCGAAGCGGCGTCCATCGCCGAGCGCGGCTTCGATCATGTGACCGAGATGCGCGTGATTGATCACGATCTCGCGAACGCCCGAGCGCGCGAGCGCCTCGATCGACCAGGCGATCAGAGACTTGCCGCGCACGACGAGAAGCACCTTGGGGACCGCGTCGCTGAGGGGCCTCATGCGTTCGCCGCGCCCTGCGGCAAGAATCATCGCTTTCATCATTCGAAATCAGAACGTGTAGCCAACGCGCTTGTCCTGGGGCTCGAGCTCCTCGAGCAGACGCCCGAGCGCGGCAAGCTCGCGATAACGCGCGCAGGTGCGCCGCAGGTAGCTCATCACGAGCGGCTGGTCCTTCAGATAGCCGCTCTTGCCGTCCCGAAAGGAAAGACGCGCGAAGATCCCCAGCACCTTGAGCTGTCGCTGGGCTCCCATCCATTCGAAATCCCGGTAGAAATCCGCGAAATCGCCGGCGACCGGCAGCCCCCCGGCTCGGGCCCTCTCCCAATAACGGATCGCCCAATCGATGACGCGTTCCTCGTCCCAGGCGATGTAGGCGTCGCGCAGGAGCGAAACGAGGTCGTAGGTGATCGGGCCGTACACCGCGTCCTGAAAATCGAGAATTCCCGGGCAAGGCTCGCAGACCATGAGGTTGCGGGAATGGTAGTCGCGGTGTACGAACACCCGCGCCTGCGCGAGGTTGTTCCCGAGGATCGTCGAAAACGCTCTCTCCAGGGTCTGGAGCTGTGCCGCGTCGAGCTCGCGCTGCAGCTGGCGCGCTATGTACCAGTCGGGGAAAAGGCGCAATTCCTTCTCGAGCAATTCTCTGTCGTAATCGGGCAGCAACCCGGGGCGGCTCGCCCGCTGAATCTTGAACAGTGCGGCTAGCGCGTCTTCGTAGAGCTTTCCGGCGTTGTGCTCGTCGAGCGCATCCAGATAAGTCGTGCTGCCCAGATCCGAAAGCAGCAGAAAGCCCTGTTCGAGGTCCTGCGCATGGATCTTGGGCACGTGTACGCCGGCTTCGGCGAGGAGACGCGCAACATGCACGAACGGCGCACAGTTCTCCTTGTCGGGCGGCGCGTCCATCGCGACGAGTGACGCTTGCCCCGCGCCGCGTCGGATCCGGAGATAACGCCGGAAGCTCGCGTCGTCCGAGGCGGGCGCGATGCTGAAATCGTCGCTTCCGAGGGTTGCCGCCAGCCACCCCCGCAATTGCTCTAGGCGGTCCAAAAATCCTCCTGAAACAAAGAATTGCCTTCGCCGCTGATTTGTGCGATTTTAGCACCCGCCCCGAAAGCCCAGGTCCAGGCTTCCCTGACATGTCTTGTTCACCTGCCCGCCGTGCGGCGTTGGCAATTGCGCTGTCTTGCTCCGCCGCGGTGTACGCACAGGGGCAGGGACTTCAGCTGCGGAGTTCTTCCGAGCAACGATCCAAGACAGGCGCCTTGCCGATCATCTTGGACGCGGATCGCATCGAAGGCGTTGCAGGAAAGGACACCACGGCTCAGGGCAACGCCAGCTTGCGTCAAGGGGGCTTGTCGATCCGCGCCGACTCGCTGACATATCACGAAGGAGATGAAGACGTCGAAGCCCGCGGCGACGTCCGCCTTCAACGCAACGGCGACACTTTGAAGGGCCCGGCGCTGAGGTATTCGATCAGGGATGGGACCGGACTATTCGAGAAACCCGACTTCACTTTCACGCCGCGCCCAAAGGCGGGTCAGCAACCCGTCTCGGCGCGCGGGCAAGCCGAGACGATCGAGATCCTGGGTGAAAACCAGTACAGGATCAAGGATGGTTTCTTCACCTCCTGCAAGCCGGGCGACGACGGCTGGCGGGTCCAGGCCGACGAGTTGGAACTGGATTTCACGCGCGACGTGGGGACCGCGCGCGGCGCCAGCGTGTATTTCGAGGGACTGCCGGTCATCGCCGCGCCTTCCTTTGACTTTTCTCTGAATAACCAGCGCAAGTCGGGCTTTCTTCCGCCTTCGATCGGCGCTACCGGGAAGAGCGGACCCGAGTTCGGAGTTCCGTATTACCTGAATCTCGCGCCCAACTACGACCTCACGCTCACGCCGCGTTACATGGAAAAGCGCGGATTGCAGCTCGCGGAGCAGTTCCGTTATTTGCAGAAGGACTACAACGGCGATTTCAACGCGGAGGTGCTCCCGCATGACCGTGCTGCGGATCGCGGCCGCTTGGCGATGAGCCTGGTTCACCGCTACAACCGCGATGACTCCCTCCTTGGCGGACTCAACCTGAACAAAGTTTCCGACGACAACTATTTCCGCGACCTTGCGACCCGCATCAACATCGCTTCGCAGGCCACGCTTCCTCGGGAGGGCTTTTTGACCTACAACGGCAAGTGGTGGGACACGGGCACCTACTCGGCGACCGCGCGGGTGCAACGGTTCCAGGTCCTGCAGGATCCGGACAATCCGATCGTCGTCCCTTATGGCCGCACCCCTCAGATCACCTTGTCCACTCTGCGTCAGGACATCGGCGGTCTCGATTTCGGGTCCACGGCCGAGTTCGTCGACTTCACCCACCCCACGCTTGTGAATGGCAAGCGCTCGACGTTCTATCCGAGCCTCAGCCTGCCGTTCATCACGCCGGGTTCCTTCCTCACACCCAAGGTCGGCGTGCACTACACGTACTACTCGCTTGATGAGATCCCAGTGATCCCGGGCTCGGTAGCACCGAGACCGATTTCGAACATCCCGGCGTTCCCGGATTCGATCAGCCGCACGCTTCCCGTTTTCAGTCTCGACACCGGACTGATCTACGAGAGGGAGACCCAGGCGTTCGGACAGGCGGTGACGCAGACGCTCGAACCGCGTTTCTACTATGTGTACGTCCCGTTTCGCGACCAGAACCAGATTCCGCTGTTCGACACCGCGATCGCAGACTTCAACTACGCTCAGATCTTTTCCGAAAACAGGTTTTCCGGGGGCGACCGCATCAACGACGCGCGTCAGCTCACTGCAGCAGTAACGTCACGCATGCTTCTGCCCTCGAGCGGGCAGGAAGTGCTGCGCGGCACCTTCGGCCAGCGCTACTATTTCAGCGATCAACGGGTCACGCTCAGTCCTACGGACGCGCCGCGCACCTACAGCGCGTCGAACTGGCTCGCCGCGCTGTCGGGGCGCGTGAGCCAGCACTGGACCATCGAGGGAGCTTCCGAATACGATCAACGCGATCGCCGCACCGAGCGCTTGACCCTGGCAGCGCGCTATCGGCCCGAGGGGCTCAAGGCGCTCAACCTGAGCTACCGGTACCTGAGCGGTGACATTACGACGACGGTTCCGCTCAAGCAGGTAGACCTGTCGGCACAGTGGCCGATCTTCGGTCGCTGGTATGGCGTCGGACGCTTCAACTACTCGCTCGCCGACAGCCGGATCGTCGAGGGCATAGGCGGACTGGAATACGGGGCCGACTGCTGGACGAGCCGCATCATCATGCAGCGATTCGCACTGACGGCCGGCACCTCGTCGTCGAGCGTGTTCTTGCAGCTGGAGCTGAACGGCTTTTCGCGCCTCGGGTCCAATCCCCTCGAGGCCTTGAAACGCAACATTCCGGGTTACCAGCGGATCAACGCTCTTTCACCCGACAGGAAACCCGGCGAATCATTTGATTTCTACGACTGATGGCTTGACAATGAAACGATGAGATTTCAACTTACCATTCTGTTGCTGGCGGTGTGTGGCGCGGCGTTCGCGCAAAGCGCTCGCCCGGAGCAGGCTGCCGCGGCGCGCATCGACTTGATCGACCGGATCGTCGCGGTAGTCAACAAAGAGGTGATCACGCAGTACGACCTGGCGGAGCGGATGAATCGCGTGCAGAAGGAGTTGCAGCGGCGCGGAACGTCCCTTCCCGATCGCGGTGAGATCGAGCGCCAGGTGCTGGAGCGCCTCATCATCGAAAAAGTTCAGTTGCAATACGCCCGGGAGACTGGGGTGCGCGTGGATGATTTGGAGCTCGATCGTACCCTCAGCCGGGTCGCCGAGGGGAACAAGCTCTCATTGACGGAATTCCGGCAGACGCTCGAGCGCGATGCGATCCCTTTCGACAGATTTCGGGAAGAGCTGCGCAATGAGATTCTGATGAATCGCGTGCGGGACCGCGAGGTCACCGGCAAGATCACCGTCAGCGAAGGTGAGATCGAGAATCTGCTACTCGAGCAGAGCGAAAGAAAAGACACTGCGACTGAATATAACATCGCGCACATTTTGATCCGGGTACCCGAGCAGGCGACCCCCGAGCAGCTGGAAACCCGGCGTGCCCGCGCCGAGGAAGCGGTCAAGCGGCTCAGGGACGGCGCGGAGTTCGCCCAGCTCGCCGCCGCCTACTCCGATGCGCCGGATGCGCTTCAGGGAGGCGTGATGGGTTGGCGCAGTCAGCAGCGGATGCCGGAGTTGTATGTCGAGGCCTTGAGGGGCCTGAAGCCCGGAGACATCAGCAGTGTGTTTCGAAGCCCCGCCGGATTCCACGTAGTCAAGCTCCTCGAGCTGCGCGGCGCCGGCGCGCCTCTGCTCGTGGAGCAGGCGCACGTGCGTCATATTCTGGTACGCACCAACGATCTCGTTTCCGAGGACGAGGCCAACAGGAAGCTGCGCAGCCTGCGGGAACGGATTGTAAACGGAGTGAACTTCGCCGAGCTCGCCCGCCTGAATTCGGACGACGGCTCGGCCTCTCGGGGTGGAGATCTGGGATGGATCTATCCGGGCGATACCGTGCCGGAATTCGAGCGCGCTTTTACGGAGTTGAAGCCGATGGATGTAAGCCAGCCTGTCAAGACTCCGTTCGGATGGCATCTCATTCAGGTGCTCGAGCGGCGTACGGCCGACATGTCTTCCGAGCGCAGGCGCGTCGAGGCGCGCAAGGCTCTTCTCGACAGAAAGGGTGACGAGGCCTATCAGGAATGGCTGCGCCAGTTGCGCGATCGCGCGTACGTGGAAATGCGGCTCGAAGAACGGTGAACGCCCGACTTGAAAAGCCGGCGGTGTCCCGGGCAGCCGTTGCCTCGGGCTCGAATTCCGTCCCGGTCATAGCGGTGACCTCCGGGGAGCCGGCGGGCATCGGTCCGGATATCTGTCTGGCCCTCGCGCGACAGAGGTTTGCCGCGCGCATCGTGGTTCTTGGAGACCGGGAGATGCTCGAGAGCCGCGCCCGGCAACTCGGGCTCCGGGTGCGGCTGTGTGATCCCGGCGCGGGCTTGATATCGGATTCGATCGCGTGTCTGCATATCCCGCTCTCAACCACCTGTCGGGCAGGCACGCTTGATCGGCGCAACGCGCCTTACGTGATTTCGCTTCTCGACCGCGCAATCGCAGGCTGCAAGGCAGGCGAGTTCGCGGCGCTCACGACCGCACCGGTGCACAAGGGCGTCATCAACGACGGCGGCATCCCCTTCATCGGCCACACGGAGTATCTCGCCGAGCGTACCGGCGCTGCTCAGGTGGTCATGATGCTCGCGGGCGGCGGCCTGCGCGTCGCGCTTGCGACCACGCACCTCGCCTTGAAAGACGTGCCGCGCGCGCTGACCCGCAAAGGCCTCGAACGGACCATCCGGGTTCTCCACGCGGAGCTCATCCGCCGGCTCGGCATCTCCGCGCCGCGGATTCTGGTCGCCGGTCTCAATCCGCATAGCGGCGAGGGCGGTTATTTCGGGCGAGAGGAAATCGAAGTGATCGGACCGGTTCTCGAGAAATTGCGCGCGGAAGGTTTGCGGCTCACAGGGCCTCTGCCGGCGGATACGCTGTTTGTTCCGGATCGGCTCGCTGGGGCTGATTGCGTACTTGCGATGTATCACGATCAGGGCTTGCCCGTGCTCAAGTACGCGAGCTTCGGGAGGGGCATCAACGTCACGCTCGGCTTGCCCATGATCCGCACCTCGGTCGACCACGGCACGGCGATCGAGCTTGCCGGCACCGGTCGGGCAGAACCCGACAGCCTCATCGAGGCGGTCGAGGCGGCGATCGAGATGGCACAAGCCGAGGCTCGGACGGTCCGCTAGACAGTGGCCACGTCTCGGCATGTCCCGCGAAAAAGATTCGGTCAGCACTTTCTCGTCGACCCGGGGGTCATCGAGCGGATCGTTTCCGCAATCGATCCGCACCGGCGCGAGCACATCGTCGAAATCGGCCCCGGGCTCGGGGCGCTGACGACGCCGTTGCTCGAGCGCGTCGGGCACCTTCACGTCGTCGAACTCGACCGGGACCTGAGCGAGCGCCTGCGTGAGCGCTACCCCGCCGATCGCCTGACGGTACACCAAGCCGATGCGCTGTGCTTCGACTTTGCGACGCTGCCTGCGCCTCTTAGAGTCGTGGGCAACCTCCCTTACAATATTTCCACCCCCCTCTTGTTCCACGTTGCCGCCGCGGCGGCCAGGTGCACGGATCTCCATTTCATGCTGCAGCACGAGGTCGTAGAACGGATGGTCGCGAAGCCTTCCGAACCCCAATACGGGCGGCTGTCGGTCTCGCTGCAGTATCGCTTCCGCCTCGAGCGGCTTTTCACGGTCGCCCCCGAGTCATTCCGGCCACCGCCCAAAGTTCACTCTGCAGTCGTGCGGCTCGTACCGCGGCCTTCGACGGAGCTCGATGCCCTGAATGAAGCCGGCTTCTCCGGGATCGTTACGCAGGCGTTTTCGATGCGGCGAAAGACTCTGAGAAACACGCTCTCGAGTCTGATTTCCGCAACCGACCTCGCCGAACTCGGCATCGACCCGGGCAAGCGTGCACAAAACCTCCCGGTTGCGGCTTTTGTCACAATCGCCAACCGGCTCGCGCAGCGTCGTACCTAGACCGCGCAAACGCCCGCTGGCAAAATGGTGTATAGATAGATCGATATGAGGTTTGAAGCAGGGGGACGGCGATGGGCCTTCTTGACGACCTGAAAAAACAGGCCGACTTGGTGAAGACCCAGCAGATTCATCAGCAGAATCTGCAGGGGGACAAGCTCAAGCTGGTCGAAGACAAGATGAAACAGACGTTCCAGTACGTGCACGAACTGCTCAAGCAGCTCGCGGTGGTCAAGCCCACCAGCCCCCTCGTGTACTCGATCCCTGGGGTCGCCGATTTCAGGAATCTCGTGTTCACCGAGTCGTTCATCGACTACCGGAAAAAGCGCATTAACGACAAGGAATATTTCGACACGACGCATTTCTTCGTCAAGTGGGCCGGCCCTGACGCCGTGGTGATCGAGAAAGACATGCCGCCCGTGATGCAACGCATCCGTGAGTCTCTTTGGCTCAGCAAGGTCAAATTCGTGGAGGAGGAAAAGAAGAGCGCCAAGGGTTTCGTCATCGGCGCCAAGTTCATCGTTCCGGCCGCGGTCCTCACGGACATCATCATCAAGGCGGACCACGAGCAAGGCAAGCTGCACTTCCAGGCGACGCATCTCTTTGGCCTGGGGGTGGAGTACCTATCGGTTCCGGCGCAGGAAATCAGCGACGACATGCTGGAAGACTTCGCCAAGACACTGATCGGGCAGCAGAGCGAGATCCGCAAATACCGCGTTGCCGGGGCGCCCGGAACTTTTCGCTGAGCGCCTGCGCGCGAGCACCCAGCCCTTGGAGCATCGTCGAGCCTACTTGCGCTCGATCAATTCGATCTTGTAGGTGTCGGGGTCCTCGATAAAGGCGATCACCGTCGTCCCGTGCTTCATCGGCCCCGCCTCGCGCGTGACCTTTCCCCCGCGGCGCTTCACTTCCTCGCAAGCCTTGTAAGCGTCATCCACTGCGATGGCGATGTGGCCGTAAGCGTTGCCGAGCTCATACTTGTCCACGCCCCAATTGTGGGTCAGTTCGAGCACCGCGGTATCGCTTTCGTCGCCGTAACCGACGAAAGCCAGGGTAAATTTTCCGTCAGGATAGTCCTTGCGGCGGAGCAGCCGCATGCCGAGAACCTCGGTGTAGAAGCGCAGCGACCGCTCCAGATCGCCTACTCGCAACATGGTGTGGAGAATTCGCATCGATGCTCTTCCTATAGATCCGGCAAGGTCAACGCCCGGGCACTCAATTCGCGCCGCGCCGCCCGATGGTCCGGATACACAAGCGCGACGATATCCCAGAAGCGCGGTGAATGGTTGAGCTCTCGCAGGTGGGCGAGTTCATGCGCGGCCACGTAGTCGATGAGATGCGGCGGCAGCATCATCAGGCGCCAGCTGAGGAGTATTCGCCCGTTGGAGCCGCAGCTGCCCCAACGGCTCTGCGCGTTGGAAAGACCCACGACCAAGACGCGAAGCCCATGCATGCGCGCCAGCTCCGCAACCCGTTCACGGAAAAACTCCAGCGCCTGCCCCCGCATCCAATCGAGCGCCCTCTCGCGCAGGCTCGCCCCGTCGGCGAGCCCGAACTCGAGCCTATCCTGCGAGAACCACACGCCGATCTCTCCATGCCGCAGCGCCAAGGTCACAGTGCGCCCGAGCCACGGCAGTCGCGCCCCGGCCTCCCACACGAGCGGTCGCCGGCGCGGCTCGGCGAGCCGTCTGCGGATCCAGCGCTCCTTTTCCCGGATGAACGCCTCGATATCCGCGATCGTGGCACGGCGTGGTGCGCGCGCCTCGATTCCGTCCCCATCGACGAATAGCGCGATGGTTCGCCGCCTGGCGCGCACAAGGTGGTAGCTCAGCATGCCGCCCGCGAACTGAAGTTGGCGAAGACGCCCGACGATCTCCGCTCGCGGCGGGACGTCAAATGGAAGCTGCAGCTGCCTCAGCGCCGGGGACATAGACTGGCCATGCGGCCCTCGATCCACTCCTCGACCGACAGGTTCAGCGACTCCGGTGTGTGAGCACGCGAATCGATCGGCGGTCCGACCTCCACTGTCACTGTTCCCGGACGCTTGAGAAAGGCGTTGCGGCCCCAGAACAGGCCCGCGTTGTGCGCGACCGGCACGACCGACGCGCCGCATTTCACCGCAAGCCATGCGCCGCCTTCGTGATACTTGCCGCGTTCGCCCGGTTTTACGCGCGTGCCTTCCGGGAAGATCGCGATCCAGAACCCTTGAGCGAGCCGCTCGCGGCCGAGCTCGGCCATCCGATTCAGCGCCCGCACGCCACGGCTGCGGTCGATCGCGATCGGGCTCGTCAGCGCAAGACCCCAGCCGAAGAACGGGATCCACAGGAGCTCTCGCTTCAATACCAGCACCTGCGGCGGGAAAATGACCTGGAAGGCCAAGGTTTCCCACGCCGATTGGTGCTTTGCCAGGATCACGCCGGGAGTCCGTGGCAGGTTTTCCATGCCGATCACGCGGTAGTGGATGCCGAGCACCTTCCTCGCGAGCCAGATCATCGCGCGCGACCAGCCGGAGATCACGCGATAGCGCGCAAGCCGCGGCAAGGGAAACGTGGCGAGGGCGATGATCGCGTAAGGCGGGGTGAAGAGGATCTGGGCGATGAGAAAGACGAGCGAGCGCAGAAAGATCATTGACACAGCGCGTCCGCCACCGCGGCCAGATTCGGATAAACGGTGGTCCCTTCCGGAAGCTTGCCGGCGGAGCGTGTTTTCGCGCCTTTGCCGGAGAGCACCAGGATCGGATGGGCTCCCACCGCGGCCGCCGCCTGGAGGTCGCGCAGGCTGTCGCCCACGCAGGGCGCCTGGTCGAGGGCGACGTTGAGGCGCTCGGCGATGGCGAAGAACATTCCCGGATTGGGCTTGCGGCAGGGCGACTGAGACTCGGCCGTGTCGGGGCAATAGAACAGCGCCTCGATGCGTCCACCCGCCTGATTCACCGCCTTGTGCATCTTGGAGTTGATGGCATTCAGGCTTGCCATGTCCATGAGACCGCGGCCGACCCCCGATTGGTTCGTGGCGACCACGACGCGCCACCCGGACTGCGTGAGGCGCGCGATCGCCTCGAGGCTCCCGGGGATCGGCCGCCACTCGTCGGGGTGCTTGATGAACTCGTCGCTGTCGTGGTTGATCACGCCGTCGCGGTCGAGGATGATGAGTTTCATGCGGCCAGCTTGGAGATATCGGAGAACCGATTCATCGCCTTGCGCATATCGGTGAGCAGCGCGAGCCGGTTCTCGCGAAGCTTCTTGTCGTCTGTCATGACCATGACTACGTCGAAGAACGAATCCACTGGACTCTTCAGAGACGCAAACGCTTTCAGATATCCGGCAAAATCTCCAGAGTCGAATAGAGGCTTCGCCGAACGGGACGCCGTCTGCAAGGCCTCGAAAAGCGAGATCTCGGCGGGCTCCTTGAGCGCTGAAACGTCAGCATCGGCAAATGACTCGCCCTTGCTTTCCGCCTGTCGCAGTATGTTGGCAATTCGCTTGTTGGCCGCCGCAAGACTGGCTGCTTCTGGAAGCGCGGAAAACGCGCGAACAGCTTCGAGTTGCTTGGGAATGAGGGCGATCGCGACCGGGTTGAGGCTGAGAACCGCCTCGACCTCGTTCGCGGAATAGCCACGCTCAAGGAAATAGCTGCGCATGCGTTCTGTGAAAAACACCTTGAGATCCGTTTGCGGCCTATCCCTGAAAGGCCCGAAAGCCGCGTCCAAGAGATCCCTTAGGGACAAAGGAAGCTGATTTTCGACGACGATTCTAATGACCCCCAGAGCTGTGCGGCGAAGTCCGAATGGGTCCTTGTCTCCGGTCGGCAGCTCCTTGATGCTGAACAAGCCGGCGAGCGAATCAAGCTTGTCGGCGAGCGCTACTGCACTGGCGATCGGCCCTTCGGGAAGCTTGTCGCCGGCGAAGCGCGGGCGGTAATGCTGCTCGATCGCATCGGCAACTTCGCGCTGCTCGCCGTCGTGCAGGGCGTAGTAGCGTCCCATGACGCCCTGCAGTTCCGGAAATTCACCGACCATGGCGGTGAGCAAATCCGCTTTGGAAAGCTCGGCGGCGCGCTCGGCCTGCATTACATCCGCGCGAAGCGAGCGCGCAATCTCGCCGGCCAACAGCTTGATTCTCTGCATGCGCTCGAGTTGGCTGCCGAG
The DNA here is from genome assembly GCA_035637655.1 of Burkholderiales bacterium. GTDB lineage: Bacteria > Pseudomonadota > Gammaproteobacteria > Burkholderiales > SG8-39 > VBDM01. Next base: position 14,604 of record DASPWT010000207.1, on the reverse strand, counting down.
CTTGTTGTGGAACACGACTTTCGCCAACTGCGGAACGCGCGCCTCGAGGCGGGTCTTCCGATCTTTGTTGAAGAAGAACCGCGCGTCCTCGAGCCTGGGCCGGACGACCCGCTCGTTGCCGCTGACGATTGGGCGCGGATCGTCGACGCGCATATTGGAGACGATGAGGAATTTCGGCAGCAGCTTCCCGTCGGGGGCGAACAGCGGAAAATACTTCTGATTCTGACGCATGGTGAGGATCAGGCATTCCTGTGGCACCTCGAGGAACGAGGCTTCGAATTCACCTGCGTAAACGGCCGGGAACTCGACCAGTGCGGCGACTTCGTCCAGCAGGTCCTGATATTCGCCGAGACGCGCCTTCTGGCGCTTGGCCTCGGCCTGCAGCTGCTGATCGATTTCAGATTCGCGCGCCGCGAAGTCGGCGATGACACGACCGTCCTTGAGCAGTCTTGCCTCGTACTCGTCCGCATTGCTCAGACGAATCGAATCCGCTCCCATGAATCGATGCCCACTCGTCGTGTTGCCTGCGCGCACGCCCAGAACGGTGCCCGGGACCACGCGCCTGCCATGCATCATCACCAGGCCGTGCGCGGGGCGCACGAACTGTTTATCGCCGTTGCCCCAGCGCATGACCTTTGGAACGGGAAGCTTCTGGAGGACTTCGTTGACCATGTCGGGGAGTACGGAGTCGAGGGAAGCCCCCTTCACCGTCGTGTGCGCGAAATAGAATATTCCTTTAGGGGTATCACGCTGCTCCAGCGCCGCGACGTCAACACCGTTCTTTCTGGCGAAGCCAGCCACTGCCTCGGGCGGCGCTTTGATGGATGGCCCAGGCACCTCCGTTGATCGGTCTTCCGCAAATGCCAGGACGCCAGGTACGAGTACTGCCAGTCTGCGTGGCGTTGCAAAAACCCGCCAATCCGGAACCCGAAGCTTGAGCCGATAGCGGCTGAGTCTGTTGCCGACTTCGTCGCCGAAGAACCTACTGAGCAGCGAAAGCGATTTCGGCGGCAGTTCCTCGGTGAGAAGCTCAACGAGCAGGCTTGCCGCTTGCGGGGTTTTCGCAGCCTTACTCTTCGCCATGGTTGCTTAGGCCCTGGCCCTCTTTTTCGCTGTTTGCGCCGGTTTCAGCATCGGAAACCCGAGCTTCTCGCGAGAGGCGTAATACGCTTGCGCCACGAGCCTCGCAAGCGCGCGCACACGCGCGATGTATGCCGCGCGCTCGGTGACCGAGATCGCTCCCCGCGCGTCGAGCAGGTTGAAGGTGTGCGAGCATTTCAGCACCATCTCGTAGCCGGGAAGGGCGAGGCCCTCGGCGATCAGTCGCTTCGCCTGCGATTCGTAGTCGTTGAACTGCGACAGCAGCCAGTTGGCGTCGCTTGCTTCGAAGTTATACTTCGACTGCTCGACCTCGTTGTGGTGGTAGACGTCGCCGTAAGTGACGCCGTCCACCCACGTGAGATCGAAAACGCTTTCCTTGCCTTGCAGGTACATCGCGAGGCGCTCAAGCCCGTAGGTGAGCTCGCCCAGAACCGGCCTGCAGTCGAGGCCGCCGACCTGCTGGAAGTAAGTGAACTGGGTGACCTCCATGCCGTTCAACCACACTTCCCAGCCCAGACCCCAGGCGCCGAGCGTCGGCGATTCCCAGTCGTCTTCGACAAAACGAACGTCGTTCTTCCGGAGATCGATGCCGAGCGCTTTGAGCGAGCCCAGATAGAGATCCTGCAAATCATCGGGCGAAGGTTTCAGCACCACCTGGTACTGGTAGTAGTGCTGCAGGCGGTTGGGGTTGTCGCCGTAGCGTCCGTCCTTGGGCCGACGCGAAGGCTGCACGTAGGCGGCGCGCCAGGGCTCTGGGCCGATCGCGCGCAGGAACGTCGCGGTATGAAACGTGCCCGCGCCCATTTCCATGTCGTAGGGCTGCAGCAGGGCGCAGCCCTTGCCGCCCCAGTAACTCTGCAGCTTGAGGATCAGTTCCTGGAAGGTCAGCATGAGCGCGCGGTGACAGCGATGGATTCTACCGGCTTTCTCCGACCCGACCAACGCGGCGGCGGATGAATACGAGCGCTCCAAGGAGCACGACAGACAGAAGGACGATCGGGGTGTTGCCGAATTTGACGTAGGGCGATGCACCTACGTAGCCGCGCACCTCGCCCTCGAGGATGCCCTCGGTGAATTGCGGCAGCCTCGCAACGACCGCGCCGCGAGGATCGATGATCGCGGTCATACCGGTATTGGTCGCGCGCAGCATGGTCCGCCCAGTCTCGAGCGCGCGCATGCGCGAGATCTGCAGGTGCTGAGCCGGAGCGAGCGAATCGCCGAACCAGGCGACGTTCGAGACGTTCACCAGCAGCGTCGCTTGAGGAAGCTGGCGGATGATCTCCTCGCCGAAGGCGTCCTCCCAGCAGATGTTCGGCGCAACCCGCTGCCCGGCGAGCGCGAGCGGCTTCGGATTTTCCGTGCCTAGGGAGAAATCCGAGAGCGGAATCGCGAGCGTCTTCACGATCCAGCCGAAGCCGGGGGGCACGAACTCCCCGAAGGGAACGAGGTGCGACTTGTCGTAGCGCTGCGAAGGCGAAACGCCCACGCTGACCACGCTGTTGAAATAACGCTCGTCCGGGTCCCGGATGGGAACGCCGATGAGGACGTCGGCGCGCCGCTCGGCAGCGATTCGCGCGATGTCTTTCAGATAGCCGGGATCGACGGCGTCGAGAAACCGCGGAATGGCGGTTTCGGGAAGCACGATGAGTTCACCTTGGCTCGCTTCGACCAGCCGCTTATAGGTTGTCAGCGTCGCCGTGTATCGATCCGCCTGGAACTTGAGATCCTGGGGGATGTTTCCCTGGAGGAGCGCAACCTGGAGAGGGGCACCCTGGGGAGAGGTCCAGTGGAACTGCTTGAGCACCTGGCCCAGGGCGAACGCGCATACGAGTGCGAGACCGCCCGCGAGACGCGCCTTGCGGGAGCCGGAAATCACGATGACTAGAAGCCCGGCACAGAGCGCGGTCACGAACGATACGGCGTATGCCCCCGCGACGGGAGCAAAACCGGCGAGCGGCGAGTCGACCTGGCTGTAGCCGAGGGCAAGCCAGGGAACGCCCGTAAAGATCCAGCCGCGCAGCCATTCAGAGAGCGTCCACAAGGCTGGGAACGCGAACAGCGCGGAGGCGAGGCGACCGAGCCGCAGGCGCGCGAGGCACCAGCCCGCGGCGGCCGGATACAGCGCGAGGATCGCGCAGAATGCCAGCGTCCCCATTGCGGCAAGCGGGACCGGCATCATTCCGAAGTCGTGCAGGCTGACGTAGACCCAGGACACGCCGACGCCGAACAGGCCGGCGCCGAAAGCGAAGCCTGTCCGGAACGCAGCCTGCGGCGTCGCCGCACGCCGCCACAGGTGCAGCAGGCCGGCGAGAGTCAGCAACGGCAGCGGGAATAGCGCCAGTGGAGCGTAGCCGGCGACGGTCAACGCGCCTGCGGCAACAGCCGCGGCGATCGCGGCGTGCGGCGATTGCAGGAAGGCCTTCAAGCCTTGCCGGGCAGCCGGTGCACCTGAAGGACGTGCAGCCTGCGGCTGTCGGCGCGAAGCACCTGGACGCGCAGGCCGTCGATGGTGATCGCCTCACCGCGCTTGGGCAGGCGACCGAAGCGGTGCAGCAGCAGCCCGCCGACGGTGTCGAAATCGGTGTCGGAGAACTTCGTTCCGAAGGCCTGGTTGAAATCGGCGATTTCGGTCTGCGCCTTGACGCGATAGTTTCCCCCCTGCTCGCGCACGATGTTGTCCTCGGAATCGTCGAAGTCGTATTCGTCCTCGATCTCGCCGACGATCTGCTCGAGCACGTCCTCGATGGTCACCAGGCCCGCCACGCCGCCGTACTCGTCGACCACGATCGCCATGTGGTTGCGGTTCGCGCGGAATTCGCGCAGCAGCACGTTCAGGCGCTTGGACTCGGGCACGAAGACGGCGGGCCTGAGCATGTCGCGCACGTTGAACTCCTCCTCCCCGGCGTAGTAACGCAGCAGGTCCTTCGCGAGCAGGACGCCGATGACGTCGTCGCGATTCTTGTCGATGACCGGGAAACGCGAGTGCGCCGTGGCGATCACGTGCGGGATGAACTTGTCTGGAGTCTCGTTCACGTCGATCATGTCCACCTGTGCGCGCGGCACCATGATGTCGCGCACCTGCATCTCGGAGACCTGCAGCGCGCCCTCGATCATCGACAGCGCATCGCCGTCGAGGAGATTTCTCTCGAAGGCGGAGTGCAGCAGCTTGAGCAGCTGCTCGCGGTCCTCCGGCTCGCGCATCAGCAGCGCGGAAAGCCGTTCAAGTAACGAAGGTTTGTTCGAATCGTCCATGCTCGCAGCGGGCTCGCGCCACGGGGCCGGTTTTATCCAACCCGGGGATTCGTCACCCGGAATCATCGTAGGGATCAGGATAACCGAGTTTGGCGAGAAGCTTCTTTTCCAGCGATTCCATGCGTGCGGTGTCGTGCCGACGGAGGTGATCGTGGCCCTGCAGGTGCAGCAGCGCGTGGACCGTCAAATGCGCCAGATGTGCTTCCACCGTCTTGCCCTGGTCGAGCGCTTCGCGGGCGATCACCGGGGCGCAAAGGACGATGTCGCCCTGCACTGTGCCGCGTCGCAGGGAATAGGGAAAGCTCAGCACGTTGGCCGCATAGTCACGGTCGCGATAGCGACGGTTGAGAATCCGGGCTTCGGCCGCGCCGACGATCCTCACGGTGATCTCGGCCGAACCCTTGAGCGCCGCGCGCACCCAGCGGCGGACCTGGACCAAAGCAGGGACAGGAACGGCGCGCGAGAGGACCTGAAGATGGAGCGTGAGGCGCGGCTTTCGCCGGCGACGCGGTCGTGCCCGCGGTGGGGCGTCGGGCCAGCCGCGGGCCGGCACGGCAGCTACTCGTCCCCGTGACGCTCGTAGGCATCCACGATGCGTTGCACCAGGGGATGGCGAACGACGTCGTCGCTCTTGAACGCCGTGAAGGCTATGCCCCGCACCTGAGCCAGGATTTTCTGCACCGCTACCATGCCGCTCTTCTGCCCGCGCGCGAGGTCGATCTGAGTGATATCCCCGGTCACCACCGCCTTCGAGCCGAAGCCGATGCGCGTGAGAAACATTTTCATCTGCTCGGGAGTGGTGTTCTGGGCCTCATCGAGAATGACGAACGAGTGGTTCAGCGTGCGCCCGCGCATGTAAGCGAGCGGCGCGAGTTCGATGGCGCCGCGCTCGAACAGCTTCCCGGTCTTGTCGAAGCCCAGCAGGTCGTAGAGCGCGTCGTAGAGCGGCCGCAGGTAGGGATCGACCTTCTGAGCAAGATCTCCCGGGAGGAAACCAAGGCGTTCGCCCGCCTCGACCGCCGGCCGCACCAGGACGATGCGCTTCACGGCATCGCGCTCCAGCGCGTCTACTGCACACGCTACGGCAAGATAGGTCTTGCCGGTGCCCGCGGGACCGATCGCGAAGGTGATATCGTGCTCGAGGATATTCTGGATGTACTGGCGCTGCCTCGGCGTGCGGCCGCGCAGGTCCGCCCGCCGGGTGAGAAGCGGCGTGTCCTCCTTCGCTCCGCCGCGGGAGCGGACTTCGATCAGGCCGAGCTGAATGTCGTCCAGGGTGAGGCTGCGTTTAGCGTCGCCGTAAAATTTTTGCAGCACCTCGGCCGCTTGGGCCGCCTGCGCTCCGCGGAGCGTGAAACGCTCGCCGCGCCGCGCGATCGTGACGTCCAGCGCGGTCTCGATTTGCCGCAGGTTCTCGTCCAGCGTTCCGCATAGATTGGCGAGGCGCTGGTTGTCGACCGGGTTGAGGACGAGTTCCAGGGGTCGGGTCTTCAAAGGCCTACGCCGCAACGCGGACCTCGCCGCGGAGCGAATGGGCCATCGCCGCAGTGACGGTCACCTCGACGAACTGCCCAACGAGGTGCCGGGGGCCAGGAAAGTTGACGACGCGGTTGTCTGCGGCGCGGCCCGAGAGTTCCCCGGCGTGCCTGCGCGAGGCGCCTTCGACGAGAATGCGCTGGCGCGTGCCGACCATGCGCTCGCCGATCCTGCTCGCATGCGCATCGATTTTCTCCTGCAGCCGGACAAGCCGCGCAAGTTTCACTTCCTGTGGCGTGGCGTCGGGAAGCTCGGCGGCGGGGGTTCCCGGTCGCCGGCTGTAGACAAATGAAAACGAATTGTCGAAGCCGATCTCGTCCGCGAGCTTCAGGGTCGCTTCGAAATCCTGCTCGGTTTCCCCGGGGAAGCCCACGATGAAATCCGAAGAGATGCTGATGCCGGGCCGCGCGGCGCGGAGCCGGCGCACGATCGACTTGTATTCAAGGGCGGTGTACCCGCGCTTCATCGCCGCAAGCACCCGGTCCGAGCCGGACTGCACCGGCAGATGCACGTGCGGTGCGAGCTTGTCGATCCGGATGTAGGCGTCGATGAGACGCTGGGTAAATTCCTTGGGATGGGAAGTGGTATAGCGGATGCGCCCGATGCCGGGAACCTCCGCGACATACTCGAGCAGAAGGGCAAAATCCGCGATCACGCCGTCGGCCATCCTGCCGCGATAGGCGTTGACGTTCTGACCGAGCAGAGTCACTTCCTTGACGCCTTGGTCTGCGAGGTCCGCGACCTCGGTCAGGACGTCGTCGAAGCGCCGGGAGAATTCCTCGCCGCGCGTATAGGGGACGACGCAGAAGCTGCAATACTTGCTGCAGCCTTCCATGATCGAAACAAAGGCACTCGGCCCCTCGACGCGAGCCGGTGGAAGCTTGTCGAATTTTTCCATTTCCGGGAAGGAGACGTCCACCTGCGGCCGGCCGGAGCTTTGCCGAGCGTCGATCAAGTCCGGAAGCCGGTGCAGCGTCTGCGGGCCGAACACGAGATCGACATAGGGCGCGCGCGCGACGATGGCCGCGCCTTCCTGGCTCGCGACACAGCCGCCCACGCCGATGAGAAGGTCACGCCGCGCCTGCTTCAGGTGTTTCACGCGCCCGAGATCGTGAAATACTTTTTCCTGCGCCCTTTCGCGCACCGAGCAGGTGTTGAACAGGATCAGATCCGCATTTTCGGGCTGGTCGGTGATCTCGAAACCCTTCGCCGCGCGCAGCAGGTCCGCCATCTTGTCCGAGTCGTACTCGTTCATCTGGCAGCCGAAGGTCCGAATGAACAGCTTTTTCGTCATGTTATTTGCCCTCGGGCCCCAAGCAGGACCGGCAGGAGCGCAAGGCATGCGGCGCGGCGTGGGGCCATAATCGCTCGCTAGAGGAGAGAAATGGTGGCGAATCAGGGACTCGAACCCCGGACCTGCGGATTATGATTCCGTCGCTCTAACCAGCTGAGCTAATTCGCCACAGAAAACCGGGAATTATCCTTTTTGCGTTGAATGCTTGTCAAGGGAAGCTCCACTATTCGCCACGCGTGAAACCCGCCGCTGTGCGGCACCCAACCGGAATTTCTCCAGTTGAGGCGCCGATCCGAAATTCCGCCAGCCCGGCCGCATGCGAGACTGCAGACTATCCGAAACTCGGCAAGGCAGTATCATTGAATTTTGATTTCGCAAAAACCTGGTATGCCCGTCGAGCTCTGGTTCCCCGTACCCGTCTTCCACCAGGATGTGGATCCACATGTTCGTGATGTGACGCACGCGAAGGTCAAGACCTATCTGGAGACAGAGGGCGCCAAGCGTGACGTTTCCCCGGTTCCGTTTGAATCCCTGGAAACGTCCTATTTCGCCGCGAAGACATCCGTGCTGGAAGACGCAAAGCTGGCCGAACTCAAGGAAACGGTGCTGCGCGCCGGGGACGCATTTGTAAAAGGCCTCGGCTGCGCGCCGATTCCTCTCGAGATCGAGCGCTCGTGGATCAACATTTTCCGGCCTGGAACACAAGAGGCGCAGCATTCACACGACGGCAGCCTTCTATCCGCTACCTACTACGTCGAAGCGCCTGAGAAGTGCGGAGACCTGGTGCTTCCGGACCCGATAGGGGCACGCCGATCTCATCGGGCCTTCACCAGTACCACAGGCAAAACATTCTTTACCATGCCAGAAGTCGGATTCCCGCCGCAGGCGGGCAGGCTTATCATGTTTGAATCGTGGGTACCGCACGGCGTTCAGTGTAACAAGAGCGACAAAATCAGAATTTCACTTGCTTTCAATCTACGTCGAGCTGCCTGACCCGGGCGAGCCGTTGGGGAACAATGAAGCCATTCCTCTTCAACGAGCTGTTCGACGTCAATACGAGTCTTGTCATAAAGAACGCGGCTCCGGCCTCGATTCCCGCGGTCGTCATCGACGGTTTCCTCAAGTCCCCTGCCGAAGCACGGTCGGTCGTGGGAACCGCTCCCGCGGCGAACTGGAAGTATGTGGAAGGGGGGAGAAATTTTGTCGATTACTACGATTGCCGGCTTCGCTTCCCGGTCTGGTTTCCAAACCGCATGCTTGCCGTTGCGCAGCAGGCCATTCAGACCGTGTACTCGACCGCAACGCGGCCCCAGGATCCGGCCGTCGACGTCAACTGGTTCATGCAGATCCACGAGAAACGCGGCGACTTCGCTTTTCCGCACTACGACACATCAGGTGACGTCAAGCGATCGTTCACCTGTATCGTCTATCTGAACAGTCCAGGTGAGTGCTCGGGCGGTACGGCATTCTTCCGGTTCAGGAAATCAAACTCGCTCATCGTGGACGAATCGTACGCGCAGGCGACGCGGCAGAATCCCCGGATCGTAGAGGATGGACGGGACTACTGGTTGGAGAATCCCGACGAGTTCTGGGAAATGGCCGGGGTGATCGACATGGTTCCGGGACGGCTGCTGATCTTTCCTTCCGAGTATTTCCACGCTGCCTATCATCCGAAGAACTCTTTTTTTGACTTTCCCCGGTTGACCCTTGCTTTCTGGATGATATGTTGAGCGGAAGCGCTTGCCTCGCGAACGGCGGTGGGTTCGTGGAAGGACGGCTTCGATAACGGGATAGAATTCGGGATGGAATTCGATGTCATCATCGTAGGCGCCGGGCTCGTCGGCGCGAGCCTCGCCGCCGCGCTTGCGGACACCGGCCTCAGGCTGGCGCTGATCGAGCGCGGGGTGCCGGCCGCACCGGGCGCGGAATGGGATTCCCGCGTGTACGCGCTGGCTCCTGCGAGCGTCGCGTTTCTCGAAGACATCGGCGCGTGGCTGCGCATGGATGCCGTGCGGGTGACTCCGATCCACGCAATGCGCGTGTTCGGCGACGACGGCCGCTCGCGGCTCGAATTCTCCGCCTACGACTCGGGGGTTCGTGAGCTTGCAGCGACGGCCGAATCGGGCCGGCTGCAGCATGCTCTGTGGCGGGGACTGGAGAGCCAGCGCAATCTCTCCTTGCTCTGTCCGGCGATGCCGTTGCGCCTGCGCTGCTACGCAGACCGTGTTGAGATCGGGCTGGAGGACGGCCGCGTCATGGTCGCGAAACTGGCGGTCGGCGCCGACGGGGCCGAATCGTGGGTCCGGCGCGCCGCGGGCATCGAAGCTAGCGGCGGAAGCTACGCGCAGCTCGGCGTCGTCGCCAACTTCGTCTGCGCGCGGGCACATCGCAATATCGCGTATCAATGGTTTCGCCGTGACGGGGTGCTCGCCTATCTGCCCCTGCCCGACCGGCGCATCTCGATCGTCTGGTCCACGCCGGAAACGCATGCACGCGAACTGCTCGCCCTCGCGCCCACGGCGCTTTGCGCTCGCGTGAGCGAAGCGGGCGACGAAGCTCTGGGGGCCCTGGAACCGCTCACCCCGCCCGCCGCCTTTCCCTTGAGTCGCATGTCCGGCGATCGGATGGCACAGGGGAGGATCGCGCTCATCGGCGACGCGGCGCACGTCGTGCACCCGCTCGCCGGGCAGGGAGTCAATCTGGGACTGGGCGACGCGCACACGCTCGCCGAGCTGCTCCGCGAGGCGCCTGACCCGGGAGATCGCCTTCTGCTGCGGCGCTATGAGCGCGCTCGCGCGGAGGATATACTGGCGTTGCGCTGGGTCACCGACGGACTCATCCGGATGTTTGGCGCCGACCATCGAATGGCCGCGGGAATCCGAAACTTCGGATTGAACCTGACGAACTCCAATCCGGTCATCAAGACGCTGCTTGCGCGCCGCGCCATGGGAATGGGCGGGGGCCTTCAGCACAAGGAGTCACTATGAGTTTGCGACTGCCGGCTCTATTTCTCGCTGCGGCCTTTACGACGACGGGGCTCGCCGACGAGGCTTCGGTGAGGCGAGGCGTCGAGGGCCGCTTCGACGGAATCAAAGTGGACAGCGTGACCAAGACGTCCTACGCCGACCTGTACGAGATCGTGGTCGGGGAGACGCTGTTCTATACCGATGAGAAGGTGAACTTCGTGTTCAAGGGCGAGATCATCGACGCGCGCTCTCAAAAGAATCTCACCGAAGAGCGACAGCAAAAACTTACCGCGATCAAGTTCGAGGATTTGCCGCTCGATCTCGCGATCAAGCAGGTGCGGGGCAACGGCAGGCGCGTGGTGGCGATTTTCGCCGATCCGTTCTGCCCCTATTGCAAGAGCCTCGACCGCGCGCTGATGCGCCAGGACGACATTACGATCTATACGTTTCTCTACCCCATTCTCCGGCCCGAGTCGCCGGACAAGGCGCGAGCCATCTGGTGCGCGCCCGACCGGGCCAAGGCCTACTACGATTTCATGCTGAACGGCCGAGACCCGGCGGCCGCGCCCTCCTGTAACGCGCCGGTCGATAAGTGGCTTGCCCTCGGTAAGAAAATCGGCGTAAGAGCGACGCCAACCAGCTTTACGACAAATGGGGAGAGAATCCTCGGCGCCCGGCCCGAGGAGCTGGTGAAATTGATCGACGAGGCCAGGAAATAAACTCTTGAGCAGGCGTACCCCGCTTCAGGGCGTCACGGCGCCGGTCGGAGCGGGTTTCAGGTCCTTCGGGAGAAGGGCCCACATCCTCCCCGGTTGCCGCATGCGGCCCGCTTGGGCGCCCGCCTCGGGACCGAACCCCCAGAAGAAATCCGCGCGCACCGGATTGCGGATCGCCCCGCCCGTATCCTGAGCGAGGACCAGGCGGGTGAGCGGCGTCGCGCTCGCCGGAAAGGTCGTCGCGAGAAATACCGGAGCCCCGAGCGGGACGTAACGCGGATCGACGGCGATCGAGCGGCCCGGCGCGAGCGGCACGCCGAGCGCGCCGACGGGACCGCTCGCCGGGTCGGCGAGCGGCAGTTCGCGAAAGAACACGAAGCTCGGGTTCTGGTTGAGCAGCTCTTCGACACGCTTCGGATTCGCCGCCACCCAGGCCTTGATCCCGGACATCGAAGCTTCGCCGAGTTGGAGCTCGCCGCGCTCGACGAGGTAGCGCCCGATCGATTGAAAAGGGTGGCCGTTCTGGTCCGCGTAGCCGAGGCGCAGCGTCTCGCCGCCCTCGAGCTGGACCCTTCCGGAACCCTGGATCTGGAGGAAAAAGGCTTCGATCGGATCATCGACCCACAGGATTTCCTTTCCGGCGATCGGTGCGGCACCGCGAGCGATTTCCGCGCGCGAGTAATACGGCACGACACGCTTTCCCTCGACGCGCCCGCGCAAGCGCATGCCGCGCAGCTCCGGGTTGGTCGCTGAAAGGTCGATAGTGAGGAGATCATCCGGCGGACCGTACACAGGGTAAACAAACGGCGCGGCCATGGCGCGGCTGCCGCGCAGGAGCGGTTCGTAGTAACCCGTGACCAGCCCCTCGATCGCGCCGTCGGGGTTGGCGAGACGCCACGGAGTGAAATATTCTTCCAGGAAGCGCCGCGCCTCCTCGTCGCCGGGCGAGCGAAGCTCCATCGCTCGCGCGCACACACCGCGCCACGCCTCACGCCAGCGCAGCGCCTGACAGGATGCGAGGAAAGCGGGCCAGGCCGCCGCTTGCTCGCCATCCTTCCAGCCCGTCAGCGTTCCGAAATCGACGGGCTCGAGCGCATTGATGCGAGGGGCCGGCAGCCCGGGACACGCCTGACACGGGCAGGCCGAAGAAGCCGGACAACCCCCGTCCGACAGTGGCTGCAGAGTGCAGCCTGCAATCAAGCCCGCGGCCGCGAGAAAAAGCCAACGCAAGTCATTTATCATCGGCTTCGGAACGGGACTAGTGCAGGACACGGGGTACCGAGAGGGTGAACTCGGGAATCGGTGCGTCGAACTGGGTACCGTCTTCGGCCACCATCTGGTAGCTGCCTCGCATCGTCCCGACCGGCGTCGCGATCGCGGTGCCGCTCGTGTACTCGAAGCTTTCCCCAGGTTTGAGCAGCGGCTGAGCGCCGACCACGCCCAGACCCCGCACTTCCTGCACCTGGTTGCGGCCGTCGGTGATGATCCAGTGTCGCGAGATCAGCTGAGCGGGAAGGCTGCCGTTGTTGCGGATCGTGATGGTGTAGGCGAAGACGAAGCGGGCGTTCTGCTCGTCGGACTGCTCCGGGACATATTGCGTCTGCGAGGAGACCGCGACCTCGTATTTATTTTCCGCGACCATGCGGTCATTCCACACGAAATCGCGCGGACTGACAAGGGTGAGATGATTGCCGTTTCATGCGGTCCCGGGCGAATCCAAGTAGAATTTCCAGCGATGGCTGCACGCACGTTCCGAATCGCACCGAGCATCTTGTCGGCAAACTTCGCGCGGCTCGGCGATGAAGTGGCTGCGGTTGTCGCAGCCGGAGCCGACATGATTCACTTCGACGTGATGGACAATCATTACGTCCCGAACCTCACGGTGGGGCCGATCGTGTGCGAGGCGATCCGCCCGCTTACCGAGAGCTTGATCGACGTGCACTTGATGGTCAGACCGGTCGATCGGATCATCCCGGATTTCGCTCGCGCTGGAGCCAACATCATCAGCTTCCACCCGGAGGCGAGCGAGCACGTCGATCGCACCGTCGGCTTGATCCACGACTCGGGCTGCAAGGCGGGCCTTGCATTGAATCCCGCGACGCCGCTGTCCTACCTCGATCACGTCCTGCACAAGCTCGACCTGGTTCTCATCATGTCGGTGAATCCCGGATTTGGCGGGCAGCAATTCATCCCTCACACCTTGGAGAAGTTGCGCGACGCGCGCGGGAAAATCGACGACGCGGGGCGCGCAATCATGCTGGAAGTGGACGGCGGCGTGAACGCCGGGAACATCGCCGGCATCGCGCGCGCCGGGGCCGATACCTTCGTCGCGGGCTCCGCGATTTTCGGCTCGAAGGACTACCGGGCGACTATCTCGCAGATGCGAGATGCGCTCAAGTCCGTCAGCTAGAGACGGGTATTGCAGAGTACTGCGCGGCCGCGCCGAGAGGCCGAAATGAGATCGTTCATCGAAGAAATTCGGGCCATCGTCGGACCGGCGGGGCTGATCACGTTGCCGGTGGACGTCGCGCCCTACGCAAGCGACTGGCGCAAACGCTACGTAGGCAGGCCGGCCGCGGTCGTCAAGCCGGCCTCCACCGCCGAGGTGGCCGAGGTGGTGCGCGCCTGCGCCGACTCGCGTACGGCGATCGTCCCTCAAGGGGGAAACACAGGCCTGTGCGGCGCGGCGACGCCGGATGCAAGCGGTACGCAAATCGTTCTCAATCTTTCGCGCATGAACCGGGTCCGCGCAATCGATACGCGAAACAACACCATGACGGTGGATGCCGGGTGCGTGTTGGCCAACCTGCAGAAGACCGCCGAAGAGGCCGGCCGGCTGTTTCCCTTGAGCCTTGCCGCCGAAGGCAGCTGCGAAATCGGCGGCAATCTTTCCACCAATGCGGGCGGCACTGCCGTGCTGCGCTATGGCAATGCTCGCGAACTGGTGCTGGGACTGGAGGTCGTGCTGCCCTCAGGAGAGGTATGGGATGGTTTGCGCGGCCTGCGCAAGGACAACACCGGCTATGACTTGAAGCAGCTCTTCATTGGTGCCGAAGGAACGCTCGGCGTGATCACAGCGGCGGTTTTGAAGCTCTTTCCACTGCCCAGGTCTCATGCCACTGCCGTGGTGGCGCTGGAAAGTCCGGAAAAGGCTCTGGTGCTGCTGGAGCGGGCTCTGGGGGCCTGCGGCGAGAGGCTCACGGGCTTCGAGCTGTTCTCCGATTTTTGCCTCTCGCTCGTGCTCAAGCATTTCAGGGATACCGCCGCACCTTTCCCGCGCCGCTTTCCTCACTATGTGCTGATGGAACTCTCGGACACGCAGCCGGGTGGAGGCGTCCGGGCCTTGGCCGAAAGCATGCTCGAAGCGGCTCTCGAGCAGAAGAACATTCTCGACGCGGCGGTCGCGCAGAGCGAAACCCAGGCCCGGGCGTTCTGGAGCCTTCGCGAATTCATCTCCGAAGCGCAGGCCCATGAAGGCCCGAATATCAAGCACGACGTGTCGATTCCCATCTCGCGTATTTCCGAGTTCATCGCGACGACGGACGCGGAGCTTGAGCGCGACTATCCGGGGGTCAGGATGGTGAGTTTCGGCCACCTCGGCGACGGCAACCTGCACTACAACGTCTCCGCTCCCGAGGGGGTCGCGCCCGAAGTTTTTGTCATGCATACGGCGGCGATCAATCGCATCGTGCACGACGGTGTGGCGCGTTTCGGCGGCTCGATCAGCGCCGAGCACGGC
>DASPWT010000206.1:0-17004 GCA_035637655.1 Burkholderiales bacterium | reverse complement strand
CCGTTGACGAAGAACTCCCGCTCCCGGAACAGCATCCGGGTGCGCAGGTCCAGGCGCAGGCCCCGGGCGCGAGCGAGCGCGGCGAACCGCGCGGGCGAGCGCGGACTGCGCGGCCGCGAAAACACGATCTGCGGCTTGGGTGCCGACAGGTACTCACCGAGAAAACGCGCCACGTCGCGGACGCGCCAGCGAATTCTCCGGGCCACGACGGCGGCCTGCTGCACCATCCTTTTCGGAATCTCCGCCGCGCGGCGCTGGGGCTTCGCTCCGCGGTCCGCGTAGAGACCGTCGAACCCGACCTGATCCTGGAGGAAAGCGAGAAATTCCCGGGCGACTTCCTGATGGGACGGCGCCCGAAAACCGATCGAGTAGGTGAAGCAGGGCTCCAGCGCAACGCCGTCGTGCGCCCAACCCGGAGGCAGGTAGAGCATGTCTCCCGGTTCGAGGAGCCATTCCTTTTCCGGACGGAAGTCGCGCAGGATCCTGAGCGGCGCCTTCGGGTCGAGTTCCGCCTCGCGCTGTTTGCTGACGCTCCACCGGCGTCGCCCCGGACCTTGCAGAAGAAACACGTCGTAGGAATCGAAGTGCGGCCCGACCCCGCCGCCTGCGACGGCGTAGCTCACCATGACGTCGTCCAGCCGTGCGTAAGGCAGGAAGCGAAAGCGCCGCAGCAACGCGTCTGCCTCGGGCAGCTCGAGATTCAGGCCCTGCACCAAGAGTGTCCACCCGGACTTCGGCAGGCGCGCGATCCGGGTGCGCGAGAAAGGTCCCTGCTGCATGTGCCAAGCGCCGCGGCGGCGGCATACGAGTCTCGATTCGACGTCGTTCCGTAACGACAGCGCAAACAATTCAGGCGCTTGCACCACGCCCTTAAAGTCGGTAATCGCGTTGCGGACCAGCAGCGGTTTCTTTTGCCAGAATTCTGACAAAAATCGCTTTCCGCTGAGTCCACCCAGCAGTTGCATTCTCATCGCCGCGATTATAGTCTGTTGATGCTTTGAAACCGGCGAGGAAAACTTGGCCCCAGCGTCGCTCAGGACGACCGAACGCCCGCCTGATGCATTGCAGGCAGGGCAGCCGGCACCGCTTTTCTCGCTTCCCGACGCCGACATGGAAACGGTGGACCTCGGCCAGTTCCGGGGCAAGAAACATGTCGTGCTCTATTTCTATCCCAAGGACGGCACGCCCAACTGCACGCTGGAGGCCACCGATTTCTCCGACCACGAAGACGAGTTTTCCCGCCACGGCTGCGTGGTGCTGGGGGTGAGTCCGGACGACTGCCTTTGCCACGCCGGTTTCCGGGACCAGCACGGCGTTTCGATCCGGCTGCTCGCGGACACCGAGAGCGAGGTCTGCAGGAAATACGGCGTGGTGCACGAGAAGGAGGAAGCCAACGGATCCAGGAAATCCTGCATCACGCGCTCCACTTTCATCATCGACAAGCAGGGCACCGTGAGGCACGTGTTTTACGGCGTCAATCCTCGCGGCCATGCCGCCCGAGTGCTGGACCTCGTCAGATCACTGCGTTAACCCGGCCGCGAGGTCCGTCCGAGCACTTGCACATCGCAAAAGACACGGTCGTCTCGCTCGACGTCGAGCTCTCCGACATCTGGGGCGAACTCATACAGCGCTCCGAGGAGCCTTTGCAATACCTGCACGGCAGCTACGGGAACATATTTCCGGCGGCCGAAGCCGCCCTCGAAGGCAGGAGGGTCGGGGACCGTGTCGAAGTGCGTCTTGAGCCCGAGGACGCTTTCGGCGACTATGACGAAAACCTTCTCAGCGTCGAGCCGCGCAGCCGCTTTCCCGAGGTCCTCGAAGTCGGAATGCGCTTCGAGGGCGCAGTGGACAGCGACGAAGAGGATCTGATCTTCACCGTCACCGACATCGCAGAAGGCAAAGTGGTGCTCGACGCGAATCATCCGCTTGCCGGCATGGCGCTCAAGTTGTCCTGCACCGTGGTCGGAGTGCGCCCGGCCACCGAAGTCGAGATTCGAAATGGCTCGGCCGACGACCCGGAATCAGTGATCCTTCGCATCCTGCCCTGAATTTCCCCCGTGCTGCGCGTTTTCGCCTATCATTCGACGCGGGCCGCGCAACGCGGTCCGCGCGGAAATCGACCGGAGAGGAGGGAAGGCATGTCCGGCATGCTGGGCGTCGTCTCGTATGGCCTCGGCACTCTCGTCGGGTTCGGCTTGCTCGCGTTTCTCGTGATCGTCTTCATCCAGGACATCACTCAGAAGAAGCACACCGTTCTGCGCAACTATCCGGTCATCGGGCACCTGCGCTACATGCTCGAGAAGCAGGGCGAGTACTTCCGCCAGTATTTCTTCATGAACGACCGCGAAGAATTGCCCTTCAACCGCGCCACCCGCGGCTGGGTCTACCGCCTTGCCAAGGCCGAGGGCGGTACGATCGGCTTCGGCTCGACCAATAACACCAATGAGCCCGGCTCGATCCTGTTCGTCAACCATCCTTATCCGGTGCTGGAGGAGGACCGCCTGCCTACGCCGCCGCTCGCGATCGGCGAGGATTTTTGCAAGGAGCCGTTCCTCGGGAGATCGGTGGTCAACATCAGCGGCATGAGTTTCGGCGCGATTTCGGAGCCCGCGGTGCGCGCACTGTCGCGGGGCGCGGCGCTCGCCGGCTGCTGGATGGTCACGGGCGAGGGAGGGCTTTCGCCTTTCCATCTCGAGGGCGACTGCGACGTCATCATGCAGATCGGCACCGCCAACTACGGCGTTCGCGACGCAGACGGAAACTTTTCCCGGGAGCGGGCGAGGGAAGCCGCGTCGCGTCCGCAGGTGAGAGCGTTCGAGATCAAGCTCTCGCAGGGCGCGAAGCCCGGCAAGGGGGGCGTGCTGCCGGCGGTGAAAGTGACCGAGCAGATCGCGAATATCCGCGGCATCCCGCCTCAGCAGGACTCGATCAGTCCCAACCGTCACCGCGATGTCGCCAACGTCGATCAGCTGCTCGACAAGATCGCTCTTGTCCGCGACCTCACCGGCAAGCCCGTGGGCGTGAAGACCGCAATCGGCGGCTGGCAGTTCATCAACGAGCTCTGCGACGCGGTCAACCGCCGCGGCCTCGAGTACGCGCCGGATTTTCTCGTCATCGACGGCGGCGAAGGCGGCTCGGGCGCCGCTCCCCAGGCGCTGATGGACCACATGGCCCTTCCGATCGCCGAGGCGCTGCCGCGCGTCATCGACTCGCTGATCGAGTCGGGGCTGCGCGGCCGCATCCGCGTCATCGCTGCGGGCAGGCTCGTCACTTCGGCGAGAGCCGCGTGGGCGCTGTGCGTCGGCGCCGATTTCGTCAACACCGCGCGCGGCTTCATGTTCTCGCTCGGCTGCATCCAGGCGCTGCGCTGCCACCAGAACACCTGTCCGACGGGCGTGACGACGCATAACCCCCGCCTGCAGCGCGGACTCGTGGTCGAGGAGAAATACCTGCGCGTCGCCAACTACGCGATGGGCATGAACCAGGAAATCGACATGATCGCCCACTCCTGCGGCTGCCGCCAGGCACGCGAGCTCAAGCGGGAGCATGTTCGCATCGTCCAGACCGCGGGGCACAGCGTGGCGCTCAACATGCTGTATCCGTACCCCGAGCCGAACACCAAGCGCAAGGCCGCCTGACCCCTCGCGCGGGTGGTACTATTTCCTGTAGCCGCGGCGGGCGCCGAGCCGGCGCTGCATCGATGTGCTAGATTGCTCGCACCTTACCTCTCGTTCAGGAGATCATGATGAATCTTAAACGCGGCCTAGTCGTCGTATCCCTCCTTGCCGTATCGCTGTCCGCCGTCGCGGGAGACATCAATATCCAAGCTCTCAGTCAGCCCAATTTTCGCCTGCTGTCCGAAGACCTCGGGGCGGCGCTGTCGTACAAGCCCCTGACACCCACCGCGCCCCTCGGCATTACTGGTTTCGATGTGGGACTCGCGGTGACCGGCACGAAGCTCCAGAACAGGGCTGTCTTCGCGCAAGCCGGCGCGGACATATCCACTGCGGTCGTGCCGTCGCTGCGCCTGAACAAGGGCCTGCCGTTTGGCATCGACTTCGGCGTCATGTACAGCTCGGTCCCGAGCACCAACATAAAGCTCTACGGAGGCGAGTTGCGCTATGCGATCGTCCCGGGCGGCGCAGCGATGCCGGCGATCGGCGTCCGCGGCAGCTACACCAAGCTCACCGGCGTGGATCGGCTCGACTTCGATACCAAGGGCCTCGACCTTTCGATCTCGAAGGGCTTCCTGATGTTTACGCCCTATGCCGGTGTTGGCAAGGTATGGGCCTCGAGCACGCCCAATGGCGTCCCCGCGCTGTCGAAGGAGTCCTTGTCTCTCAACAAGGTGTTTGTGGGAGCCAATCTCAACTTCGGCCTGACCAACCTCGCCTTCGAGGGCGACCGGACGGGCAAGGCCAGCAGCTACGGCGCGAAGCTGGGATTCCGTTTCTAGCTGCGGCGGTTGAGAAGGACACGCGCCCGGTCGATCACTTCGCTTGCAGTGATGCCGACCGGGCCGGCGCCCGACGCGACGAGCGCGTCAGCGGCCGCGCCGTGAAGGTATACACCGGCGAGGAGCGCCTGAAGCGGCTCGGCGCCCTGCGCGATGAACGCGGCGATCATGCCGCTCAGGGCATCTCCCATGCCGGCCGAGGCCATCCCGGGATTGCCTGAAGGATTGATCCAGAACTTCCCGTCCGGCGCGGCAATCACGCTGCCGTTGCCCTTCAGAACGACCCAGCTCCGATAGCGTTGCGCGATCGCCCTGGCCGAGGCGACGCGGACCGCCTGCACTCCATCGGTCGTTACTCCCAGCAGTCGCCCCGCCTCGGCGGGATGGGGCGTCATGATGGTGGCCATCTTGCGTTTCGCGAGTGACGCGGCGAGCGCTCGGCTCCCCGCGATCGCGTTGAGCGCATCGGCGTCGAGAACGACCGGAACCGGCGCAGCGAGCGCGGAGCGGAGCAGTTTCTCTGCCGGGTCGGCCTTGCCCATGCCCGGTCCGGCGACCAGGACGTCGACCAATTCCTTCTCGAGGACGGCAGCAGGCTTCCGCAGCATCAGCTCCGGTTGCGCGTCGTCGACGTAAGGGGGGCGCGGAGTGAGCAGTCCGAGATAGACGCGTCCCGCTCCGCACTTGAGAGCTGCGCGTCCGGTGATCACCGCGGCCCCGACCATTCCCGCGGCGCCGCCCAGAACGCCGACGCTGCCCGCCTGTCCCTTGTGGAAGTTTCTGCGCCGCGGCGTGATCGCGCGATCCAGAATGTCCGCGTCGAGGAGCATCCCTTCGGGTTCGAGCAGCCCGGCCGGATCGAGCCCGAGCGTGTCCAGTTTCAGCTCGCCGCAGTGATCCGGGCCATCGAGCGTCAGCAGTCCGGGCTTGTAAGCGATAAAGGTGATGGTGTGGCTTGCACGAACTGCGCAGCCCATGATCGCGCCGGTATCCGCGTCGATGCCGCTGGGAACGTCGAGCGCGAGCACGGGGGCGCCGAGGGCATTGAGCTTTTCGACAAGCGCGCAATGGTTTCCCGCGAGCGGCCGTTTGAGTCCGATGCCGAACAAGCCGTCGACGGCGAGATCGAAGCGCGATTCTCCCGGAATGCCGTGAAGGAGCGTCCCTCCCGTGGCTTCCCATTTTCCCAGTGCCACCAGCGCATCCTTCGGCAGCTTGCCGCGCTCTCCGGAAAAAACGACGGTGACGCGAAAGAACCAGCGTTTCAGGTGGGTCGCGACCTCGAAGGCATCGCCGCCGTTGTTGCCCGGCCCGGCCAATACAAGAACGCTCTTGGCCGTGTCGCCGCACAGGGCGTGCGCGTATTCCGCGGCCGCCGCGCCGGCGCGTTCCATGAGAGTGCCGGACGCGGGGGCCGCCAGCTCTTCCAGCTTGCGGATCGCGGGCGTCGTGTAGATCGGGAACGCGGGCATGGCGCTCAATAATAGCGTGACTGGCTTACGAAGGAGATCTCCCGCTGACCTCGCGGCGAGCTGTCGGAGAATCAGCTCAGATTGAACATCTTTCCCGGCAGATAGGTGACGATTTCGGGATACTTCCAGATGATCGCGACCGCCAGCACCATCAGGATGAAGAAGGGCAGCGAGGCGCGCGCGATGTAGAACATGTCCCTGCCGGTGAGGCCTTGCAGCACGAACAGGTTGAAGCCCACCGGCGGCGTAATCTGCGCCATCTCGACCACCAGCACTACGAATATGCCGAACCAGAGCAAATCGATACCGGCCGCCTTCACCGAAGGCAGTATGACCGAAGAAGTGAGCACGACCATCGAGATGCCGTCGATGAAGCAGCCCAGAATGATATACAGCACGGTCAGCACGGCGATCAGCTGCCAGGCGGCGAAGCCTTGCTCGCCGATCCATTGCGCCATGATTCGTGGCACCCCGGTGAATGCCATCGCCACCGTAAGAAAAGCCGCGCCGGCGAGGATGAAGGCGATCATGCACGAGGTCTTGGTGGCACCCATCACGCTCGCCTCCAAGGTCCTCCAGCTCAGCGATCCGGATGCCGCGGCGAGCACGAGCGCCCCGATGACGCCGATCACCGCCGCTTCGGTCGGCGTGGCGACGCCGGTGTAGATCGAGCCGATCACGGCGCCGATGAGCAGCACCGCCGGAATCAGGTGGCGGGCCGCATGGAGCTTCTCGACTAGCGTCGTGAACTGGTCGCGCGGGGGGGTCTTCCCCGGATTGAACAGCGCCCAGGCGACGATGTAGCCCGAGAACATCAGCATCAGCATGATCCCCGGAAGCACTCCCGCGACGAACAGGCGCGCGATCGATACGTCCGCGGCGACGCCGTACACGATCATGATGATCGAAGGCGGGATCAGCAAGCCGAGCGTGCCGGCGCCGGCCAAGGAGCCGACCGTCATGGTTTCGTCGTAGCCGCGCTTGAGCAGCTCCGGGATGGTGATGCGGCCGATGGTCGCCGCCGTGGCGGCGGAGGAGCCGGAAATTGCGGCGAAGATTCCACAGCCGGCGACGTTGCAATGCATCAGCCGGCCGGGCAGCGGGGCCATCCATGGCGCGAGGCCGCGGAACATGTCCTCCGAGATGCGCGTGCGAAACAGGATTTCGCCCATCCAGATGAACAACGGCAGCGCGGTGAGCGCCCAACTGGTGCTCGCGCCCCACACCGTGGTGGCCATCAGGCCGCCCGCCGACGAGTGGGTGAAGATCACCATCGCAACCCAGCCCACGCCCAGCAAGGTGAGCGCGATCCAGACGCCGGCGACCAGCAGCGCCGCAAGCGCTGCGATCAGCACCACCGAGATAATCCAGAGTTCCATCAGCGCTCGAAACCGGGCATGGCCTCGGTCTTGCGTGCCCGGGCGGAATCGTAGGAGGTGCCGCGGCCACGCAGCGCGGCGACGAGATCGTCGGTCGTTGCGACAAAGAGAGTCACAAGTCCGAGCGCCATGCCCGCCTGCGGAATCCACAACGGCACCGCGATCAGGCCTTGCGACACGTCGTTCAACCTGTACGAAATGATCGTCATGTCGCAGGCGTACCACCCAAAGTAACCGACGAGGAACGCGGCCACGGCCAAGCTGACCAGTTCGAGAGCACGCCGCTTTCCGCCGCGCGCGTAGTGAAGCACGAGCGTCATGCGGATGTGCTCGTTTTCCCGGAAGGTGTAGGCGAGGCCGAGGAACGAGCTCGCCGCAAGGCAGAAACCGGCGAAGTCGTCGTACGAATACGCGGCGAAGCCGAGTCCGCGGGCCGCAATCTGCGCGGCCGAGAGGACCGCGATCGCCACCAAAAAAAATCCGGCCAGGAAGCCGGATCCCTTGTACAGCAGGTCGAGCGCGCCGCGCATCGGAGGCGGGATTATCTGGCTTGGAACGCCCTGAGGATCGCCTCGCCCTCCGCGCCGGCCTTCTTCGCCCACTCATCGGCCATTTGCTTGCCGATCGTCTCGAATTCGGCGGTGAGCTTCGCGGAGGGCCTCATGATCCTGATTCCGTGCGAAGCCATGGTCCTTACATAGCCTTCGTTCTCCGCTTCGCTCGTCTTCCAGCCCCGCGTCTCGGCCGCCGTGGCGGCATCGAGGACAGCCTTCTGCTCCCCGGAGTTCAACTTGCTCCATGCGTTCTTGTTCACCACCACCATGTTCTGCGGCAGGAACGCCTGCGTGTCGTAGTAGTGCGAAAGATAATCCCACGCCTGGGTGTCCACGCCGGTCGCGCCCGAGGTGATCATCGAGTCGACCAGGCCTGTCTTGAACGCCTGCGGAATATCGGGGACTTGCACCGTGGTCGGGATCGCTCCCATCAGTTCGGCCAGCCGCGCGGTGGTCGGGCTGTAGGTACGGAATTTTGCGCCCTTCAGGTCGGCGGTCGAGTTGATCTCCTTTTTCGCGTAGAGGCCCTGCGGCGGCCAGGGCACTGAATAGAGCAGCTTGATGCCCTGCGCATCGAGTCGCTTCTCGAGGTAGGGCCGCGCGATGCGCCACAGCGTCGTTTCCTTGGGATAGCTGTTGGCGACAAAGGGGTTCGAGTCGAACGCGAACAAGGGCGACTCATTGGCAAGCACCGAGATCAGCAATTCGCCGATGGGCACTTGTCCGGTCTGCACTGCGCGCTTGATCTCGGGATGCTTGATCAGCGCCCCGTTCGAATGTACCTGGATCTGCAGGCTGCCGCGGGTCGCCCTGCCTACTTCATCGGCGAACTGGCGGACGTTTTTTGTGTGAAAGTTGCCGTCGGGGTAGGGGGTGGGCATGTCCCATTTGGTCTGCGCCCACCCCTGGCAGGCGGCCAGCGCCAGCGCGGCGGCCACAAGTGTCCTCAAATCCATGATCTCTTCCTCCGAAGGCCGAGCAGCGAAGTTTGTCAGACCTCCGGTCCGTGCGTCAACCGCCGAGCAAGTTGCGAGCGCGCGGCCCGCTTGTGCGATACTTTCCCGCCCGGTGCGGCTTGATCAAGAATAGCTCCGCCGCCCAACCCATCGGCTGGAAATCGAAGTGGAAAAATGGCAATTCTGGATCGACCGCGGCGGCACCTTTACCGACATCGTCGCGCTTCGCCCGGACGGCCGCATCGTCGCTCACAAGCTGCTCTCCGAGAATCCCGGCCGTTACCGCGACGCCGCGATCGCCGGAATACGCGAGCTGCTCGGGGTCCCCCCCGGCGCGGCGATACCCGGCGGGAGCATCGAGGCGGTGAAGATGGGCACGACCGTCGCCACCAACGCGCTCCTGGAGCGAAAGGGCGAGCGCACCGCGCTCTTCATCACGCGCGGCTTTCGCGACGCGCTGCGCATCGCCTATCAGAACCGGCCCCGAATCTTCGACCGGCACATCGTACTGCCCGAGCTTCTGTATGCGAAAGTCGTCGAGGTGGAGGAGCGCATCGGGGCCCGAGGGCAGGTGCTGGTTCCGCTCGAGGTCGAACGGGCCCGGCGCGACCTCGAATCGGCATACCGCGAGGGCTACCGCTCGGCCGCGATCGTGCTGATGCACGGCTACCGCTACCGGCAGCACGAGGAGAAAATCGCGGAACTGGCCCGCGCCATCGGCTACTCGCAGGTTTCCGTTTCTCACGATGTGAGCCCGCTGATGAAGCTCGTGTCGCGCGGGGACACCACGGTGGTGGACGCCTACCTGTCTCCCATCCTGCGCCGGTACGTGGATGGGGTCGCGGAGGAGCTGCGCGGCGTGCGCCTCATGTTCATGCAGTCGAACGGGGGGCTCACCGACGCGCGCCGCTTTGCCGGCAAGGACAGCATCCTGTCGGGGCCCGCCGGCGGAGTGGTCGGCGCGGTGCGCGTTTCGCTCGCCGCGGGCTTCGACAAGATCATCGGCTTCGACATGGGCGGCACATCGACCGACGTGTCGCACTTCGCCGGCGCTCGATTGAGCGATCTGGAGCGCGCGTTCGAGACGCAGGTCGCGGGCGTGCGCATGCGCGCGCCCATGATGAGCATTCATACGGTGGCGGCGGGCGGCGGCTCGATCCTTCATTTCGACGGTTCGCGTTACCGCGTCGGACCGGACTCGGCGGGCGCCAATCCGGGTCCCGCAAGCTACCGCGGCGGCGGCCCGCTCACGGTGACCGATTGCAACCTCATGCTCGGAAAAATCCAGCCGAAATTCTTTCCCCTGGTGTTCGGTCCCGGGGGCGATGCACCGCTCGACGACGCAGTCGTGCGCGCAAAATTCGCGGCCCTTGCCGAGGAGATCCGCCGCGCCACGGGCGACAGCCGCGCTCCCGAGCAGGTCGCGGAGGGTTTCATAGAAATCGCGGTCGGCAACATGGCCGAGGCCATCAAGAAAATTTCGGTGCAGCGCGGCCACGATGTCACCGAGTACACGCTGTGCTGCTTCGGCGGCGCGGCCGGGCAGCACGCCTGCCTGGTCGCCGACGCCCTCGGCATGACGCGCGTGTTCATTCATCCCCTCGCCGGCGTTCTCTCCGCCTACGGCATGGGGCTCGCCGACACGACGGCGATGCGCGAGCAGGCGGTCGAGGTGAAGCTCGAACCGGACCAGCTCGGCGTCCTCGAGGCTGCGCTGGAGAAGCTGTCCCGGTCGGCGCAGGAGGAGCTGATCACCCAGGGCGTGCCGCAGGAGCGCTTGAGCGTCGTCCGCCGCGTGCATCTGCGTTACGACGGCACCGATTCGGCGCTGATCGTGAACTTCGGCGGCGTCGCCGAAATGACGCAGTCGTTCGAAGCGGCTTATCGCAAGCGCTACAGCTTTCTGATGCCGGGCCGGGCGTTGATCGCCGAGTCCGTTTCGGTGGAAGCCTTCGGCGCCGCCGCCGTACCGGCCGAACCTGTGGGCAGCGGCATGCGCGGCGCGGGCGCGGCCACTCCGGCGGATTGGGTGAGGCTGCATACCGGCGGCCGCGCGCATCGCGCCCCGGTCTTCGAGCGCGCGCATCTGGCGCCCGGAGACAGGATTCCGGGCCCGGCGATCATCGCCGAGAAAAACGCCACCACGGTGGTCGAGCCGGGCTGGCGGGCCGAAGTGATGCGGCCCGATCACCTCGTGCTCGAGCGGGTGGAAGCGCGGCCGGAGCGCCGCGCGATCGGCACCAATGTCGACCCGGTCATGCTCGAAGTCTTCAACAATCTCTACATGTCGATCGCCGAGCAGATGGGCCTGCGCCTGGCCAACACGGCTTACTCGGTCAATATCAAGGAGCGGCTGGATTTTTCCTGCGCGGTGTTCGATCGGCAGGGGAACCTGATCGCCAACGCGCCGCACATGCCGGTGCATCTGGGCTCGATGGGCGAGAGCGTGCGCGCCGTCATCGGCGCGAATCGCGGCCGGATGAAAGCCGGCAACGTCTACGTGCTGAACGCCCCGTACAACGGCGGCACGCACCTGCCGGACGTGACGGTCATCACTCCCGTGTTCGACGATGCCGGGAAGGAGATCCTGTTCTACGTGGGTTCGCGCGGGCATCACGCCGACATCGGCGGCATCACCCCAGGGTCGATGCCTCCAGGCAGCAAGGTGGTGGAAGAGGAAGGCGTGCTGATCGACAACTTCCTGCTGGTGGAGGAGGGCCGCCTGCGCGAGGCCGAAACCGTCGCGCTGCTCTCGTCGGGCCGCTATCCCGCCCGCAATGTGCCGCAGAACATGGCCGACCTGCGCGCCATGATCGCCGCCAACGAGAAAGGCTCGCAGGAACTGCGGCGCATGGTGGCGCACTTCGGGCTCGAGGTCGTATACGCCTACATGAGGCACGTGCAGGACAACGCGGAGGAAGCGGTGCGGCGGGTTATCGGCGTGCTGAAGGACGGGGATTTCAGCTACGCGATGGATAACGGCGGCGTGATCCGAGTGAAAATCACCATCCGGCGCGAAACGCGCGGCGCGACCATCGATTTCACGGGCACCTCGCCTCAGCTGCCGGACAATTTCAATGCACCCGCGGCGGTGTGCATGGCTGCGGTGCTTTACGTTTTCAGGACGCTTGTCGACGACGAGATCCCGATGAACGCGGGCTGCCTGAAGCCCCTCGACGTGATCATTCCGGAAGGTTCGATGCTCAGGCCGCGCTATCCCGCGGCGGTGGTGGCCGGCAACGTCGAAACTTCGCAATGCGTGACCGACGCCCTCTACGGCGCGCTCGGTGTGATGGCGGCCTCCTGCGGCACGATGAACAACTTCACTTTCGGTGACGACAGGGTTCAGTATTACGAAACCATCGCCGGGGGATCCGGAGCCGGCGAGGGATTCGAAGGCACCGACGTGGTCCAGACTCACATGACCAATTCGCGCCTGACCGACCCCGAGGTGCTGGAGTGGCGCTTTCCGGTGCTCCTGGAAAGTTTTGAAATCCGCCGCGGAAGCGGCGGCGCCGGGCGCTGGCGCGGGGGGGACGGCGCCATCCGCCGGGTGCGCTTTCTGGAGCCGATGACCGCCGCGATTCTCTCCGGGCACCGACGGGTCGCGCCATACGGCATGGCGGGCGGCTTCCCCGGCAAGACAGGGCGCAACTGGGTGTGCCGCGCCGACGGCAAGGTCGTGGAGCTGGAAGGGTGTGACCAGATCCAGATGAATTCCGCGGACAGCTTCGTGATCGAGACGCCCGGGGGCGGCGGGTATGGACGCCCGAGCACGCCTATAATAGGCAGCCGATAATTGCGGCGGGTGCGGACTTACTTGAGAGCACTGAACCCCATCAGAGTATGAATCGTCGATCGATCCTCACCAAGACCGGCAAGGGCCTGATGGAGGCGACCGGCAAGACCAGCAATCTGTCGCGGGACCTCCGCAACATCCTCAAGGAAATCGACGGCAAGGTCAGCGTTTCCGAGCTGCTGGAAAAATTCGGGAAGATGCCCGAGCCCAGACTTCTCGAAGCCCTCTCCGGCATGGCAAAGGAGGGCTACCTGCGCGAGTTCGTCGGGAAGCAGGACGAGGCGCCGCGGGCCCCGGCGGGACGCGCGCCGGCACAGTCCTCTGCGGATGGCGGCGGCGAGGACCTCGACTTCACCGCGTTTACTCCTGCAAAGCCTTCCGCCAAGACGGGCGAGGACGCAAGACTTCAGGCTCAGGCTCAGGAAATCGCGCGCCAGGCCCAGGCCACGCGTGCGCGTGAACAGGCCGCGGCGAAGGCGAGGGCCGAAGCGGCGGCGCGCGCGAAAGCCGGGGCCGAACAGAAGGCAAGGCTTCCAGCGCAGGCAAACCCGAAGGCCGATGCGCAAGCGAGAGCTCAGGCGGAGGCGCTCGATCAGGCGCGGCGCGAGGCGGAGGAGCGGCAGCGCAGGGAGGCCGAAGCGCGGGCGCGGATCGCTGCGGAGCAATCCGCAAAACGCGGGGCCGAGGAGCGCATCCTCCGGGAGATCCAGGAAAAAGAAAGGCGCGAAGGCGAGGTGCGTGCCAAGCGCGAAGCGGACGAGAAGGTGCGCAGGGACGCCGAGGAGCGCTTGAGGCGCGAGGCGGAAGAGCGCGCCCGCAAGGACATCGAAGAGCGCATGCGCCGCGAGGAGGTCGAACGCCGCTTGCGCGAAGAGCGCGAACAGGCGGAACGAAGATCCAGAATCGAAGCCGAAGCGCGCGCCAAAGTCGAAGCCGACATGCGCGCCGAACGCGAATCCGAGGAGCGCGCGCGCAGCGAGGAAGAAGAGCGACCCGGACGCGAGGAGGAGCAGCGGCGTCGCGCAGAGGAAGATGCGAGCAAGCGCCGGGAAGCCGAGGAAAGCGAAGCCCTGGAGCGTTCCTTGCGGGAGCAGGAAGAGAAGGCGCGGCGCGAAGCCGAGCAGAGCGAACGCGAGGAAGAGCAGCGCAGGGAAGAGGAGGAACGCGCCCGCCGCGAATCGGAGGAGGAAGCCCAGGGTATCGAGGAAGAGAAGAAACGTGCGAAAGAGGAGGAGAGGCGGGCCCGCGAAGACGAAAAAGCGCAGGCCAAGGCGGCTGCAAGGACCGCCAAGGCTGCGAGGTCGAAAGAAAAAGCCGGAGAGGAAGCATGGCGGGGCGATGAGGAGGCCCGGGATTCGAACGAAGCCTCGCTTTCCGCGCGGGAAATCTGGGCAAAGAGGAAGCCCGGCAGCCTCGCCAAGCAATTCGCGGTGATGTTGCTCGTGATTCTGATCGTGGCGGTCGCAGCGCTTCCCTTTGTCCCGCTGGAACGGGGCCCGTACGAAAAGGCGGCGCAGGCGTGGCTCGGCGAGCCGGTCACGATCGGCAGCGTCAACCTGGCGCTGCTGCCCGTGCCGCTGCTGAAGTTCGAGAGAATCGTGATCGGAAAACAGCCCCAAATGCGTGCGGCCGTGATCAAGGCCATTCCGGTGATCACCTCCCTTCTGGAGGACCCGATATCGCTCAAGAGTCTCGAACTCGAAAACGTGACCTTCCCCCGGGAATTTCTCCCCGCGCTGTTGCAGGACAAGGGCAGGCGCGGGTCGCTCGGGGTCCGGCGCATATCGGCCAAGGGATTGAAGCTCGATATCCCGGAACTGAATCTGCCGGCACTCGATGTCGATGCCAGTCTTTCTCCGGACGGCGCGTTGCAATCGGTTGCGTTTTCCAACGCCGAGCGCAAGCTCTCGGTGAAGCTGCGGCCTCAGGGGGGAAAGGCGGGCATCGAAATCTCCGCGGACAAATTTCCGTTGCCCCTCGGCATGGAACTCCCGTTCGGCGAATTTCTCGCGAAAGGCACGGTGACCAGGAACGAACTCGCCTTGAGCGAAGTCGAGGCCCGCGCATTTGGCGGACGCCTGCTCGGGAACGCCCGCCTCAGGTGGTCCGACGGCTGGAGCCTCGAAGGAGATCTGGCGGTGCGCCAGATGGACGCGGCGAAAATTGCCGCACCCCTCCTTGCCGGAGGGACGCTCCAGGGCAAAGGGGCGTACTCCATGAAGGCGCTGCTGCCGGAGCGCTTGCTTCCGAATCTGCGGCTCGAGGGCAATTTCACGATACAGAAGGGGTCGATCACCAACGTCGACATGACGCGGCTGCTCCAGGGCAGCGGTCCGGGCGGAGGGACGACACCCTTTTCGGAAGTGAGCGGCGGCGTATCCGCGGACGCCAATCGACTCCTCGTTCGCCAGATCAGAATGGCGGCGGGCCTCTTGAACGGCACGGGACAGGGCGAAATGGATCCCCAGAAAAACCTGTCCGGGCGGATGCAGATCGAGCTTCGCGCCCAGAGCGTGCAGGCGCGCGCCACGCTCGCGGTTGCCGGCACTTTGCCGAATCCCCAGTTCCGCCGCATCAACTGAAAAACCAGGATCGAGGTCGGCGCGGACACCTCCCCCTAAATCGACACTAGATTCCCGTCCCGATTAAAGCATTCGGGGATGACGACCTTGCGCGGGAATGACGGTGCAGGGAGGTGCGCACGGATTAAAGACTCGGGACACTAAGCGCTGCGGAGTTTCAAGGAGCGGGTCCGCCCTGCAGCTCGATCTGATGCTCGAGGATCTCGGAGGACTTGTCGACCTCGCTCGCCTTTCCTTCGGAGAATTTTTCAGCCTCCGACGGCTCCCGGATGACGTAGGGGGTGATGATGACGATCGTTTCCGAGGAAGTGACGGTTTCCACGGAATTGGAGAATAACCTCCCGAGCAGCGGGATGTCTCCCAGGATCGGAATGCCCTGTCTGTCCACGGTGCTTCCGGTTTTGATCAGCCCGCCGATGAAAATCGACTGCCCGTCCTCGCACAGCAGCTCGGTGGTGACTTCGGTGCTCTTCTTCGAGGGAACGCCCTCGGAGAGCGAAGCGGAGCTGACCTCGGGGTGCACCTTCATCAGCACGCGCCCCCGCTGATCGACCGATGGGGTGACTTTGAGTATGACGCCGGACTCCAGGAACTGGATGGTTTCGGTCGTCACCAGATTGATGGTCGTGGTGACTTTGAAGCCGGTGCTGTCGCCGATCACCGCCTTCGCCTCCTGGTTCTCCAATGCGAGGAGCTTCGGCGTCGAGAGCGTGCGCACGCGCCCCTTGGTCGCCAGCGCGCCGAGAAACGCCTCCGTGTTCTTGTTCAGTATGTTGAAAAAGAAGCCCTGGCCGGGCGCGGCGGCGGTGCCGAATGCAAGTCCCGTGGTACCGAAGCTGCCGCTGGTGCCGGTGGGCGAGCCGAACAGCCGCTTCCAGTCGATGCCGTAGCGTTCGGTGTCGTCCAGCGAAATTTCGAGGATCTTCGCCTCGATCATGACCTGCTTGGGCTGGAGGTCGATCTCCTCGAGCAGTTTGCCGATCCGGTCCGCGAATCCCGGCAGGTCCTCGACCACGATGAGCTTTCGTCCGATCAGCGGAGTGACCTTGCCGTAACGCGAAACGTACTTGCTCAGGATGTCCGCCACCTGCCTGGTGTCGGAGTACTGCACCTTGAACGTCTTTATCTGCGTGTTGGTGCTGGGGTAATCGAGGCTCGTTTCCTTGCCGAGGATGAGATAGTCGCCGCCGCGCACCTCGACCCAGTAACCGGCCGCCTGGGCCACGCTGAAGATCGCCTCCTTGACCGTTACGTTATAAAGATTGACGGTCACCGTGCCGGTCACGCCCTTGCTGAGAATGATGTTGACCCGCTCCTTTCGGGACAGCATATCGAAAACTTCTTCGATGGGCGTCGCGCGAAAATTGAGGTTGACCCGCTCCTCGTTCGGCGCGGGGCGGGCCGCCGGGTCCGGATCTGCGCCGTACAGCGACGGCGCCGCCATCAGGGTGCAGGCCGTCGCGGCCGCGATCAACGCCCGGATCCGTTTCATGGCCTGTCCCCCGCGCCTTCCCGTGCGCCGCCCCCTGCTGGGGGCATGCCATCCTTGTCCTGTTGGGCGATCGCGGGCTGCGCCGGGCCGCGCATCGCGGCGGCGTCCTTGTCCTGCCATGTGTCCGGGGCTTGTGCCGCCGCGTCACGGCGTATCGGTACGGCGACTCGCGTCTTGTTTTTCTCGAATACGGCGCCTCTCTCGTGCACTTCCACCAGGCGGTAACCGTAGACCTCGTCGCCTATGCGGACCATCGTCCCGTCCACGTTGGCGATCGACTTCGGTCCGGCCACCATCACCGCCTGCAATTTCAG
>DASPWT010000205.1:0-4660 GCA_035637655.1 Burkholderiales bacterium | reverse complement strand
ACTGCGAATTGGACTAAACTATCTTGCGTCGCTCCGGGCCCAACGACGGCCCGGGCGTGCATTCAATCTATTTCTTTCGTCAGGAGAGACTCGTGCCAACCGGAAAAGTAAAGTGGTTCAACGCATCCAAGGGTTTTGGTTTCATTCAGGCAGACGATGGTTCGAAGGACGTGTTCGTGCATGTCTCGGCGGTGGAGAAGGCCGGCCTGTCCACCCTGAACGAAGGCCAGAAGGTCGGGTACGAACTGGTCACGGGCAAGAACGGCAAGACCTCGGCCGAGAACCTGAAGGCGTTGTAACCGCTCGCGATCGCACCCGGGAGGCTCTCTGCAGATGAACATCATTTGGCGCTTCTACAGCGACCCCGCTCACGCCTGGAGGTGGCAGCAGATTTCCGCAGACCGGACGGTCGTCTCGGAATCGCATCGGGCCTACAAGAATTACGAGGGGTGCCTGGCCGATGCCCGGGAAAAGGGCTACGTTTTTCACGCGCCGCAACCCAAGTCGAACAAGGGACGCCTACGCTAGAGAAAAGCCGGCCGGCGGAAGCGGCCGAGGGTCCGGATGAAATACAAGGACTACTACCGCGTGATGGGCGTCGACCGCAAGGCCAGCGCCGATGAGATCAAGAACGCGTACCGGAAACTCGCCCGGAAGTATCACCCGGACGTTTCCAAGGAACCGGGCGCCGAGGAAAAGTTCAAAGAGCTCGGCGAAGCCTATGAAACTCTGAAGGATCCTGAAAAGCGCGCCGCCTACGATCAGCTGGGCAGCCACACACCCGGGCAGGAGTTCCGGCCGCCCCCCGGGTGGGAACGGCAGTTCGGCGACGGCCGGTTCTCGTTCGACGATATCGATCTGGGGGATCTGTTTTCAGGCCTGTCGGGCGGGATGCATCGCGCCGGACGGGGCGGCGGCAAGATTCGAATGCCCGGGCAGGACTACGAGGTCACGGCGCACATCACGCTCGAAGACGCCTACCGCGGCACCGAGGTGGACCTCGAGCTCGCCGTCCCCGAATACGACGAGAACGGTTTCCCGCACCGCGTGCGGCGCGCCTTCAAGGCGCGCATTCCCAAGGGGGCCACCGACGGCCAGCGCCTGCGCCTGCCCGGCAAGGGAGGCAAGGGCCTGAACGGCGGGCGCGACGGCGACCTGTATCTCGATATCGCTTTGCATCCGCATCGGCTGTTTCGCGTGAGCGGCCACGATCTCTACCTCGATCTGCCGCTCGCGCCGTGGGAAGCCGTTCTCGGCACGAGCGTGCAGGTGCCCACGCTGGGCGGATCGGTGCGCCTCAAGGTGCCGCCGGGAACGCACGCAGGCCGGCAACTGCGGCTCGCCGGGCGCGGCCTCCCCAAGCCGCACGGGGGAGAAGGCGACCTCTTCGCGATCGTCCAGATCGCGGTGCCGACCGTGACGAACGAGCGCGAGCGAGCGCTGTTCAGGGAGCTTGCCGCGGCCTCG
Organism: Burkholderiales bacterium; assembly: GCA_035637655.1. Classification (GTDB taxonomy): domain Bacteria; phylum Pseudomonadota; class Gammaproteobacteria; order Burkholderiales; family SG8-39; genus VBDM01. The sequence goes on along the minus strand of DASPWT010000205.1, from coordinate 3,193 downwards.
ACATTCAACCCGCGCGGGCATTTCGAGCAGGAGGCTGCGAAGTGAAAATCGAACAGGCGATGTGGCTGGACGAGCAGCATGAGCTCCTGCTAGAAGAGCTCTGCGAGCTGTCGGGGCTGTCCGAAACCGAGCTGCGCGAGCTGGTCGACTGCGGCGCGCTCGCGCCGACCGACCCGGATGCGCGGCGCTGGACCTTCGGCGCGGACCGGCTGGTCGTTGCGCGCAGCGCGTTCCGCCTGCGCAAGGACTTCGAGCTGGATCCGCCCGGAGTCGCCCTGGCGGTCACGCTGCTCGAGCGCGTCCGCGACCTCGAAGCGGAGCTGCGCGACCTGCGCGCCAAGCTGCCGGGCGGGCAGCGTTGAATCGCCTCAGGGCACGAACAGACTCGCGCAATGCCCCGCCTGCTCCGGCGAGTCGGTGATGGCGCCGCTGCGCGCAACGCACTGGTCGGGGGGCAGAGCCACGTTGTGCTCCACCTGCCGCACGAGCAGATCGAAGGCGCGCTGCGCGTGCGGCTCGATCAGCTCGAGCTGCGGGAAAAAATCCTGGTACGTTTCGATATGGTTGCCGTTCTGGATCTCGTACAGACGATACGCAGGCCGGTCGTCGTCCCGCTCGTGCTTTGACGCGGCCGCGACCTTGCGCGCGTAGGCGCGCGCGTGGTGGTCGATCGGCAGCAATGCGTCCATCGTGCCGGCGACGGTGATGAGGGGACGCCGGATCTTCCCCGTCGTGGCGAAGGCGGCGAACTGTGCGCCGACGTCGGAGAACGAAAGGCGGCTCACGTAATTGTAGGTTCCGGTGCCGCTTCCATAGGTGTCGTAGGCGGGATCGAGCCGCTTCTGCCACTGGCACTGCGTCACCTCCCAGAACGAGTTCGAATATCGATTCCACATCGTCAGCGGCGCGGCGACGATGTCGGGCGGATAGCCGGCGGCCACGATGTTCTTCGCAGCGGTGCTCGCGGGATCGAATCCGGAGGCAACGTAGTCCGGAAAGTTCAGTATGGCCGGAGGCAAGTCGGTCAGGATATTGGGCGCATGCTCGTCGACGAAGGTGCCTTCCCAATCGACGCCGCCGTCGAAGAGCTCCGGCGCCAGCTCAACGGCGCGCACCTGATAGCCGCCGTTCGAGGTGCCGACCGCGTAGGTGTAACGCGGCGAGCGGCCGTAGCCCGCCTTCACGCCGTCCCGGGCGAGCTGCGCCGCCTTGATCATGAATTCCGCCCAGCGGGTGAAAGGCTGGAGGGGATCGTTGTCGTAGAAATGCACCCAAAAAGCGGAAGACGGGTTGAGTCTGCAGGCCAGCGGGTCTGCGGGAGGCGTCACACTGTTCGTTGCGACGACGAAAAGGTTCAGCACGCCCTTGTTCTGCGAGGCGTAGGCGTAGCCCTGCTGCACGACGTAATCGCTCCAGGCGAAATCGCCGTTGAACTCGCTGCGCGTGCCGGAGGCGCCCGCGACCACCAGCCGGCCGTTCCAGTCGTTCGGAAGACGCAGCAGAAATCGCGCCTGGCCGGTGGGGTCCGAGGCGATGCGCGCGTTGAGCTGCAGGCCCGGAACCGTTTTCGTGATCGGGGTGCGGTGGGCGGCGCTGGGCGCGATCACGCCGCGATCGAAGGTGGGCGTGAAAGCGCCTGGCGGTACCCTCGGCAGCGAGTTGTCGGCCGGAGTTGTCAGCGGATTGTTGGTGGTGAGGTCCGTGCTGACGAAGCAGTTGACGTCCGCGAGACGCCTCCCGAGAGCCTTGAGCACGTCCGCGCAAGTCACTCCTGCGCTGGCGGAGAAGGGGATGAGGAGCAGCAGCAAAAAAGCAGAGCGGATTGTCCGGAACATCGTGTTCTCCTTGCGCGGTTGGCGTGACCTGGGGATGGCGTTTGAGTGTATCAACCGGAATCTCTACTCACAAGGGCGGTGCGCCGCGAGCGCGAGGCGCCAACTCTCCGCTATCCTGGACGCCCGGGCTCCGCGGCCAGCGCTGAGCTTGGCGTTTAGTTTTCCATGGGGAACACCATGCTAGAGCTGCGCCCGACATGCGAACACTGCAACAAGGCCCTGTCACCGGACTCGCTCGAAGCGCGCATTTGCACTTATGAGTGCACGTTCTGCATAAGCTGCGTCGACCGCGTCCTGGGTAACGTCTGTCCAAACTGTGGCGGCGGGTTCGTTCCCAGGCCCATCAGGCCTTCGAAGAACTGGAAGGGCGACAATTTCCTCGGAAAAGACCCGGCGAGCACCAAGATCAGGCACAGGCCCGTTGATCCCGCTGCTCACGCAAGGTTCTCGGCTCCGATCAGGAATATTGCGCCGGAGAAGCGGTAGCGCGCGGCGCTAAGGCAGCCCCGCCACCGCCCCGTCCTTCGGATAGCTGATCGCGTAGCCCACGCTGAATTTCAGCGTCTGGTTCGGCGCGATAGCGCGCGCCCAGGCGACCACGCCCTGCCGCTCTTCCCAGTTTTCCTCGGTGGGTTTCGGATCGAACTTCGCCTCGACCTTGATCTGATCGTTGGTCGATACAGGCGAGGATTCGAGCACCAGCAGCTCGACCGGCGCCTTGTGATGGCTCGTGAGCGTGTAGAGATCGCTCACCTCGCGCTCGTTGCGCCGCCCGATCAGTCCGCCCGAGCCGTTCCTGTCTTTCGCGCGATCGACCTCCACGCGCACCAGGCTGTCGCGGCCGAACGGGAGCACCAGCGCCGCGGAGGCCTGCGGATTCCAGCTCGTCGCGCCGACGTAGTTGCCGTCGCGGTAGAGCTGGATGTCTCCGGCGAGCCACACGCCTTCGGGGCGCTCGGCCTCCGCGGTGACGATCGCCGCTGCGTCCAGCCTCGGCACCACGCGCAGGCGCATTTTCGCCGGGAGCGAAAGCTTCGCGAGCGACACGGTCAGCTTGCGGCCGTCCGAGGGCAGGCTCACCGCGCCCGGCACCTCGAACTCGGTGGTGAAGCTGGTCTGCACTTCGAGCGGCATTTCCTCCCTGGACTTGAGCTCGTCCGCTTTCTGGCGCATCAGCGCGGCGGGCGCCGCGGCGGCACGATAGGACATCTCGGACACGGCGCCGACGTTCGCGCGCGGTTCGAGCAAGGCCAACTTCCACGGACGCGGCTCGGTCCCCTGCGGCGAGAGCCGCGGCTGGCCGGTGGAGAGTTTCAGCTTGACGTTCGTCCAGTCCTCCCCCGTGGTCTGCGAGATGG
>DASPWT010000204.1:0-6265 GCA_035637655.1 Burkholderiales bacterium | reverse complement strand
AGACTTCTCAAAAGTCTCTCGAAGCTGAGGTTTGTCCTTCAGGTCAGCTTCAAAGGATCTGACCGCTGCCTTGAAGGCCGAGGCCAACTTCCTGACATTGACGTAGATCTGCTTGCCGTCAGCGGAACGGTGGAAATGTGGTTTCTTGCGCCACGAAATCACTATCTCGATTTTCTGTGAATTTATACAAACGAATTTTGTATCGTACAAATGTACGATTCCGTCTCGAATAGCACTATAGAGAGCGGGCGCCAGCGGCTGCCATTCGGGAGGGATGACCTCTGCAAAGAAGAGCTCCCCTTTATTTTCCTTACCGTTCTTAAGATGTGAGAGAGCGTCACACGCGCAAGTGATCAATGCGGCGGCGAGATAGTTACCGCCTGTCTTCTGTTTGACCAAATAATTCAAATCACCAATTATGAAATTACGAAGCCTGATGACTTCGGGTCTAATGGTCTTGAACGGTACTGCCACCGCCCCTCCTGCTCCTATACAACTATCTGACTAGTAGTAGTCAATTACTGCTCCTCCTCCACCGGCTGCTTGTGCTTCGAAACCAGCTGCGCCTGCGTGTGCGGCGGCACCGGCGCGTAGTGGGAAAAATCGATTGAGTACGATCCCTGTCCGCCGGTGACGGACTTCAACCGCGTCTGGTAATCGGAAAGCTCCGATAGCGGCGCCATTCCCTTGATGGTGGTGAGCTCGCCGCCCGCGTTGTCGGTGCCGGTCACCTGCCCGCGCTTGCCGGAGAGGTCGGAGGTCAGGTCGCCCATGAATTTGTCGGGCGCGGCGATTTCGATGTTGACGATGGGCTCGAGGACGATCGCTCCCGCCTTGGCGAAGGCGTCGATGACGGCCTTGCGGCCGGCCGACACGAACGCGACTTCCTTCGAGTCCACCGCGTGGTGCTTGCCGTCGTATACAGTGACGCGGATGTCGTGCACCGGGTAGCCCGCGATCACGCCCGAATCCAGAGCCATCCGCACGCCCTTCTCCACCGCCGGGATGAAGACGTTGGGGATGACGCCCCCTTTCACTTTGTCCACGAATTCGTAGCCTTTGCCGCGGGGAAGGGGTTCGACGCGGAGGAACACTTCGCCGAACTGCCCGGCGCCGCCCGTCTGCTTCTTGTGGCGGCAATGCCCTTCGGCCAGGCGCGTGATCGTCTCGCGGTACGGGATCTTGGGCGGTTTGGTCGAGAGCTCCATCTTGTACTGCTGCAGCATCTTGTCGAGCTTGACGCGCATGTGCAGGTCGCCCAGGCCGCGGATCACCGTCTCGTTGGTGGTCGCGTGGCGCTCGAGCTTGAAGCACGGGTCCTCCATCTCGAGTTTGTGCAGCACTTCGAAGAGGCGCTGCTCGTCGCCTTTTTTCTTGGTCTCGACCGCGATGCCGTGCATCGGCACGGGGAATTCGAGCGGGCGCAGATGGATGTGGTCCTCGTCGTGCGAATCGTGCAGCACCCGGTCGAACTCGATCTCCTCGACCTTGGTCACGGCGCCCAAGTCTCCCGGCACGAGCGCATCGGTCTCGACGTAGTCCTTGCCCTGCACGGTGAACAGGTGCCCGACCTTGAAGGGACGCCGGCCGTCGCCGACGAAGAGCGGCGTGTTCGGAGTGATCGTCCCCTGGTGCACGCGGAAGATGCCCACCTTTCCGATAAAGGGGTCGATCACCACCTTGAACACGTGCGCGAGCACGTGCGCCTTGGGGCCGGGCACGGCGTAGAACTCCTGCGCCTCCGCCCCTTCGCCTTTTAAAAACGGCGGCGCGTTGCCCTCGGTCGCGTTCGGCGCGAGACTGACGAAGATGTCGAGCAGTGCGGCTATGCCCGCGCCGTTCCTGGCGGAAGTAAAACACACGGGGATGAGGTGCCCCTCGCGCAGCGCTTTTTCGAAAGGCGCGTGCAGCTGCTCGGGGCTCACCTCACCCTGCTCGAGGTACTTCTCCATCAGCGCTTCGTCGACTTCGACGACCTGGTCGACGAGCGCCGAGTGCGCTTCCTTGACCGAGGAGAAATCCGCTTCGCCGTCGGGATTGAAGAAGCAGTCCACCACGTCCTTCCCGCCTTTCGCGGGGAGGTTGATCGGCAGGCATTCGCGTCCGACCGCCTGCTGGATGCGGGTGAGCATCGACTGAAGATCGGCGTTCTCCGCGTCGATGCGGTTGATCACGATCATGCGGCAGAGGTTCCGCTTCGCCGCCCACTTGAGCATGCGGTCGGTGGCGAGCTGAATTCCAGTCTCGGCGTTCACCACGACCACCGCGGTCTCGACCGCGGCGAGCGCGCCGATCGCCTGCCCCATGAAGTCCGGCGACCCGGGCGTATCGATCAGGTGGACGTGGACGTTCTTCCAGGCGAAGTTGACGAGCGCAGAGTTGAGCGAGTGCTTGTACTCCTTTTCCAGCGGATCGAAATCGCAGACCGTGTTGCCTTTCTCGACGCTGCCGGCCGAGGCGATCGCTCCAGCCTTGGCGAGCAGCGCCTCCGCGAGCGTGGTTTTGCCCGCACCGGTATGGCCGACGAGCGCGATGGTGCGGATGGCTTCGGTTGAATACTTGGGCATGCGGACACTCCTCCTCCCGGACGAGCCGAACGGCTGCGCCCCCCTACTCTACCCGCGCCGCAAAGAGGTCGTCAAAGCGGGCTCCGTCAAAACCGCCCGCCGACACCGAACATGCCCATGGTGAAGCGCGCCAGCCCGTAGCCGATCCAGTTGGGAATGCGCCGCCAGAGGGGCTGCCTGAACCAGCGCGTCTTCGCCACCACGCGCGCGCCCTGCTCCATGTCGGCGCGGAGCTTGGCGCGCAGTTCGGCGGCGAAGCGGCGGTCCTCGACCACCACGTTCGCCTCGCGTGCGAGCATCAGGCTGAACGGATCGATGTTGGAGGAGCCCACCGTCGCCCAGTGGCCGTCGATCACCGCGACCTTGGCGTGCATGAAGCTCCGGTGGTACTCGTAGATCTCCACACCCGCCTCGAGCAGCGGACCGTAGAGGGCGTGCGAAGCGTAGTGCAGCAGCACGTACTCGACGCGCCCCTGGAGCAGCAGCACCACGCGCACGCGCCGCGCGGCGGCGCGAGCGAGCGCCCGGCGAAAACGCGTCCCGGGGAAGAAATAGGCGCTCGCGATGATGATCTCCTGCTGTGCGGACTCGATCGCCGCGAGATAGGCTTCCTCGATGTCGCGCCGGTGGTGCAGGTTGTCGCGCACGACGAGCGCCGCGCGCTCGCTGCCCGCGTGCGCTACGTGCGGCGGGACCGGGTGGCTGACGCGCCAACCGTGCTTGAGCCTCGCCAGCGCGATGCGGTTCCACAGCTGGACCGCGGCTTCCCGGACCGGCGCGACCAGCGGCCCCTCGATCTTCACGGCGTAGTCGTAGCGCGGCGGTTTCTGCCGCGGCGTGTCCATGTCGTCGATGATGTTGATGCCGCCGACGAAGGCGACGCGCCCGTCCGCCGCCGCGATCTTGCGGTGCATGCGCCGCAGCCGGTCGCGCCGGAAGCGGAAGCGCCAGATCTCCGGGCGGAACACCAGCAGTCGCGCGCCGGCATCGCGCAGCTCGCGCACGAACTCCGCCGGCATGTCCCTCGAGCCGAATCCGTCGAGGAGCAGGTGCACCGCGAGGCCGCGCGAAGCGGCTTCGCAAAGCGCGCGCGTGATGCGCCGCCCGGTGGCGTCGCCGGCGTAGATGTAGGTCTCGAGGAAGATCTCGCGCTGCGCCTCGCGGATCGCGGCCTCGAGCGCGGGGAAATACTCCACGCCCGAGCGCAGCAGCGTCAGGCGGTTTCCGGGCAGGAACTCGACCGCCATTCAGGCGATCACTCGAGCTGCAGGTGAGCCGAAAGCGCGGCGTGGTCCGAAAGCCGCGACCATGAAGGACCGCGATGGATCTCGGTGTGGTTCACGCGGAAACCGCGCACGTAGATGCGGTCCAGGCGCAGCATCGGAAACGCGCTCGGAAAACTGCGCGCGGGCCTCCCCCAATGGTCGGCGAGCGCCTCGCGCAGGCCGAGCGCATCGGCGAGGCGCTTGCCGGCGAGGTTGCGCCAGTCGTTGAAGTCGCCCGCGACCAGGAGCGGCGCGCGCCACGGCACCTCGCGCTCCAGCCGCTCGATCAGCGCGCCGACCTGGTGGCGCCGGCCCCGCTCGTGCAGCGCGAGGTGCAGGCAGACGCAGTGCAGCGGCTCACCGAGGTCCGGAATCCCGATCTCGCAATGCAGGAGTCCGCGGCGCTCCAGCCCGTGGGCCGAGACGTCCTGGTTCTCGGCGCGCAGGATCGGATAGCGGCTGAGGATGGCGTTGCCGTGATGGCCGTGATCGTAGACGGAGTTGCGGCCGTAGGCGTAGTCGTTCCACACCTGGCGCGCGAGGAATTCGTATTGAGGCTCGTCGGGCCAGTCCTCGAATCGCGCGGCGTGGCGGCGGTGTTGCCCCAGCACCTCCTGCAGGAAAATGATGTCCGCGTCGAGCAGGCGCAGATGGTCGCGCAACTCGTGGATCATCATGCGGCGGTTGAACTGCGAGAAACCCTTGTGGATGTTGTAGGTGGAGACGTGTAAATTCACGCTGGACTTTCTTGCGCTTTGAGGTGGAAGCACGCCGGCCGGATTCAGCATTCTGTCAGAATGCGGCCCCGGTCCGTGACCGCCCTGCCAGGCAGGGCTGAAAACGCATCCATCATTCCATCATAACAGCCCCCCGCTTGAGAGGGCCGCCGCAATGCGGCAGTTGGAAAAAATCGCCTTTTGGTCTATCCTTGCGCCGATTCCGGGTCGCGGCCCGGGACTATTTCACATTCTTGAGGAGTGCAGCACGAGCGAAACCAGGTACGTTGGTCGGGATCAGGCAAGTAGGGGGAGGGCGTTTCGGGCGAAAGTCCGGTGCGACCCGGCATCAAGCAGCCTGGCAGGTTTGAAACCGAAATAAAAAGGCAGCGGAGTATTTTTCCCACCCACGAAAGGACGCTCCATGAAGAAGCTTCTCATCGCAACAGCAGTTTCGGCCGCGTTCGCGGCTCCCTCGTTAGCGCTGGCCCAGGCGGCCAGGGCCCCCACCCTCTCGCAGGTGCTCGACGCCTCGGGCATCACCGTGAACGGGTACATCGATGTCGGGTACTCGCGCGCGGACAGGGACATCGAAGGCGGGGTTTCGACCCGGGTGTTCGACAGCCAGAACAACTCGTTCGACCTGCATCAGTTCGGGCTCAGCGTCTCCAAGCTGCCGAGGTCGGGCTTCGGGGGTCTGGTCAACCTCACCGTCGGCAGCGACGCCCAGGTGATCCATTCCTTCCCTGATACAAGCGCATCGCTGTTCGACGTCACCCAGGCCTACGCGCAATACGCAGACAAGGCCTTGACCGTGATCGCGGGCAAGTTCGCCACCCTGCACGGAACCGAGGTGATCTGGAGCCCGAGCAACACCAATGTCTCGCGCTCGATCCTGTTCGGCGCGATTCCCTTCACCCACACCGGGGTGCGCGCCACTTGGGCGCTGAGCGACACGGTGAGCCTCATCGGAGGGGTCAACAACGGTTGGGACCAGATCCAGGACCAGAACCGCAGCAAGACCGTCGAGCTCGGCGCGACGCTCAACCCCATCAGGCCGCTGAACATCAGCGTTTCGGCTTACTCAGGCAAAGAACCGTCGCCGCCGCTGGCGCCGACGATCAACGGCACCCGCACCAGCGTCAACGCGACCGGCTCCTACAGCATCAGCGATGCCATAAACGTGGGCGCGGAGCTGCTCAACGTCAGCCAGGACGTCCCCGCTGGCGGTGGCACAACCAGCGCGAAGTACACCGGTGCGGCACTTTACGGCAGCTACATGTTCACGCGCAGGATCCGCGGCGCGCTGCGTGTCGAGAACTTCGACGACAAGGACGGCATCCGCTTCGGCGTCGCCGGCACGAAGTACCGGGAAGTGACCGCGACGGGCGCCTACCTGGCCGCCGACAACTTCGAGGCCCGTGCCGAGCTGCGCCGCGACCAGGCGACCAACGCGGTATTCACGGACTTCAGCGGCGGGACGAGCAAGAGCCTGATGACGATCGCCCTGCAGGGTCTCTACAAGTTCTGATCCGCTTGCGCAAGCGCGAGCCGGCCGGGGGACCTCTCAATCCTTCGGCCGGCTGCGCGCGAGCGCGTCGCGCCGCACGATCTCCTCGACCATGGCGCGGAACCGGCGCTCCACGATCCTTCGCACCATCGGCATGCCGAACAAAGGGGGCACGGAGAATTCCGGTATGAAGCGTCCGACGTAGTC
>DASPWT010000203.1:0-4535 GCA_035637655.1 Burkholderiales bacterium | reverse complement strand
ATTTCGACTGCCGCGTGATGATCTCGGCGTAGAGCTTTTCCCACTTCGCGCTCTCGTCCAGCATCGCCGCGGGATCGACGAATTTCAGCCGCGCCGCTATCGCAGCGCCGCGATCCGCCTTGCGGTTGGTCGGCACGTAATTCCCCTGGACCAGGATCTCCTGCCCCTCGCCGAGCATGAAATCGTAGAACAGCACCGCGGCATGCGGATGCGCCGGTTTCCTCGAGAGCGCGACGCCGTTGACCCGCGCGATCGCCGGCTGGATCGCGTACCAGTCCACGGGTGCGCCCCTCTGCTTCAGCTTCTCCGCGTTGTGGTTGTAGAGCGTGAGCGCGAAAGGCACCTCGCCCGTGGCGACGAGCCCGGCGAGCAGCGTATGCCCCTTGCGCACCGAGAGGCCGTTCCTCGCAACGATCTCGCGGAACAGTTTCAGACCCCTGTCCTCCCCGAGTTCCTTGACCACCGTCGCGAACCAGTCGACGTCTTCGGCCTCGATCCCCAGCCGCCCTTTCCACCGGGGTTGAAGAAAGTCCTGATACGACTTCGGCAGCTCCTCTTTCTTCACCAGCCTGGTGTTGTAGGCGTGGACGAACAGGTTGAGGCGGGTCCCGACCCATTCGCGGTGCGCCCTGACCGCCTCGGGCATGAGCTCGGGAAAACGCGGCGACACCGCCTTTTGCAGCAGCTTTTCGCGGTGGAGCGATTCGAGCTCTGGGCCGTTCGTCTCGACGACGTCGAAGTCGAAGCGGCCGGCCCGCGCCTCGGTGACGATGCGCTGCACCATCTTCTCGGAGCCGGCGCGCCAGAATTTCAGCTTCACGCCGTATCGCTTTTGAAAGGCCGCGGCGAGCGCATTGAGATCCTCGACCACGAGCGAGGAGTAGAGGTTGATTTCGCCCTCGGCCCGCGCGCCCTTCACGAGACGCTGTTCGCGATCGCCGCCCTCGTACAGGGCCAGCCCGGCGACATCGAGCGGCTGCGCGCGCGAAGCCCCGGACGCGGCGAGCGAGCAAGCCACGACGAGCGGGAACAACGCGGCGTGCGTCATTTTCCAGCTCAACCCGCCGCGTCCGCGATCAGCCCGGCCGCCTGAATCCCCGAAACGCAGGCTTCCTCGTCCTCTTCGCCCGTTCCGCCGCTCGCTCCGGCGGCGCCGAGGATCTCGCCTTTTTCGTTCCTGATCAGCACGCCGCCCGTCTGCGGCAGGAACTTTCCTTTCGCGGTCGCGGCGAGAGCAACGAAGAAATTCGGATTGTCCTTGGCGCGCTTGAGAAGCGCGCGGCTGGAGACGCCCATCGCGACCGAGGCCCACGCCTTTCCGAGCGCCACGTCGAAGCGGAACATGCTCGCCCCGTCCTCGCGCTGCGCGGCCTTGACGTGGCCGGCGTCGTCGAGCACGACCACCGCGATCGGCTTGATTTTCATTGCCCTCGCCCGCTCCAGCGCTTTTTCGATAAGGGTATTGGCTTGCTTCAGGGTGAGTTTCGACATGCGTCCTCCGTGGATTCACCAGGATGTGACTCTCGCCGGATTATAAATGCAGCCCGGCAGCCGCTTCGCTACAATCGCATTCCCCTCTCATCCGCACGGAGGAGACGATGGCACGCAAATCCCGCAAGAAGGGCGCGACGCGCCCTCAATTCAAGTTGACGAGCCCCGATATCCGGCCGAACGGCCCGATCGCCCTGGAACAGGTCTTCAACGGCTTCGGCTGCTCGGGCCAGAACATCTCGCCCGCGCTCAGGTGGTCGGGCGCGCCAGCGGACACCCAGAGCTTCGCGCTGCTCGTGCACGACCCCGACGCCCCCACGGGCGGCGCCGGTTGGTGGCACTGGGTGGTGGTGAATATTCCGGCGAGCACGACCGGGCTCGCGAAGGACGCGGGCAGAGCCGACGGCTCCAGCCTCCCCATGGGCGCCGCGCAGATCAACACCGATTTCGGCGGCCCGGGCTGGGGCGGCCCCTGTCCGCCGGTGGGCGACAAGCCGCACCGCTACAACTTCACGTTGTATGCGCTCAAAACCGAGAAACTGGATGTTGGCGGCTCGACCGCATCCCTCGCCGGCTATATGATCAATGCGAACGCGATCGGCAAGGCGAGGCTCACCGGGAAATTCGGGCGGAAAAAGTAATCCCGAGGATTCGAGATACCGTTACACCGCCCTCTCAGGCGCTGCCCCACACTTCCTCGGCAACCTGCACCACCAGCTCCAGCTTCCTGCGCTGGTCGTCGGCGGTGATGCGGTTGCCGAAATGCGTGCTCGCGAACCCGCACTGCGGGGAAAGGCACAGGTTCTCCAGCGGCACGAACTTCGCCGCCGCCTCGATGCGCCGCTTGAGCTCGTCCTTGGACTCGAGCTCCGGCTTCTTGGTGCTGACGAGGCCCAGCACCACCTTCTTCCCCTTCGGCACGAAGCGCAGCGGCTCGAAGCCGCCCGCGCGCTCGGTGTCGTACTCGAGAAAGAATCCGTCCACGGCGGTCCCGCCGAATGCCGTTTCTGCCACCGCGTCGTATCCGCCCGAGGCCATCCACATGCTCATGTGATTGCCGCGGCAGGTGTGCATGGTGACGCTGAGCGACGCCGGTCGATCGGCGAGGATGGCGTTGACGACGCTCGCGTACTTCGCCGGCAGCTTGTCCGGGTCCTCGCCGTCCGCCTTTACCTGGGCGCGGATGTCCTTGTCGCACAGGCAGGCGACGGTCACGTCGTCGAGCTGAAGGTAGTCGCAGCCGGCGGCGGCAAGGTCGCGGATCTCCTCGCGGTAGGCGCGCACGATGTCGGTCCAGAACTCCTCCATGTCGGCGTAGACGCCCGGCGGGACGATGCGCTTGCCGCCGCGCATGTGCAGATAGGTCGGCGAAGGGATGCAGAACTTGGGCGTCTGCTTCGCCACCGACTTGAGGTAGGCGAAGTGGTCCACCATGATCGGCTTAGCGCGCTTCACCTTGCTCTTCACGACCATCATCGTGGAGGTGCCCGCGGTCTCGCCCCCTTCGCCCTTGAACGCCACTGAATAGTCGGTCCTGGTGGCCACGATTCCCTCGATGCCGGTGAGGAAATCGGTATGCCAGAAGGCGCGGCGGAACTCGCCGTCAGTCACGGCGCGCAGCCCTGCCGCCTCCTGCATCTTCACCGCGTCGCGGATCGAGCGGTCCTCGATCCGGCGCAGCTGCGCCGCGCTGATCGTCCCCTTCGCCGCCCTGTCGCGCGCTTCGACCAGTTGTTTCGGGCGTAGCAGGCTGCCGACCTGGTCGGCGCGAAACGGGGGTTTCCTGGTCATGGCCGGGGTCCCTTGGCGAATCGGAGCGGGTGGGCAGTGTCCCAACTTGCGGTGCCCTGCCCGCCTTGCTATGGTAACTCCGGAGGAGGAATGCCATGAATCGAATATTCGCCCCCGCAGTTGCGACGCTCGCGCTCCTCGCCGCGTCTTCGGCGCCCGCGCAGACCGTCAAGATCGGCATGATCCTGACGCTCACCGGCCAGTTCGCCGACGCCGGCGCCCAGCTCGACAACGGCGTCAAGACCTACATGAAGCAGTTCGGAGACACGGTCGCCGGCCGCAGGATCGAGATCATCCGCCGCGACACCGGCGGCGTCGCGCCCGACCTCGCCAAGCGCCTCGCGCAGGAGCTGATCGTGCGCGACAAGGTGGACATCCTCGCGGGCTTCGTGCTGACGCCCAACGCGCTCGCCGCGGCGGACGTTTCGGCGGAAGCGAAGAAGTTCATGGTGGTGATGAACGCGGCGACTTCGATCATCACGACCAAGTCGCCCTACCTGGTGCGCTCGTCGGTCACGCTCCCGCAGGTCGCGGAAACCTTCGGTGCCTGGGCGGCCAGGACGGGCGTGAGGAAGACCTATTCGATGGTGACTGACTACGGCCCGGGCCACGATTTCGAAGGCGCGTTCCTCAACGCCTTCAAGGCGGGCGGCGGCGAAGTGATCGGCTCGGTGCGCTTCCCGGTGGCCAACCCTGATTTCGCGGCCTTCATCCAGCGCGCCAAGGACCTCAGCCCGGAATCGATCGTGATCTTCGTACCGGGCGGTGCGCAGCCGGCGGCCCTCGGCAAGGCGCTTGCCGAGCGCGGTATCGATCCGAAGAAGACCAAGATCCTCGGCTCGGGTGAGACCACGGCGGAAGCGGCGCTGAAGAGCATGGGCGACGCGAGCCTCGGCATCATCACGGCCTGGCACTACGACTACAAGGCCGACAACGCACGCAACCGCGAGTTCGTGAAGGTCTTCAACGAAATGCACGGACGCAACCCGGACTTTTTCTCGATCGGCGGCTACGACGGCATGCACGTCATCTACGAAGCGCTCAAGAAGACCGCCGGCAAGGCCGACGGCGATTCCCTGATCGCCGCCGCCAAGGGCCTGAAGTGGGAAAGCCCGCGCGGCCCGATGTCCATCGATCCCGAAACGCGCGACGTGGTGCAGAACATCTACATACGCCGCGTGCAGAGAGTCGGCGGCGAGCTGGTCAACGTTCCCTTCGACAAGGTCGAGAACGTCAAGGACCCGGTCAAGGCC
>DASPWT010000202.1:0-2748 GCA_035637655.1 Burkholderiales bacterium | reverse complement strand
GCAGCCGCTCGGCTGGTTCAAGAAGCCGATCACCAAGCCGGACGATTTCAAGGGCATGAAGTACCGCACCGTGGGCATCTCGATCGACCTGTTCACCGGAATGGGCGCGGCGGTGAACGCGCTGCCCGGCGGCGAGATCGTGCCGGCGATCGACCGCGGGCTGCTCGACGCCGCGGAGTTCAACAACGCGACTTCCGACCGCATCCTCGGCTTTCCCGACGTGTCCAAGATTTGCATGCTGCAGAGCTACCACCAGAACGGCGAGCAGTTCGAGATCACGTTCAACAAGACCAAGTTCGACGCGCTGCCGGGCAAGATGAAGGCGATCATCGAGAACGCCGTGGAGGCCGCTTCCGCCGACATGTCGTGGAAGGCGATCAACCGCTACTCGCAGGACTACATCGAGCTGCAGACCAAGGACAAGGTGAGGTTCTACAAGACCCCGGACTCGGTGCTGCAGAAGCAGCTCGAAGTCTTTGACCAGGTCGACAAGAAGAAGTCGGCCGAGAACCCGATGTGGAAGGAGATCACCGAATCCCAGAAAAAGTATGCGGAGAGGACGGTGCGCTGGTATCTCGACACCCAGGTCGGCGCGCGCATGGCGTACAACTACTACTTCGGCAAGAAACCGGCCGCCAAGAAGGCCTGACGGCGAGCGTACGTGGGAGCACCATCCGGCCGACCGGATGGTGTTTTTTTTGATCCCCGTCAGAGAGGTGACAGGATCGGCGGAATAAACTCCCTCCGCCGCCCTATCGCCGCAGGATTTCAGCCATGCAAAAAGTACTGCTCTTTGTCGACAAGATAAGCACCTGGGTGGGGCAAGCCTTCTCGTGGTTCATCGTGGCGCTCACCCTGCACGTCAGCTGGGAAGTGTTCTCGCGCTACGTTCTGGACCACCCGCGCGCCTGGGCCTTCGACGCGATGATCATGATGTACGGGACGCTGTTCATGATGGCCGGCGCCTATACCCTCGCGAAGAACGGCCACGTGCGCGGGGACGTGATCTACGGTTTCTTTAGCCCGCGGGCGCAGGCGGCGCTCGACCTGACGCTGTACATCGTGTTCTTCATTCCGGGCGTGATCGCGCTCGTCTGGGCCGGCTACACCTACGCCGCCGAGTCCTGGGCGATCGACGAGCATTCGAACATCACCTCCGAGGGCCCGCCGGTCTATCCCTTCAAGACGATCATCCCGCTCGCCGGAGCGTTCGTGCTGGTGCAGGGCATCGTCGAGATCATCCGCTGCGTGATCTGTCTGAAAGAAGGCGATTGGCCGTCGCGCGAAGCGGACGTCGAGGAAGTCGACGTCGACAAGCTGAAGGAAATGGTGCACGTGAAGGACGAGGACATCGAGAAGCTCGACCAGTTCGTCGTGCAGCAGGAGCGCCATAAATGAAGCTGCGCAAGGAGCTGTGGTTCGGCTTCTCGCTGATGGCGGCCATCATCATTCCGGTGATCGTGCTCATGCCCTGGGGCCACCTCACCAACGGGCACCTCGGCCTCATGATGCTCGCGCTGATCTGCGTCGGCATCATGCTCGGTTTTCCCACCGCATTCACGCTCATGGGGATGGGCGTGTTCTTCGCCTGGCTCGCCTACCGCAGCGTGGACCCGGCGACCGCGGACCGGCGGGTGCTCGACCTCTTCGTGCAGCGCACCTACGGCGTGATGTCGAACGACGTGCTGATCGCGGTGCCGCTGTTCCTGTTCATGGGCTATCTCGTCGAGCGGGCGCAGCTGATCGACCGCTTGTTCCGGAGCCTGCACCTCGCCACCGCGCGCCTGCCCGGGTCGCTCGCCGTGGCGACCATCGTCACCTGCGCGATCTTCGCGACCGCCACCGGCATCGTCGGCGCGGTGGTGACGCTGATGGGACTGCTCGCATTTCCCGCGATGCTCAAGGCTGGCTACAACATCAAGGTGGCGGCGGGCTCGGTGACCGCGGGCGGCTGCCTCGGCATCCTGATCCCGCCCTCGGTGCTGCTGATCGTCTATGGCGCCGTCGCCGGCGTATCGGTCGTGCAGCTCTACGCCGGCGCCTTCCTCCCCGGCTTCATGCTCGCGGGGCTTTATATCGGTTACATCATCGTGCTCGCGAAATGGAAACCCAGGCTCATGCCGCCGCTCGCAGAGAGCGAACGGCGCGTGGAGCTTCCGAGCTTCGCGCAGACACTGGCGTCGCGCGGCAAAAACGCGCTGGTCGGGCTGTGGCGCGCGGCGATCGGCGACAGCGCCGGCGTCGCGAAGCGCACTGTGCTCGCGCAGCTGGTCGTCACGCTGGTGCCGGCGCTCTTCATTGCGGCATTGCTGGGCGCCACCTATCGCGCGACGACTGCGCCCGAAGTCGAGGCCAGCACGGCCGGGCTGATCGAGGCCGGGGGCCTCATCGCGGCGCCTGAACCGGAAAGGGAGGCATCAACGGGCCTCATCGGTATGCAGGAGCCGGAAGAATCCGGGATCAACGAATCTCCAGCCGAGTCGTCGAAGACCGCTCCTCAAGCAGGCGCCGCGGCCGCGAAAACCCCGGCGACCGCAGAATCCGAACGGCTACCGGTACCCATCTGGCTCTGGATCACGTTCGCGGTCGGTATCGCCATCATAGTGCTCATCTACTGGCTGTGGAGCTGGGAGCGGCTGGAAGTATTCAAGATGCTGCTCACCTCGTTCTTTCCGCTGGCGCTGATGATCCTGGCGGTGCTGGGCTCGATCGTGTTCGGGCTGGCGACGCCTTCCGAGGCGGCGGCGG
>DASPWT010000201.1:0-4098 GCA_035637655.1 Burkholderiales bacterium | reverse complement strand
CTGCGGCACCTGAAGGACCCGCGTGCTCGCGCGGTGATCGAGGCCGCGGCGCAGCGCGCCGGCTGGCGGCCGAACGCGAAGGGGGACGGTGAGCGCGGGCGCGGCTTCGCGTTCGCCAAGTACAAGAATCTCGCCTGCTATGTCGCGGTGGCCGCCGATGTCGAAGTCGATCGCACGAGCGGCAAGGTGCGCGTCACCCGCGCGGTGGCGGCGGTCGATGCCGGGCAGATCGTCAACCCCGACGGCGTCACGAACCAGATCGAGGGCGGGATCATCCAGTCGGCGAGCTGGACCCTCTTGGAGTCGGTGCGCTACGACCGCACGCGCGTCACGACGCGCTCCTGGGCGGACTACCCGATCATTCATTTCGGGGACGTGCCGCAAGTCGAGGTGGTGCTGCTCGATCGCCCCGAAGAGCGTTTCCTCGGCGTGGGCGAAGGCTCTCAAGGGCCGGCCGCAGCGGCGATCGCCAACGCCGTCGCCCACGCGACGGGCAGGCGCCTGCGCGCGCTGCCTTTCACGCCGGAGCGGGTGAAGCAGGCGCTGGCGTGACTCGCCTGAGCACGCATCCCGTTGAGCAACGCGAGCGCATCCCATAAACATGGGATGTGCGCAACGCCGCGTCAATGCTAGGCTGCGATCAACAACCGGAGGGAGACAACCATGTTGCGATTTCTCGCGCTTTGCGTCGCGCATTTAGCTGCGTCGTTTTGCATGACCACCGCCGCCTTCGCGGGAGATTCCGCGGTCGGCAGTCCGCAAAGCCTTGCCGGGCTGCGCGAACCCGCCAAGGTCACCGTGGACGACGAGGGAATATCCCATGTGCGGGCAAGCAACGCGCACGACCTGTATTTCATGCAGGGCTGGGTGCATGCGCGCGATCGGCTTTTCCAGATGGACTACAACCGGCGTCTTGCGAGCGGAACCCTCGCCGAAGTGCTCGGCGCCGCGGCGCTCACTAGCGATGTGCAGCTGCGCACCCTGGGGCTGCGGCGAGCCGCGCAGCGTTCTTATGACGCAGCCTCGCCGCGCCTGCGCGCCGCGCTCGAGGCCTATGCCGAAGGCGTCAACGCGCGCCTTCAGGCGCAGACTTCGCTGCCGCCCGAATACGGCGCGCTGGCGTTGCGGCAGATAGCGCCGTGGACGCCGGTCGACAGCATCGTGATTGCCAAGTTGATCGCGTTTTCGCTTGCTTTCGAGCTCGACATCGCGCGCACCGTGGCCTTCCAGTCCTATGTGGCTGCGCTCGGCTTGGATGCCGGGGTGAAGCTCTTCTCGCAGGACCTTTGGCGTTCCGCCGGATTTGAGCCCAACTCTACCGTTCCGGACGCCGTGATCGCGCGCGCGCGTGGCGACGAGCGCAACGATGAGCAGCGCGGCATGGAACGGGCGCACGAAGCCATGCCTGACGAGCACGCGCTCAAGCTGATGCAGGAATATCTCGAGCGCGTGCGCGACATTCCGGTCTTCCGCGGCATCCTGGACCGCGAGGCGCGCGGCAGCTCGAACCTCTGGGCGGTCTCAGGGTCGCTCACGCGAGACGGGCGTCCGCTCATTGCGAACGATCCGCACCTCGCGCTCGGCACGCCTTCAACGTTCTATCCCATGGGCCTGGAGAGCGGCGGCGAGCCGGTGTTCGGCAGCACCTTTGCCGGCGTGCCGGGCGTCATCCACGGGTACAACCGCTGGATCGCCTGGGGATCGACCAACAACCTGGTTGACGTGACCGACACGTTCGCCGAGCAGGTTGTCCCCGACCCTGTAAACCCCGCGTCCGGCAGGCTCTTCACTGTCTATCGCGGTGCGCTCGAGCCGCTCATTGCCATTCCGGAAACATTCCGCGTCAACGACGGTGGCACTGTACGCGTCATTACCGCGGGCGTTCCGGCTTTCACGCTTGTCATGCCGCGTCGCGACGGAGGACCGATCATTTCCTTCAATCCCGAGACCGGCGCGGCGTTGAGCGTGCAATACGTCGGTTTCGGTCCCACGCAGGAGCTCGAGGCGTTTTTGATGATCAACGGCGCGCGCAACCTCGAGGATTTCAAGGACGCGCTGCAGCGTTTCGATGTCGGCTCGCAGAATTTCGTCTACGCCGACGTGCGCGGCAACATTGCCTACTTCACCTCGGGCGAGGTTCCGGTGCGCGAGGATTTGCAGGCAGGCGCAGTCAGCGGCGCGCCGCCGTGGCTGGTGCGCAATGGGCAGGGTGGAAACGAGTGGCTGCCGGTGACAAATCGCCAGCCCCACCAGGCGAGCGCATATGAAATATTGCCTTTCGCCGAGCTGCCGCAGATCGAGAATCCCCCGGCGGGATATTTCGTCAACGGCAACAATGACCCGGCCGGAGTGACGCGCGACAACAATCCGCTCAACCAGCTGCGCCCGGGCGGCGGGCTCTATTACCTGGCGTATTCGTGGAACCGGGGCTTCCGCGCCGCGCGCATCGACCGGAGGCTGCGCGAGCTCCTCGAAACCGGCGATCAGCGCGTGTCGTTCGAGGAAATGCAGGCGATCCAGGCCGATGTAGTCGTGCGCGATGGCGAGGTGTTCGCTCCGTACATCGTCGGAGCGTTCGACCGCGCGTTGTCCAATCCGGCCGCCGACGCGCAATTGCGCGCGCTCGCCTCCGACGCCGGCGTGGCGGAAGCAGTCGGACGGTTGCGCCGGTGGAATGGCTCGACACCGACCGGTATTCCAGAAGGTTACGACGCGGGCGATGAGCCCGGTGCGCTCCAGTCGCCTTCCGCAGAGGAAGTCCAGGCGAGCATCGCGGCGTCCCTCTACGCCGCCTGGCGTTCGCGCATGCTCGCGAGCGTCATCAATGGCACGCTTGGAAGCCTGCCGGCGCCCGACGACCAGGACAGCCTCGCCGCGCTGCGCAATCTGCTCGATAACTTCGGCACCAATGGGGGGAGAGGCGCTTCCGGGATCGATTTCTTCGCCGTGCCGGGAATGGCATCCGCCGACGACCGGCGCGACTTCGTGATTCTCAGGAGCTTGCGGCAGGGGCTGGATCTCCTGGCGGGCCCGGCGTTCTTCGCTTCAACCAGCCAGAGCGACTATCGCTGGGGACGACTGCATTGGATCGTGTTCGCGCATCCGCTTGGCGGGCCGTTCAGCATCCCGCCCGCCGGTGGCGCCTTCCCTGCGCCGCTCGCCGGGGTGCGCGGCATTCCCACCGACGGCGGATTCCAGACCGTCGATGCTTCGTCGCATAAAACACGTGCGCAGACGGCCGACGATTTCATGTTCACCGACGGTCCGACGCATCGCACCGTGGTCGAGGCGCGTGCGGGCGCGATGCGCGCTGAATCGATCTGGCCGGGCGGAACGAGCGGGGTGCTTGGCAGCGCGAACTACTTCCAGTTCCTCGAGCGCTGGCTGACGAACGAAAGCCTGCCGCTCAGGCTCGACGACGACGAAGTCGCCCGCGCCGCGGCCGTGGTCGAGAAATACCTCCCAGCGCGGCCATAACCGCGCTGCGGAGGTTCGACCCGCGATGCGCGGGGCTGGCGTAACTCGCTCAATCGACGGTCGCGAGGAGCGCGAGCGCGGCGCGGAGGAACAGGAGATCGCCGAGCTTCACTTTCCCAGTCCGGGCAGCAGGACCACGATGCCGCTCGCAAAAATTTCCACGGCCACGGCGGCGAGCAGCAATCCCATGATCCGGATCACGACATTGATGCCGATCTTCCCGAGCCGGCTTCCGATCTGGGTCGCCGCCCTGAGCGCAATCCAGGTCGTAAGCGCGACCAGCAGGCAGCATGCAATGACGCCCGCCAGGTGGACGAGGGAGGGGCGCTGCGCCGCATAGATGATCGTTGTCGAGATCGCCCCCGGCCCGGAGAGCAACGGAACGGCGAGCGGCACGACGGCGATGCTTTCCTTGTCCTCGGCCTCCTTCGCCTCTTCGGGGGTCTGCCGCTCGCCGCTGGTCGCGGCGTGCATCATCGATATGGCGAGCAACAGTATGAGGATCGCCCCGCCGACCCTGAACGAGGCGATGGTGATGCCGAAGAACCCGAGAAGGTGCTCGCCCACCACGGCCGAGGCGGTCAGGACGACGGCCACCGAGATGCTCGCGACGCGCGCAAT
>DASPWT010000200.1:0-25018 GCA_035637655.1 Burkholderiales bacterium | reverse complement strand
GTCGTCCTGATCGCCGCGATGCTGGTCGCGCTGCTCATGTCCTCGTGGATGCAGAACATCGTGACGCGGCCGATCCTCGCGATCGCCCAGATCGCCCGCGAGGTGGTCGGGCAGCGCGACTATTCCCGCCGCGCCGTGAAGATGAGCGCCGACGAGGTGGGAATGCTGGCCGACTCGTTCAACGATATGCTGGCGGAGATCGATCGGCGCACCCGGGAGCTGGAGGCTTCGAACGCGAACCTCGCGCAGGAGGCCGAAGAGCGCAGCCGCGCCGAGCGCGAGATCCTGCGCCTCAACGCGGAGCTCGAGGGGAGGGTGCGCGAACGCACCGCGCAGCTGGAGACGGCCAACCGCGAGCTCGAGTCCTTCTCCTATTCGGTATCCCACGACCTGCGCGCGCCGTTGCGCGCGATCGACGGGTTCGGCCAGGCGCTGCTCGACGATTTTCCGGAGAACCTTCCGGGCGATGCAAAGCGCTACCTGTCGCGAATACGCACTTCGACGCAGCACATGGCCCAGCTGATCGAGGACCTGCTCAAGCTCGCCCGCGTGTCGCGCGGGCCGCTCGAGCGGCGGAAGGTGGACCTGGGCCAGGTCGCGCGACAGGTGGTGGGTGAACTGGAACAGCGCGAGCCCGGCCGCGCGGTGGAAGTCTCGATTTGGGAGGGGATATCCGCCGAGGCGGATCCGCATCTGATGCGGGTCGTCCTCGAGAACCTCATCGGAAACGCGTGGAAGTTCACCTCGAAGTCGGCCAAACCCCGCATCGAAATCGGCGCCCTGAAGGATCGCGGGCGCACGACCTTTTATGTGCGCGACAACGGAGCGGGCTTCGACATGGCCTATGCCGACAAGCTTTTCGGAGCGTTTCAGCGCCTGCATTCGGCGACCGAGTACGCCGGCACCGGCATCGGGCTTGCGACCGTGCAGCGCATCGTGCACCGGCATGGCGGGCGCATCTGGGCCGAAGGGGAGGTCGGCAAGGGAGCGGTGTTCTTCTTCACGCTGGAGATCGCCGCGGAGGAGGCTGCCGATGCCGGGGCGGTCAGGGAAAAGGCGCATGGATAGAACCGCGATCCAGGTGCTGTTCGTCGAGGACTCCAAGCCCGACGTGGAGCTCGCGCTGCGCTCGCTCGATCAGGGCGGGTTCGAGGTCTCGTGGGACCGGGTCGACGCCGAAGAGGACCTGAAACGGGTCTTGGGCTCGTCGAAGCCGCAGGCGATTCTTTCCGATTTCTCGATGCCGCGCTTCGACGGCGTCGATGCGCTGCGCCTGGCGAAGGAACTCGCCCCGGGCGTTCCGTTCATCTTCCTGTCGGGCACGATCGGCGAGGAGCGGGCGATCGAGGCGATCCGGCTCGGCGCGACCGATTATGTCCTGAAGAACAACATGCGGCGGCTCAGCACGGTCGTGAGACGCGCCCTGTCGGAGGCGAGCGAACGCGAACGCATCCGCATCGCGGAGGAGGAGCGCGCGCGCCTGGTGCAGATCCTGGAGGCGACCAGCGACTATGTCTGCATGACCGACCCCGCAGGAACGATCACCTATCTGAACGCCGCCGGGCGCAAATTGATCGGCGCGCCGGAATCGCAAGGGGCAGGCAAGTCGGCGAGCGAAATCTATCCCGCGTGGGCGCGCGAGCTGATCGAGCGCGAAGGAACGCCAGCCGCTTCGCGAGACGGCGTGTGGACCGGAGAAACGGCGATCCTGGGCGCCGACGGGACGCAAATCCCGGTCTCGCAGGTGATCATCGCCCACCGGGGGCCGGACGGGGAGATACGCTTCTTCTCGACGATCGCGCGCGACATACGGGAGCGGAAAGCCTACGAAGCGCGCCTGCAGTATCTGGCGAATTACGATCCGCTGACCGGCCTGCCGAACCGCGACCTGCTCGGCGATCGCACCTTGCAGGCGGTTGCGCACGCGCGGCGCGCGAGCCGGCCGGCGGCGCTGCTGGTCCTGAATCTGGATCGCTTCAAGCTGGTCAACGAGAGCCACAGCCACGGGGCGGGCGATGCGCTGCTGCGGATGGTCGCCGAGCGCCTGCGCGGCGCCGTGCGCGTAGGCGACAGCGTGGCGCGGCTCGGTGGAGACGCCTTTGCGGTGCTCGCGACCGATCTCGCGCGTCCGGACGACGTTGTCTCCGTGGCGCGCAAGATCCGCGAGGCGATGCGCTCGCCGTTCCGGCTCGAGGAACGCGATCTCCACGTCACGCTGAGCATCGGAGCGAGCATCTATCCGCGCGACGGCGAAGAATTCGACATGCTGTTTCGCAATGCCGACGCCGCGATGCACCGCGTCAAGGCCGACGGCCGCAACGGCTTCCAGTTCTACGCCGCCGCCATGACCCGGCAGGCCACCGACCGGGTCGAATTGGAGAACGAATTGCGGCTCGCGCTGGAGACGAACCGACTGGAAATTCACTACCAGCCTCAGGTCGTGCTCGCCGACGGGCGCATCGTCGGGGTGGAGGCCCTGATGCGCTGGAACCACCCGCAGCGCGGATGGATCCCCCCGGGGCAGTTCATCCCCGTCGCGGAGGATTCCGACCTGATCCATCCGCTCGGAGAATTCGCCCTCGCCGAGAGCTGCCGCCAGATCCGGGTCTGGGGCGAGGCCGGGCTCGCTGCGCTGCGGCTCGCCGTCAACGTTTCGGCGCAGCAGTTCCGCAGTCCCGGTTTCGTGCAGGCTGTCGAGCGCGCCTTGCGCGCGTCGAACCTCGAGCCGCACAATCTCGAGCTCGAGCTCACCGAAGGCGTGCTGGTCGAGAGCCGCGACCGGACGGTCGCCGTCCTCACTGATCTGAAAGGGC
This sequence comes from Burkholderiales bacterium, assembly GCA_035637655.1. Taxonomy (GTDB): domain Bacteria; phylum Pseudomonadota; class Gammaproteobacteria; order Burkholderiales; family SG8-39; genus VBDM01. The sequence goes on along the minus strand of DASPWT010000200.1, from coordinate 22,205 downwards.
TGGGCGTGCAGATCGCCGTGGACGACTTCGGTACGGGTTATTCGAACTTGAGCTATCTCTCGCGGCTGGCGATCGATTGCCTGAAGATCGACCGCTCGTTCGTAAGCAAGGCCCACCAGCACGGGCACGACGCGTCGATCACGCAGGCGGTGATCTCGCTCGCGCATTCGCTCGGGGTGCGGGTGATCGCGGAAGGAGTCGAGACCGTGGAGCAGCTGGAATTCCTGCGCATGCACCGTTGCGATCAGGCCCAGGGGTATCTGTTTTCCCCCGCCGTTCGCCCCGAGGCGACGGCGCAGCTTCTGGCGGCCGGCTCGCTCAAGCCGTCCGCCGCGAAAATCAACTGAAGGCGCAGCCGGCAGCGCCAGGAGACGATGATGGAAAAGACGATCCTGCTCGTCGAAGACAACCCGAACGACGAGGAGCTGACGCTGCGCGCGCTGCGAAAGGCCAACATCGCGAACGAGGTTTTCGTCGCGCGGGACGGCCAGCAAGCGCTCGACTTCCTGTTCGGCACGGGCCAACACGCGGGGCGCGAGCCGCCGAAGATGCCCGCCGTGGTCCTGCTCGATCTCAAGCTTCCCAAACTCGACGGCATCGACGTGCTGCAGCGGATACGCGCCGACCCGCGCACCAAGCTCACCCCCGTGGTCGTCCTCACCTCGTCGAGCGAGGACGAGGACATGCTGCGCAGCTACCAGTCCGGCGCAAACAGCTACGTGCGCAAGCCGATCGAGTTCTCCGCCTTCGCCCACGCGGTCACGCAGCTCGGGATGTACTGGATCCTGATCAACCAAACTCCGCCGAGCCGCGGCTGATCCCGGCGCGCGGGCCGCGCGAGCGCTAACATGGCGGAATGAGCCGCTACGCGGTCCGCCGCAATCTACTGCTCGCACCGCTCGCCCAGCACAAGGGCAGGCTCGCCCTGTCGGTCCTCGCCATCGCGCTCGGCGTGGCTCTCGGCTACGCCGTCCGGCTCATCAACCAGGCGGCGCTCAACGAATTCGCCGCCGCCGTGCAGACGCTCTCCGGAGAGGCCGATCTCGCGGTGCGGGGCCCGCGGGCGGGGTTCGAGGAGTCGCTCTACCCGCGCCTCGCAAAGCTGCCTGAAGTGGCGGTGGCGAGTCCCGTGCTCGAAGTGGATGCGAAGCTCGTCGGCGGCCGCGAACCGCTGAAAATTCTCGGGCTCGATATCTTCCGCGCCGCGCGGATTCAATCCTTCCTGGCGGGCGTGGAGATTTCCGACCGGCTGGATTTTCTGCGTCCGGACCGGATTTTTCTTTCCGCCGGGGCCTCCGAGTCGCTCGGGCTTAAGAAAGGCGACGCGCTTTCCGTCCAGGTAGGTCTGCGCGTGCTTTCGCTGCAGGTCGCCGGAGTGCTGGGCGAGGCTCGCGGGCAGCAATTCGCGATCGTCGACATCGGCGCGGCGCAGGCGATTTTCCTGCGCTCGGGCTATTTGAACCGCATCGACCTGCGGCTGCGCCCGGGGGCCGATCCGGAGCGGGTGGCGGGGCGTCTGCGCGCCGAGATTCCGCCGGGCACTCTCATCGAGCGGCCCGACGCCGACGTCGAGCGAAGCGGCGCGCTGTCGCGCGCCTACCGCGTCAATCTCAACGTGCTGGCGCTGGTCGCGCTCTTCACCGGAGGGCTTCTGGTTTTTTCGGCGCAAGCTCTCGCCGTGGTGCGCCGGCGCGCGCAGCTCGCGCTGCTTCGCGTTCTGGGCATGACGCGAAAGGCGCTGGTTGCGATGCTCCTCGCCGAGGCCGCCGTGATCGGCGCGATGGGCGCGCTCGCTGGTATTGCCCTCGGCCATGCGGGTGCCGCCTTCGTGCTCGAGCGTTTCGGCGCAGAGCTCGGAGGGGGATATTTTCGCGGCCTCGAGCCGACGCTCGCGCTCGACTGGCCGGCGCTCGCGCTGTTCTTCTCGCTCGGGATCCTCGCAGCGGTGCTCGGCAGTCTTGCGCCGGCTCTGGAAGCCGCCGGCGCGGGGCTGGCGCCCGCCTTGAAGGCGGGCGATGAAGAGCGCGCGCTCGCGCGGCTGCAGCCGGCGTGGCCGGGACTTGCGGTGCTTCTCGCCGGCGCAGCCCTCACCCAGGCGGGGCCGGTGCGCGGGCTGCCCTTGTTCGGCTACGGCGCCATCGCGCTCCTTCTGATCGGCACGGTGATGCTGATGCCGCGCATCGCGGTACTCGGGTTCCGCGTTGCCCCGCTCCTCGGGCAGGTATCGGCGCGGATCGGGCTCGCGCAGCTTCGCGGCGCTCCGGGACAGGCGGGGGTGAGCCTCGCCGCGATCGTCGCCAGCGTGAGCCTCATGGTGTCGATGGCGATCATGGTCGCCTCATTCCGCCAGTCGCTGGACGAGTGGCTGGAGCGCATGCTGCCCGCGGATCTGTATTTGCGCGCGGGACCGGGCTCCGACACGGCCTTCCTGTCGCTCGCCGACCAGCGGACGATTGCGGCGCTGCCCGGGGCCCGCCGCGTCGAGTTCCTGCGCAGCCAGCGCCTGATCGTCGCTCCCGACAGGCCGCCTCTCACGCTTCTCGCCCGCGCGGTCGAAGCCGAAGGCAGGGTTCCGCCGCTCCTCGGTGCGGCGCACGCGCTGAAAGCCGGCGAACCTCCCGCGGCATGGGTCAGCGAAGTCGCCTCCGATCTGTACGGGTGGCGGCCGGGTGCGGTCATCGAACTCCCCCTCGGCGGGCGGCACGCGCGCTTCACCGTCGCGGGCATCTGGCGCGACTACGCGCGCCAGCAGGGCGCGGTGCTGATCGAGCGCTACGAATACCTTCGCCATACCGGCGACGCCTACGCCAATGACGCGGCGCTGTGGCTCGCGCCCGGCGCGGACCCGGCGAGTCTGACGCGCGAAATCCAGGCGCGCGTCGCGGGCGGCGTGAACCTCGAGATCGCCGGACCCGGAGAGATCCGCGAAGGCTCGTTGAGAGTTTTCGACCGCACCTTCGCCGTGACCTATGCGCTCGAGGCGGTGGCCGTCGTGATCGGCCTCTTCGGACTTTCCTCGAGCTTCGGCGCGCTGGTGCTCTCGCGCAGGCGCGAGTTCGGCGTGCTGCGCCACATCGGAATGACGCGGCGACAGATCGGCGCCATGCTCGCCGCGCAGGGCCTCTTGGTGAGCGCTGTGGGTCTCGCCGTGGGCCTCACGCTCGGCTGGGTGATCAGCCTCGTGCTCATCCACGTCGTCAATCGCCATTCGTTCCACTGGGGGATGGAGCTGCACCTGCCCTGGCGGCTCCTGGCCGAATTCGTTGCGGTGATGCTCGTGCTGGCGACATTGACGGCGATCGCGAGCGGGCGGCAGGCGATGAGCGGCGACGCCGTGCGGGCGGTGAAGGAGGACTGGTGAGGTTCGCGCTCGCGCTCGCGCTCGCCTTGTGCCCCGTCTTGGTCCATGGGCAGGGTGAATATCCGCCGGTGCGCCAGGGCGTGGCGCTGCAGTTCCCGCGCGACCACGGCAGCCATCCGCAGTTCCGCAGCGAATGGTGGTACGTCACCGGCTGGCTCAAGGCGGCCGGCGGCAAGGAGCTCGGCGTGCAGATCACTTTTTTTCGCAACCGGCCGCGCGTCGCCGAAGACGTTTCGAGCCGGTTCGCACCGCGGCAGCTGCTCTTCGCGCATGCGGCGCTTGCCGATCCGGCGGCCGGAGGGCTGCTGCACGACCAGCGCGCCGCGCGCGCGGGGTTCGGGCTCGCCCAGGCCGAAGAGGGCCGCACCGAGGTCGCGATCGAAGACTGGTCGCTCAAGCAAACCGGGAGCGGCTACGCCGCGGAGGTCGCGGCGCGCGATTTCAAATACGCGCTCCGGTTCGAGGCGAAACATGCGGTGATGCTCCAGGGCGAGCGCGGCTTCAGCCGCAAAGGGCCGAACCCGGCGCAGGCGAGCTACTACTACAGCCTGCCCCATCTCGCGGTCACGGGGAGCGTGGTCATCGGAGGCCGCGAGCTGGAGGTCTCGGGCGAAGCCTGGCTCGATCACGAATGGTCGAGCGAGGCTTTGGCGGAAGGAGCGGACGGCTGGGACTGGATCGGAATCAATCTTGCCGACGGCGGGGCGCTGATGGCGTTTCGCATGCGGGGAAAGGACGGCGGCAGTTTCTGGGCGGGTGGAACCCTGCGGGGCGCCGACGGCCGCGTGCGCAGCTTCAAGCCGGGAGAGGTGCAATTCGAGCCGCTCAGGCGCTGGCGCTCGCCCCGGACCGGGACCGAGTATCCGGTTTCGGTGCGCGTGCAAGCCGGCGCCCTGACCGTGGAGATCGAGCCGCTCATGGAGGACCAGGAGCTCGATGCGCGCGCGAGCACCGGCACCGTCTACTGGGAAGGTGCGGTGCGCGCGCGGGCAGGGGAGAAGGAGGCCGGGCGCGGTTATCTCGAGCTGACCGGGTATTGGAAGCCCCTGAAACTCTGAGGATCTGCAGGCTTCGGATAGAATCATGTCCAGGAATCCCGCGCAGGAAAGACGCATTGCCCGCAGCTGAAGAAACTTCTTTCGTCACCGTCCAGGGCCGCAAGCTCGAAGTCCTCAGAATCGCCGGCGCCGATGCGCCCACGCTCGTGTTTCTCCACGAAGGGCTGGGCTCGGTCGCGATGTGGCGCGATTTCCCGCAGAAGGCGGCTGCGGCAACCGGCTGCGCCGCGGTGGTCTACTCGCGCCACGGCTACGGTCAATCCGAAGTGCTGCGCGGGCCGCGCGCGGTCGACTACATGCACGTCGAAGCGCTCGAGGTGCTGCCTGAGCTGCTCGAGCGGCTCGGCATCGAGGACCCTGTTCTCGTGGGCCATTCCGACGGAGGCTCGATCGCCCTCATCTACGCGGCGACGAGCGACAGCGTCAAGGGGCTGGTGGTCATGGCGCCCCATGTTTTCGTCGAAGACATCAGCGTGAGCAGCATCGCCGAGGCGAAGACGGCCTTCGAGCGCACGGACCTCGCGCAGAAGCTCGGCCGCTATCACGCCGACGCGGCGAAGACCTTCCGGGGGTGGAACGACATCTGGCTGCATCCGGACTTCAGGAGCTGGAACATCGAGGAGGTCCTGCCGCGGATACATTGCCCGGTGCTCGCGATCCAGGGCTTCGACGACGAATACGGGACGATGGCGCAACTGGAGGCCATCGCAAGGCAGACCGGCGGTCCGATCGAGCTGTTGCGCCTAGCCGACTGCCGGCACTCCCCGCACCGCGACCAGCCCGCAGTCGTGCTCGAGGCGATGGCCAGCTTCATCGACCGGCTCGAGGGCGGAGCCTAGTCGCGCGATCTGGAACGGACGGATTTCAGGCACAATCCCTTGCCCGCGAATCCCGAATCCATCCCCTTTGGGGCTCTCATGAACCCGAATCTCAAGCTCGACATCTTCCCGCACATCTTTCCACCGGCATTTTTCGAGCGGGTGAAGGCGATCGCGGAGGAGAGTCCCGCGCTTGCCGCGCAGATCAAGCGCTGGCTGCACATCCCGGTGCTGTGGGACCTGGAGGCGCGCCTGCGCATGATGGAGCGCTTTCCGGGTTACAAGCAGATCCTCACCTTGTCGCTTCCGGCGATCGAGTTCCTCGCGCCGCACGACAAAACGCCGGAGCTCGCGCGCCTGGCGAACGACGGCATGGCGGAGATCGTCGCCAGGCACCCGGACCATTTCCCGGCCTTCGTCGCGTCGCTCCCGATGAACAACGTCCCCGAGGCGCTGCGCGAGATGGACCGCGCGATCGGGATGCTCGGCGCGAAGGGCATCCAGATCTTCACGAACGTGAACGGCCGGCCGCTCGACGATCCCGAGTTCTACCCTATCTTCGAGCGCATGGCGAACCAGTACGACCTGCCCATCTGGGTGCACCCGACCCGCACGGCGAAATTCGCGGATTACGCGGGCGAGAGCAAATCCAAGTACGAGATCTACTGGCTGTTCGGCTGGCCCTACGAGACGAGCGCTTTCATGGCGCGCCTGGTGTTCTCGGGAATGATGGAGAAGCTCCCCGATCTCAAGATCATCACGCACCACCTGGGCGCGATGGCGCCGTTCTTCGACGCGCGGATCGGCTACGGCATGGACCAGCTCGGCAGCCGCACTTCGGACGAGGACTACACCGTCATCCTCAAGCGCATGGCCAGGCGCCCGGTCGATTACTTCAGGCTGTTCTACGCGGACACCTCGGTGAACGGCTCGAAATCGGCGACGCGCTGCGGGCTGGACTTCTTCGGCGCGGATCATGTGCTCTTCGGCACCGACTGTCCCTTCGACCCGGAAGGCGGACCGCTCTTTATCCGGGAAATCATCAAAGCGATCGATTCGCTGAAGTTGAGGGACGGCGACCGGCGCAAGCTCTACTTCGGCAACGCGATGCGGATGCTGCGCCTCGATCTGCCCGGCGCACCGAAAGGCGAAGCGAAACCGAAATCGCGTCCGGCCGGCACCAAGAAGAAAGCCAAATGACGATCCCGCGGGACCGCGTCAGTTACTCGGCCATCGTCGACCGGCCGAAGCTCAAGCTTCCCGCCGGGAAGCGCATCGTCGTCTGGACCATCGTCAATCTCGAAGTCTGGGATATCGCGAAGCCGATGGCGCGGCAAGTGCTGCCTGCGCCGACCGGCGTCTCGCTCCTCCCGGACGTGCCCAACTGGAGCTGGCACGAATACGGCATGCGCGTGGGCTTCTGGCGCTTTCACGCGCTCTACGAGAAGCTGCGCATCAAGCCGACCCTCGCGATCAACGCGCGCGTGTGCGTCGATTACCCGCGCGTCGCGCAGGCGTGCCGCGACGCCGGCTGGGAATTCATGGGCCACAGCTACGAGCAGGGTCCGATCCACAACGAGAAAGACCAGCCGGCGATGATCAAGCGCTCGCTCGAAACCATCGAGAAGTTCACCGGCAAGCGGCCGGTCGGCTGGCTCGGGCCGGGACTCACCGAGACCTACGAGACGCCGGAGCATCTCACGGCGGCGGGCATCAAGTACATCGGCGACTGGGTGTACGACGACGAGCCCACCGAAATTTCAACTGCGAACGGCCCGCTCGTCACGCTGCCCTACACGGTGGAATGCAACGACATCCCGATGATGATCGTGCAGCACCATGAAGGCGCGTACTGGACGCGGAAGTGCATCGACTGCTTCGAGCGGCTCTACCAGGAAGGCGCCGCGCGGCCGAAAATCATGGCGATCGCCGTCCACCCCTACATCAGTGGGCAGCCGTTCCGCATCAAGTACCTCGAGCAGGTCTACGAGGCCATCGCCAAATTCAAGGGCGTGCTGCACTGGAACGGCGAGGAGATACTCGAGTGGTACTCGAAGGCGAGGCGGGAAGCAAAGTAGGGCGGGTCAGTCATTTCGCACGGGCGAACTGCGTCAGTCTCGCGCTCCTAACGGCCCACGACGATCAAGACGCCGGCCGCGATGGCGAGGATGTACATCACCGTGCCCAGTCCCGAGAAGCTGAGATGGAGCAGCGGTATCAGCCCGGTCAGGATGAGCCAGGCGGCCAGCAACAGCATTCCGAGGTTTCGTATCACTCTCATTGGCAGACTCCCTTGAACACTTGCTTGCGAAAATCATCTCTTCGACACTTCACTAGGCATGACTACTTGCCGCTCATGGTGATGTGGCCGGGCTGATTCCTGACGCGCTCAAGCCACGCCTCCACGGCAGGATAGCGCGAAAGCTCGAAGCCTCCTTCATGAGCTACATGCGTGTAGGCATAAAGCCCGATGTCGGCGATCGTGTAGCGCTCGGCTACGAAGAACCGGCGGCCGGCCAGATGCTTCTCCATGACCTCGAGCGCGGCGTACCCGGGACCCATCTTCTCCCGGAGCTTGGGCTCGTATTTCTCCGGGCGGCCGAGGTAACGAATGATATAGCGCGCCACCGCGATATAGGGCTCGTGGCTGTACTGCTCGAAGAAGAGCCATTGCAGGACCTGCGCGCGTAGGAGCCGCTCGGAAGGCAGGAAGGGCGTTCCCTCCGCCAGATAGTGGAGGATGGCATCGGACTCCGGCAGATAAACCCCTTCCTCGATCTCGAGAAGAGGAATCTTGCCGTTCGGGTTCTTCGAAAGAAAGGCCGGCGTCCGGGTTTGCTTTTCGAGAATGTTGACGTGCACCCACTCGTGCGGCCGCCCCAACTGGACGAGCAGTAACTTGATCTTGTAACAGTTCCCCGACTGCAGATCCCCGTAGACCTTTAACATCCGCGCGGTCCTGATCTTGTTGCCCTGACCTTCTTGATCACCGATATTCGCCGTCCAACGATAACGAGGTCGCGTTCAATGTCATCCAGCTCCGCCACCTTGGGCAGCACCCCCCAGCGCTGAAAACCGAATTTCTCGAATAACGCCAAGCTGGGCACGTTGTGGCCGAAGATGAACCCCAGCAGCGTATCGAGTTTGAGAGCGGGCGCGTGAGCCAGGGCTTCGGTGAGGAGGTACGAGCCGAGGCCTTGCTTTCGGTGTGCCTCGTCGACGTAGACGCTGATTTCCGCGGTCTTGTCGTAAGCGGGGCGCCCGTAGAAAGACGAGAAACTCAGCCATCCGGCAATGTGCGCGTGCGCCTCGACCACCCAGAGAGGACGAGAGTCTGCTGAATGCGCGTTGAACCAGCGAACCCGGCTTTCCACGGACACCGGCTCGGTGTCCGCAGTGACGAGGCGCGATGGTATCGTCGAGTTGTAGATGTCGACGATCTGCGGCAGATCCTCCCGCCTTGCGATTCTGTGTGCGAACAGCGCCGCGCCCTGCATGTGAGATGCTTTCAAAGAGCAACTCTCTGATTTACACGAAAGAGTCCAGATCGGTTCAAGCCTCCGTCGCGTCTTCCTGCAGGAACTGCAGCACCGCGACTTCGTCGCGCCTGAGCGCGGCGGTGGGATGCTCGCGGCGTGCCCGATTCGGCAGAGCGGCGGGGGCGAGCGGCGCGGTGAGGCCCTGGAGATAGGCGCGAACCAGTCCGGGGTGGACGTAGTACTTGCGGCACACGGCGCGCGTGTTGCCGAGGCGCTTCGCCACCGCGTCGATCGCGCGGATCATGTTGCGCTCGGCCTCGCGGTGGGTCTTCGCCGGCCCCAGCCGGAAGAGTTCCCTCGCCGCGAGCATCGTGCCTGCCCAGGTCCGGAAGTCCTTCGCCGTGATGTCGCGGCCGGTGATCTCGCGAAGATAGGCGTTCACGTCGTCCGACGAGATGGTCTGGCGCTTGCCGGAGGTGTCGATGTACTTGAACAGCTCCTGCCCGGGGAGGTCCTGGCACTGCTGGACGATGCGGGCGAGGCGCCGGTCGGTGATCGACACCGTGTGATCGACTCCGCTCTTGCCGCGGAAGCTGAAGAGCATTTTCGCGCCCTTGATCTCGACGTGACGGTCGCGCAGGGTGGTGAGGCCGAAGGAGCGGTTCTCGCGGACGTACTCGTCGTTGCCCACGCGGATCAGCGTCTTGTCGAGCAGCATCACCACGGTGGCGAGGATCTGGCGCCGCGTGAGATCGCGCGCACGCAGGTCGCGCTCGACGCGCTCGCGAATCTCCGGGAGGGTCTCGCTGAACTCGAGCATGCGCCCGAATTTCGACTTGTCGCGCGCTTCGCGGTACAGCGGATGGTAGCGGTACTGCTTGCGCCCGCGCGCGTCGCGCGCGGTCGCCTGGATGTGGCCGTCGGGGTCCGGAGAGATCCAGACGTCGGTCCAGGCGGGCGGAATCGCGAGGGAGTTGATTCGCTTGCGCTCAAGCTTGCTCGTGATGCGCGCGCCGTCGGGGGCGTAGAAAACCCAGCCCTTCCCCGCGCGCTCGCGCCGGATGCCGACGACGCCGTCTGTGACGTAGCTCAAGCCCGCGCGGAGGGCCGCCTGGCGATGCTCGTCGATCCGCGGCGAGACCACCCGGTCAGCCCTTCCCCGGGTGAAGGGCGCCGCATTTTCCGCAAGTGCGCAGAGCCTTGCTCGAATAAAACCGCTCGAACAGCGGCGGAAGGTCGCGCACGATGCTCTTCAGCTGCACCTCCACGCGGTGCAGGAGATGGTGGCATTTCAGGCAGTACCATTCGAAGCCGTCCTTCAGCCCTTGAGGCCGGGTGCGCTCGATCACCAGGCACAGGCTGTCCGCTTCGGGCCGCTGCGGAGAATGACGCAGGTGCGGCGGCATGAGGAAGATCGCGCCTTCCTTGAGGTCTATGCGTGCCGGCTTTCCGTCCTCGATGATATTGAGAAAGGCGTCGCCTTTCACTTGGTAGAAGAATTCCTCGTAGGGATCGTCGTGATAGTCAGTCCGGTGGTTGGGGCCGCCGACGATGGTCACGATGAAATCCGTGTCCTGCCAGATCTGCGCGTTGCCGACCGGCGGCTTGAGCAGATGCCGGTGCTCCTCGATCCATTTCGGGAAGTCGAGCGGTTTCAGCACGGCGGAGCGGCGTTCACAGTTTGATGCAGACGTTGGTCGGCTCGGAATAGAAATTCAGCGAGTGCAAGCCGCCTTCGCGGCCGATACCCGAGAGCTTGGCCCCGCCGAAGGGCGTGCGCAGGTCGCGCAGGAACCAGCAGTTCACCCAGGAGATGCCGACTTCCATCGCCTGCCCGACGCGGTGGCCGCGCGAAAGGTTGCTGGTCCAGACCGTGGAGGCGAGGCCGTAGGGCGTGTCGTTCGCCATGGCGACCGCTTCTTCCTCTTTGTCGAAAGGCGCGATGTGGGCGCAGGGACCGAAAATCTCCTCGCGCACGGTGCGCGCGGTCTCGGGCAGCCCGGTCCAGAGCGTCGGCTGGATCCAGGCGCCTGAGTCGCGCGCGTCGCCGAATTTCGGCACGCCCCCGCCGGTGACGACCTTCGCGCCTTCCTTCTTCGCGAGCTCGTAGTAGGAGAGCACCTTCTCGCGGTGCTGCCTGGAGATCAGCGGCCCCATGTTGGTGGCCTTGTCCTGCGGGAAGCCGAGCACCAGGGCTTCGGCCCTGGCCTTGAGCGCGGCGACGAAGCGCTCGAAGATCGGCCGCTCGACGTACACGCGCTCCGGCGCCAGGCACACCTGCCCGGTGTTGGAGAAGATCGCGTTCGACATGCCGGCGACCGCGGCGTCGAAGTCGCAGTCGGCGAAGACAATGCCGGGATTCTTGCCGCCCAGCTCGAAGGAGATCGGCTTCACCGTCGGCGCGACCGCTTTCATGATCGCGGCGCCCGTCGCCGTTTCTCCGGTGAAGGTGACGCCGTTCACTTCGGGGTGCGTGGTGATGAACTCGCCCGCCGAATCCGGCCCGAAGCCGTGCACCACGTTGTAGACGCCCGCCGGAACGCCGGCTTCGTGCATGACCTCGGCGAGCAGCGTCGCGGTAGAAGGCGTTTCTTCCGAGGGTTTCGCGACGATCGTATTGCCGCAGGCGAGCGCGGGGGCGAGCTTCCAGGTGAGAAGCAAGAGCGGCAGGTTCCAGGGCGCGATCACGCCGACCACCCCAAGGGGTTTTCGCATCGCGTAGTTCACCGCCCCCTTGCCATCCGGCGTATCCAGATGGTAGGACTCCGTGCCGTAGGTGCGCACGATGTCGGCGAAGACGCGGAAGTTCGCCGCGCCGCGCGGAATGTCGAGATGGCTCGCGAGGGACACCGGCTTGCCCGTATCGGCGACTTCCGCCCCCAGGAAATCGTCGAAACGCCTTTCGATCCCTTCGGCGATCTTGCGCAGCAGGTCGACGCGCGCCTGCAGCGTCATCTTGCCCCAGGGGCCTTTCAGCGCACCCTTCGCGGAGCGTACCGCGGCGTCCACCATTGCGCGGTCGGCTTCGTGAACCTGCGCGACCACGGTGCCGTCCACCGGATTGATCTTGGCGAACTGCCTGTCGCTGCCGACGAACTGGCCGTTGATGTAGCACTTGCGCTCGGCAACCTTGATGTTGGCAGTCATGAAACTCTCCGCTGGAAGGCGTGGCAGGTCCAGAGAAAATAGGGGATACTTTACCAAAATGCAACAAGCCCATGCGTTCGAATGGGTGCCGCTGAACCACAGCCGGTTGCGATGACCCTGACCTCCAAGGAACGCGCGATTCTTTTTGCCGACGTGAGCGGCAGCACGGCGCTCTACGAGCTGCTCGGCGACAGGCCCGCCGCGAAAGCGATCGAAGCCTGTCTCGACGAGCTCCGCGGGATCGTCGCGAAGCACGATGGCCAGGTCGTCAAGACGATAGGCGACGAGATCATGGTGGTGTTCGGGAACGGGGAAGCCGCCTGCAACGCGGCGAGGGAAATGCAGCAGCGCGTGATCGCCCTGCCTCCGACCGCGGGCGTGAAGCTCGCAATCCGCATCGGCTTTCATTTCGGCCTCGTGCTCGAGGACAAGGGCGATTTCTGGGGAGACGGCGTCAACACCGCGGCGCGCCTCGCCGCGCTCGCCAAGGCGGGGCAGATCCTGACGAGCGGCGCCACCGCGAACGCCTTGCCCGCCGCGCAACGCTCGGGCCTGCGCGATCTGGACGCGATCCAGGTCAAGGGCAAGCACGACGCGGTGCGCGTGTTCGAGCTGATGTGGGGCGATACCGAGGACGCGACTCAGGTTGCGGGGCTCGCCTCCAGCGCCAAGATCCAGACCAGGCTCGTCCTCGAGGTCGGCGAGCGCACCATGGAATTCCCTCGGGAGAAAACGGCGCTCTCGCTCGGCCGCGATTCGACCTGCGACATCGTGGTGAGCGAGAAGACCGCCTCGCGCCTGCACGCGCGCATCGAGCGCAGGGGCGTGCAGTACATCCTGATCGACGAATCGACCAACGGCACCTACGTGCAGATCGGGGGAGACCGCGAGGTGCTGCTGCGCCGCGACCGCGTCATGCTGCGCGGCAGGGGCAAGATCGCCTTCGGCACCTCGACCGCGGCGGCGGTCGAGCTGGTGCTGTTCGACTGCTCGTGAACCTCACGACGGTAGCGTCCCAAGGGGCGCATCGCGCCGGTTGCGGGTGCTAAAATTCGCGTTTTTTCCGGGGAGTTGACGTGGAGCAGGTCGCATCGGCAGCGCACGCGGCAGAATCGGGAAGGGAGCACTGGGTCAGCAAAGGGAAGGAAAGCGTCCGGCTGTTTCTCTGGCAAAAGCTCCCCGCCGCGGGCACGCAAAGGCGCGGCACCGTGCTCTTCGTGCACGGCTCATCCATGGCCTCGCAGCCGACTTTCGACCTGAAAGTGCCCGGGCGCCCCGGTTCCTCGGTGATGGATTGGTTCGCAGCGCGCGGCTTCGAGACCTGGTGCATGGACCACGAGGGCTACGGGCGCTCGGACAAATCGCGCGCGATCAACTGCGACATTCCGAACGGCGCCGACGATCTCGCCGCCGGCAGCGAATACATCCTCAAGACCTCGGGCGCGGGGAAGCTGCTCGTGTACGGCATCTCCTCCGGCGCGCTGCGGGCGGCGCTGTTCGCTCAAGCGCACCCCGAGCGCGTTGCGCGCCTCGCGCTCGACGCCTTCGTGTGGACGGGCGAGGGCAGCCCGACGCTCGCCGAGCGAAAGAAAAAACTTCCCGAGTTCTCGGCCAAGAACCGCCGGCCGATCGACCGCGCCTTCGTGCACGGCATCTTCGAGCGCGACCATCCCGGCACGGCGGACAAGGCGACCATCGACGCCTTCGCCGATGCCATCGTCGCCTTGGACGATTCGGTGCCGACCGGGACCTACGTCGACATGTGCTCGAAGCTGCCTCTGGTCGATCCGGCGAAGATCGCCGTTCCCACGATCATCATGCGCGGGCAATGGGACGGCATCGCGGGGATCGACGACCTGATCGAATTCTTCAAGCGCCTGCCCAACCCCGACAAGCAGTTCGCGGTCATGGCCGGCATCTCGCACGCGAGCTTCCACCAGAAGAACTACCTGACGGTCTACCACATCCTGCACTCGTTCTTCGCGCAGCCGGAACCGGTGTACCGGGGGTAGGGACCTGAGGTGCAATGACGGGAGCAAAGGAGACAGAGGAATGCGATCGATAGCTGCTGGTTTGGCGTTTTCGCTTTGGGCGTATTGCGCGCTCGCGCAGGACTATCCGGCCCGTCCGGTGCGCATCGTGATCCCGCTCTCGCCCGGCGGCACGACCGATGTGCCGGGACGCATCATCGCCCAGAAACTTTCCGAGTCGCTCGGGCAGCAGTTCTTCGTCGAGAACCGCGCCGGGGCGGGAGGCACGATCGGCACCGACTATGTCGCCAAATCCAAGGCCGACGGCTACACGCTCCTGCTCACCGCGAGTCCCTTCGTGATCACCCCGCACGTGTACAAAAACATGCCGTACAACGCGCTTGCGGACTTCGCGCCCGTGATCCGCATCGCTTCCGGGCCATACGTCCTGGTCGTGCATCCCTCGCTGGGGGTGAGTTCCGTGAACGAGCTGATCGCGCAGGCGAAGAAGGAGCCGGGGAAGATCGATTTCGCCACCTCCGGGAACGGCAGCGCGCAGCACCTGGTCACGGAGCTCTTCATGTACATGGCCGGCATCAAGCTCAACCACGTGCCGTACAAAGGCAGCGGGCCGGCGCAGCAGGACCTGATGTCGGGCATCGTCAAGGTGAGCTTCGTCGGCACGCCGATCGCGATTCCGCACATGAAATCGGGAAGGCTCAAGGCGCTCGGCGTCAGCACGGCCAGGCGCTCGCCCGAGATGTCCGACGTGCCGACCATCGCGGAGGCGGGCGTGCCCGGCTACGAGGCGATCGTGTGGATCGGCCTGCTCGCCCCGGCCGGCACGCCGCGCGAGATCGTCGCCAAGCTGAACGCCGAGATCGGGAAGCTCGTACGCACCGACGACGTGCGCAAGCTGCTCGCCCCGACCGGCATGGAGCCCGACCCGGACACCCCGGAGCAGTTCGGCGCCTACCTCAAGGGCGACTACGACAAATGGGGCAAGGTCGTGCGCGAATCGGGAGCGACGGTCCAGTAAACCGGGGACAGACCACCATTTTCAGCGATGCGATGTTCGGTGGCTCTTTGCCGCCGGAGAAAATAGTGGTCTGTCCCCGCGCTATAATCGGCGGATCGCCCGTCGTCCCATCCGGAAGAAATGCCATGAATACCCGTGACGCCGCCCTCGCCAAAGTCCGCGAACTCACCCATTTCATCGGCGGCAAGCAGGTCCGCGGTGAAAATGGCGGCCGCTTCGGCGACGTGTTCAACCCCACCACGGGGGCGCTCTCGGGCAAGGTGCCGCTTGCCTCGAAAGCCGAAGTCGAGCGCGCCATCGCCATCGCCAAAGAGGCCTATGCCGGCTGGTCGGAGACTTCGCCGCTCACGCGGGCGCGGGTGATGTTCCGCTTCAAGGAGCTGATCGAGCGGCACATGGACGAGCTGGCGCTGCTCGTCTCCAACGAGCACGGCAAGGTGCTCTCCGACGCCAAGGGCTCGATCCAGCGGGGCCTCGAAGTCGTCGAGTTCGCCTGCGGCATCCCGCACCTGATGAAGGGCGAGTTCTCCGACAACATCTCCGCGGGAATGGATCTGTATTCGATACGCCAGCCGCTCGGGGTGTGCGCCGGGATCACGCCTTTCAATTTCCCGGCGATGGTGCCGATGTGGATGTTCCCGCTCGCGGTCGCCTGCGGCAACACCTTCATCCTCAAGCCCTCCGAGAAAGACCCGTCCTGCCCGCTCAAGCTCGCCGAGCTGATGCTCGAGGCGGGCGCGCCGGCGGGCGTGCTGAACGTGGTGAACGGCGACAAGGAGGCGGTGGACACGCTGCTCACCGACCCGCGCGTCGCCGCGCTGAGCTTCGTCGGCTCCACCCCGATCGCGAAATACGTTTTCGCCACCGGCTCGGTCAACGGCAAGCGCGTGCAGGCCCTGGGGGGAGCGAAGAACCACATGGTGGTGATGCCCGACGCAGACATCGAGGTCGCGGCCGAAGCGCTGATGGGCGCCGCCTACGGCTCGGCGGGCGAGCGCTGCATGGCGGTCTCGGTGGCGGTACCGGTGACCGACCGCACGGCAAGCGAATTGATCGAAGCGATGACCCCCAGGATCCGGAAACTCAAGATCGGGCCGTCGACCGACAACACCTCCGAAATGGGGCCGCTGGTCACGCGCGAGCACCGCGAAAAGGTCAAAAGCTACGTGGACCTCGGGGTGAAGGAAGGCGCAAGCCTGGTGGTGGACGGGCGCGGATTCAGGGTGGCCGAGCAGCCGGACGGATTCTTTCTCGGCGGGAGCCTGTTCGACAAGGTCAGGCCCGAGATGAGAATCTACAAGGAAGAGATCTTCGGCCCGGTGCTCTCCGTGGTGCGGGCGAGGAATTTCGAGGAAGCGCTCGCGCTGCCTTCGGACCACGAATACGGCAACGGCGTGGCGATCTTCACGCGGAACGGAGACGTGGCGCGCAATTTCACGCACAAGGTCAACTGCGGCATGGTGGGGATCAACGTGCCGATCCCGGTGCCGCTCTCCTTCCACAGCTTCGGCGGCTGGAAGCACTCGATCTTCGGCGACATGAACCAGCACGGCCCCGAGGGCGTACGCTTCTACACGCGCATCAAGACCGTGACCTCGCGCTGGCGCGAGGGCGTGAATCCCGGCGCGAATTTCGGCATGCCTTTGATGAAGTAACGAAGGATGGTCAATCTCCACGACATCCGTTATCTGCGCATCGGCACGCCCGATCTCGACTCCGCGATCGAGTTCGCCACCCGGATCGTGGGGCTGCAGCTCGCGGGCCGGGAGGGCAAGGCCGCGTATTTCCGCAGCGACAAGACATCGGTGCGCGGCGACACGCGCGACCACACGCTCGTTTATTTCGAGGGCGACCCTTCCGACCATGTCATCGGCTTCGACCTGAAGCGGCGCGAGGACTTCGACCGCGCCGGCGCCGAGATCGAAAAGACCGGGCACCCGGTGCACTACGGGACGAAGGACGAATGCGAGCTGCGCCGCGTGCAGCAGTTCCTCGCCTTCAAGGACCCGACCGGCAACAAGATCGAGATCGTGATGCGGCCGTTCCACAGCGGCGAACGCTATTTTCCCGCGCGCGACGCGGGAATCACCCATTTCAGCCACATCGGGCTGCGAACTTCGAACGCGTCCCGGGACGAGGCTTTCTGGACGAAGCTGCTCAATGCGCGAGTGTCCGACTGGATCGGCGACGCGCCGCTCCTGCGCGTGAACACCATACACCACACGCTCGCGCTGTTTCCGTCCCCGCATCCCGGCGTGCAGCACATCAACCACCAGGTCGAGGATTTCGACGACGTGATGCGCTCCTATTATTTCCTGCGGGAGAAGGGCGTGCGGATCGTTTTCGGTCCGGGCCGCCATCCGTCCTCCTCGGCCTGCTTCCTCTACTTCGAAGGGCCGGACGGGATGGTCTACGAATACTCGGTCGGCGTGAAGCACATCCTGCCGGAGGAAGAGGCGAGCTACCGGCCGCGGCAGTTCCCGTTCGCGCCCGAGTCGTTCTGCATGTGGGGCTCGCGCCCGGACATCCCGGAGTTTCGCGAAAGCCGCGAAGGAATCAAAAAGGCGCCGCTGAAGACCGTTGCGTGACCTCGTAGCGGTGAGATGATCCGACCGCCGGCGATCCGGAATGACAAGACGATCCAAGGGAGGAGAACATGCATAGGACTGTCAGGCTTTTGATCGGACTGATCGCGCTGCTGCTCGTCTCGTGCACGAGCGCGCCGCCCGCGCCGCCCAAACCCGTCAACCTCATCGTCTTCCCCGGCGGCTTCAACTGGCCGGTCTGGGTGGCGCAGGAGAAAGGCCTCTTCGCGAAGAACGGGATCGAGGTCAGGATCACTCCCACGCCGAGCTCCGTCTTCCAGCTGACCAACCTCATCGACGGCAAGTTCGACATCGCCATGACCGCGATCGACAATCTGATCGCCTACCGCGAAGGGCAGGGCGAGGTGCCCAAGCCCGGGCCTGACCTGTTCGCCTTCATGGGCGGGGACAACGGTTTCCTGCGGCTCGTAACCGTTCCCGAGGTGAAAAGCTTCGGCGATCTGCGCGGCAAGACCCTGTCGGTGGACGCGCTCACGACCGGGTACGCATTCGTGTTGCTCGAGATCCTCGAACGCAACGGATTGCAGAAAGACCGGGATTACACGACCGCGGCCGCCGGCGGCGTGCTGCAGCGGTTCCAGGCGCTGATGGAAAAGAAGCACGCCGGCACCTTGCTGCTTTCTCCATTCGAAGTGCAGGCCGAGGCGCGCGGCTTCAACCGTCTCGCGAACGCAACCGACGTGCTCGGCCGCTATCAGGGACTGGTCGGCGGCGCCCGCAGGGCCTGGGCCGAGCAGAATCGCGACGCGGTCGTGGGCTATATCCGGGCATTCAGCGGCGCGGTCGACTGGCTGTACGAGCCCGGGAACAAGGATGAGGCGATCGCGATTTTTCTCAAGAACCTTCCCAACGCGAATGCCCAGGCGGCCCAGACTGCGTACAAAGTGTTGCTCAGCCCTACCGACGGATTCCAGAAGAAGGCGAAAATCGACATGGATGGCGTCAAGACGGTGCTCGCGCTGCGCTCAAAGTACGGGCAGCCGCGCAAGTCGCTGACCGATCCGACCCCGTACTATGACCCGAGCTTCTACGACGCGGCGATGAGACGCTGACGGGAACGAGCCCGATTTTCGACCGACAAGAGAAAACGTGAATACACCCGCTCACTTTCAGGTACTCGGCATCTGCGGAAGCCTCAGGCAGAAGTCCTACAACATGGCGGCGCTCAGGACGGCGGGCGAGCTGATGCCGCCCGGACTCAAGCTCCGGATCACGAGCATCGCCGAGCTTCCGATCTACAACTTCGACCTCCAGGAGAAGGGCTTCCCGGCTCCGGCGACGAGGCTGCGCGAGGAGATCCTCGCGGCGGACGCGCTGCTCTTCGCTTCGCCGGAATACAACTGGTCGGTCGGCGCGCCGCTCAAGAATGCGATCGACTGGATGTCGCGGTTCAAGCCGCAGCCGTTCGACAACAAGCCGGCGGCGGTGTTCAGCTGCACCACGGGCCTGGTGGGAGGTTCCCGAGGCCAATACCACTTGCGCCCAATCCTTTCGCAGCTTGGGGTGCACTGGCTGGTGAAGCCCGAGGTGTTCATCGGCAACTCGGCGAGCAAGTTCACCGACGGCAAGCTCACCGACGAGACCACGCGCAAGTTCCTCTCCGACCAGATGCTCGCGCTCGAAGACTGGATCAAGCGCGTCAAGCGCCTCGTCGCGTGAAGGGAAGACCATGAGCTACAAGCTGCTGAGTTTCAACTCGGGCGGGGAAGCGCGCGCGGGGCTCCTCGTCGGCGAGCAGGTCTACGACGCGGCCCGCGTTACTGGTAAGCCCGCTTGGGCCACGGTGCTCGGCGCGCTGCAGGATTGGCCGAAGGCGCACCGCGAGTTCGCCGCCTTCGCGAAGCGCATCGCCGCCGGAAAGACCAAGGCGAAAGGCGTGCCGCTTGAGCGCGCGAAGCTCCTCGCGCCGGTGCTCTACCCCGGCGACATCTATTGCGCGGGAGCCAACTACACCGATCACATGGCCGAGATGGCGCGCGCGCAGGGCAAGGAGCCGGGACCGACGATGAAGGATCTGGGCGAGAAGCCGTGGCACTTCGTCAAGACCTCGAGGAGCTCGGTGGTCGGGCCCGGCTCGAAAGTGAAGCTCCCGGCGTACTCGCAGAAAGTGGACTGGGAAGTCGAGCTGGCGGCCGTGATCGGCAGGACGGCGAAAGACCTACCGGTGGAGAAGGCCCTGGGCTGCGTCGCCGGCTACACCATCGCGAACGATCTCTCGGCGCGCGATGCGATGAAGCGCGACAAGAACCCGCCGACTTCGCCCTTCCATTACGACTGGGTCAGCCAGAAGTGCTTCGACGGCTCCTGCCCGCTCGGGCCCTGGATCGTCCCGGCGGGCGACCTCCGCGATCCGCATCAGCTCGGCATCAAGCTGTGGGTGAACGGCGAGCTGATGCAGGATTCCCACACGAGCAAGCTGATCTTCGATACCGCCGAGCAGATCGCGATGCTGTCTTCGCGCGTGACGCTCCGCCCGGGCGATCTCGTGCTCACGGGGACCCCGGCGGGCGTGGGCATGGGACGGGGCCGGTTCCTGAAACCCGGCGACGCCGTGAAGCTGTGGATCGAGGCGATCGGCGAGCTGAGCCACACGCTCGCCTGACCGTCTCGCGCAAATCAACCGAAAGGATCGAGCCATGTCGAAAGAACTGTGGGACAAGGGACTCGCCGTGCGCAAGGAAGTGCTCGGCGCCGACTACGTCGAGCGTCAGCTCAAGAGCATCGATGATTTCGGCATGCCGATGCAGGAACTGGTGACCCAGTCCTGCTGGGGGTGGCTGTGGGCGCGGCCGCAGCTGCCGCGCAAGCTCCGCAGCCTCGTCAATCTCGGCATGCTCTCCGCTCTGAACCGCCCGAACGAATTCAAGACCCACGTGAAGGGCGCGCTCACCAACGGCTGCAGCCGCGAGGAAATCCGCGAAGTCCTGCTTCAGGTGGCGGTGTACTGCGGGATGCCGGCGGGGGTCGAGGCGTTCAGGCTCGCCCGCGAGGCGATGAAGGAATACGAGCAGGAAAAGCGCGCCTGATTCGACGCTCAGCGGCGCATGCCGTCGCTCGTATCGATCTGGAACCGCGTGATCTTCTTGAGCGCGCCGGTGGGCCTGTCGAACTGGACGTAGAGCTCCATGTTGCGGACTCCCCACTCGCGGTAGCGCCAGGACCATATCTCTTCGTCGCTGGAGCCGGAAAAGCCGATGTCCCGCGGCCTGCCGAGCAGCCGGCGCACCTCGTCGCGGGACATGCCGACGTGCAGCTTGGAAATGGTTTCGTCGCTCAGCACCTGGCGGACTTCCCGCACGGCGTGGTCGGACCCCAGCGTCACCATGTAGGTTTCGACTCCGAGCGGCCCCTGCGGATATTCCCAGACCTCGGAGCCGTCGGGGTTCTTCCGGACGGTATCGGGTGGTCCCAGCGTCGCCTGGACCCGCTGCGCGGGCATCCCGCTCGAGACGACGGCGAAATTTGCGCATCCGGCAAGGAGCGCCGCGAACGCGAGGAGAAGGATGCTGCGGTGGGCTTTTCGCATGAGTTCGATCCAATGAGGTACGATCACGGACTCGACCGACAGTTCCAGCCCGATTTCGTAAACACCGCCATGCTTGCCTCTATTCCTCGGTCCCGCGTGCGGGAAGCGAGCTGACAATGCAGCGCAAGATACCTTGTGTGCTCATGCGCGGCGGCACCTCGCGCGGCCCCTATTTCCTCGCCTCCGACCTGCCTGCGGACCCCGTGCGGCGCGACGCCGTCCTGCTCAGCGTCATGGGCTCCCCGCATGCGCTGCAGGTCGACGGCATCGGGGGTTCCAATACGCTCACGAGCAAGGTCGCCATTGTAAGCCGGTCCCAGCATGAGGGGGCCGATGTGGACTACCTATTCGCGCAGGTCTCGGTGACCGAGGCGTTCGTCGACACCAAGCCCAACTGCGGCAACATGCTCGCCGGCGTGGGTCCCTTCGCGATCGAAACCGGTCTCGTCCGCCCCGAGAATCCCGCCACGAAGGTGCGCATCTACAACGTCAATACGCAGACGCTCATCGAAGCGCTGATCCAGACGCCCGGAGGGCAGGTCGAGTATGCGGGCGACACGCATATCGACGGCGTTACCGAGCCGGGCGCGGCGATCAAGCTGACCTTTCTCGATGCGCTCGGCGCCGTCACGGGGAAGTTGCTGCCGACCGGAAGCACCCTCGACCGGATCGACGGGATCGAGGCAAGCTGCGTCGACATGGCGATGCCGGTGATGATCATGGCTGCGGAAGCGTTCGGAAAGACCGGGCGTGAAACGCCGCAAGAGCTGGATGCGGACGAGACCATGATGAAGAAAATCGAAGCGGTCCGCCTGGAAGCGGGCAGGCGCATGGGCATGGGCGACGTATCGCGGCTGGTCGTGCCGAAACCGGTGCTGGTGTCGCGTCCGGCGCAGGGCGGGAACATCGCATCGCGCTACTTCACTCCGCACGCTTGCCATCGCTCGCACGCCGTGACGGGCGCGCTGGCGGTCGCCACGGCCGCGGTCCTTCCTGGAACCGTAGCGAACCGCTACATCGAGCCGAAAGGATTTTCGGGCGGCGTGCTCAGTATCGAGCATCCTTCGGGTCACATCGAAGTGGACTTGATCACCGACCGATCGGGTGCGACGCCGGTGGTCGAGCGCGCCTCGTTCGTGCGCACGGCGCGGCGCATCTTCGAAGGCGTCGTGTACGTGCCTGACGCGCTTTTCGACTGATT
>DASPWT010000199.1:0-7080 GCA_035637655.1 Burkholderiales bacterium | reverse complement strand
CCACCCAGAAATTCCTGCGCGGTTGTGGCATTGGGATTGGAGGCGTCCATCTTGCCCTTGAGGGATTTGAATTCATCCACGGTCAGGTCGCTGGTGCAGCACAGCGCTGTGGCTGCGATGAACTTGCCGCTGGCATCGAAGTGAGCCGGGGAAAACGGCTGGGAACACCTGTCCGCCAGCTCCGTTACCAGAATATTGGTGGTGGTATGCAGATCGCACTGGTCGTGGCGGCAGACCAGTTCGCGGTCCTTGGTGAAAGTCACGTCGCATTCCTGGATGCCGGCGCCCATGCGCGCGCCCGCTTCATGGCTTTCCTTGGTGTGCTCCGGGAATTGCAAAGTGCCGCCGCCCCGGTGACCGATCGAAAAATCCGTCTTGCGGAACGGACCCTTGCTGCACTGCTCAAGCTTGCGCTTGAGCGGGCCGGGGCTCATCTTGTCGATCAGATAAAAGGGACGCGGCCCGACCTGGACACCGCGGCCTTTGTCCGCATCGCGCTCCTGGGCGCCGTCGTCGGCGTAGGACAAAACGGGTAGCAGGCAGCTCGTCAGAACGAACAGCGCGGCTTTTTTGCTTGTGAACATTTCGATCTCCTGTTCGGTGTAAAGAAAGGGGTCAGGATCAGACCGCCGGCAGCCGTGCTGCGGGCGGCGCTCACCGCTATGGCAAATTACCGTGGAAATGTGTCAAGAGGATGAACACAGCAAGAACTTTTTTTCACACCCTGTCGAAAAGGCTCGTCCGCGCGTCATTGTCATGTCGGCGCCTGCTGCGGCTGTCCAGCTCAATGTCCGGTAGTGCCTCCCTTGCGGCTCGCCTCGAACAGGAACCAGGTGCGTCGCTCGGTCTCGTCGACCCACACTTCGATCAGGCTGGCGGTGGCGATGTCGCGGTGTTCCTCGCACACGTTGTGGGCCTCGCGGAAGCGCGCCGCGAGCATCTTGTTGTCCTCGCGAAGCTCGGCGAGCATGTCCAGAGGCTCGACGTAGTCTGCGTCGTTGTCCAGCACGCGCTGAAGGCGGACGATGTGTCCGATCGATTTGAGCGTGGACCCGCCCACCTTGCGCACGCGCTCGGCGATGGGATCGGTCATCGCGTAGAGCTGGTCGGCCTGTTCGTCCAGCAGCAAATGGTAGTCACGGAAGTGCGGCCCGCTCATGTGCCAGTGGAAGTTCTTGGTCTTCAGGTAGAGCGCGAACACGTCCGCAAGGATTGCGTTCATGGCCCCGGCGATGTCCTTGGCCGCCGCCGCTCCCAGGTCGGTGGAGGTGGCCAGCGGGGCCTTGCGTCTTTGCGCGAGGTCTTGCGTGTCGTTCACAGCGGGTTTCTTCATGACCTCCATCCCCGTAGTTGATGAATCCTTTATTTCAGCCGATGTACTTCTTGACGACTTCGGCAGGCCGGGCGTGCGCCTGGGACGGATCGCCGCCGGTTTCGCGCAGCGCGCGCCGCTGGCGCAGCAGGTCCCAGCACTGATCCAGTTCGACCTGAACGTCGGTCAGGCGTTTGCCGCCGTCCGGAGCCTGCTGGAGCCGGTGCTCTTCGGCCACCAGGCGCTGGATATGGGCGAGTACGGATTGGTCCTTATCGTGTTCTTCCACGGACACCTCGTCGGATGCAAAAGGGGAGTTGGCGAGATGCCTAACATAGACCCGTTGTGAAGATCCAGCAAGCTATTGATATCTTCCACACGAATAGGCCATCATTGCTCTGTGTCCAATGACCACCGGTAACCTCTCACCCGCCGGCTCTCCAGCCGATCTCCTCCTCCTGAACGGCCGCATCGCCACCCAGGACGATCGACTATCGTTCGTCAGCGCGCTCGCGATCAAGGACGGCCGCATTCACGCGACCGGCGACGCCAAAACGATCATCGCCTGCAAAGGCCCCGCGACCCGCGTGGTGGAGCTGAACGGCCGCACGGTGATCCCCGGCCTGATCGATTCGCACTCGCACCCGATACGCGGGGGCCTGTACTACAACCTCGAGCTCCGGTGGGACGGCGTGCCGTCGCTCGCCGATGCGATGCGCATGCTGCGCGAGCAGGCGCGGCGCACGCCGCCGAATCAATGGGTGCGCGTGATCGGCGGCTGGTCCGAGTTCCAGTTCGCCGAGAAGCGCATGCCGACCCTGGACGAACTGAACGCGGCCGCGCCCGACACGCCGGTGTTCGTGCTCCACCTCTACGCGAGCGCGATGCTCAACCGCGCCGCGTTGCGCGCCGTGGGTTACACCCGCGACACGCCCGACCCGCCGGCGGGCGAGATCCAGCGCGACAAGGCGGGCAATCCGACCGGCCTCCTGATCGCCAGGCCCAGTGCTTACGTCCTCTACTCGACGCTCGCCAAAGCGCCGAAGCTGCCGCACGAGCAGCAGCTCAATTCGACCCGGCAGTTCATGCGCGAGCTGAACCGGCTCGGGGTCACCAGCGTGATCGACGCCGGCGGCGGTTTTCAGAACTACCCGCAGGATTACCAGGTCGTCACCGAGCTGCATAAAAACGAGCAGCTGAGCGTGCGGCTCGCAGCCAACCTGTTCACGCAGCGCCCGAAGCAGGAACTGGAGGATTTCTCGAACTGGGCGAAGACGGTGAAGCCGGGCCAGGGCGACGACCTGTACCGCATCAACGGAGCGGGCGAGATGCTGGTGTACTCGGCGGCCGACTTCGAGGATTTTCTCGAGCCGCGGCCCGACATGCCCGCCAACATGGAGGCCGATCTCACGGCGGTGGTGAGGCTGCTCGCTGCGAACCGCTGGCCGTTCCGATTGCACGCGACCTACGACGAGACCATAGAGCGCGCGCTCGATGTATACGAAACGGTCGACCGCGAAGTGCCGTTCGACGGGCTGCACTGGATCATCGATCACGCCGAGACCATTTCGCCGCGCAACATCGACCGCATCCGCGCCCTGGGCGGGGGCATCGCCGTGCAGCACCGCATGGCCTACCAGGGCGAAACCTTCGTCGACCGCTACGGAATAGCGCAAGCGGAGCACAGCCCGCCGATCAAGGGGATGCTCGCCGCCGGCGTGCCGGTCGGCGCCGGCACCGACGCGACGCGGGTCGCAAGCTACAACCCCTTCGTGTCCCTGTACTGGCTGATTTCGGGCAGGACCGTCGGCGGAACGACCCTGTATCCCGCCGCGAAGCGTTTCGAGCGCATGGAAGCCCTGCGCCTGTGGACGGTCGGGAGCAGCTGGTTCTCGAGCGAGGACGGAAAAAAGGGCGCGCTCGCGCCGGGGCAGCTCGCGGACTGCGCGGTGCTGTCCGCGGACTATTTCTCGATCCCCGAGGAAGACATCAAGGGCCTCGAATCCGTGCTCACGATCGTAGGCGGAAAACCGGTGTACGCCGCGGCCGAGTTCAGGGACCTGTCGCCGCCGCCGCTGCCGGTCAGCCCGGCGTGGGCCCCGGTCGCCGCTTTCGGCGGCTACGGCGCGCCGTTGATGAAGAAGGCCGGAGTGGAGCCGCGCGCGGCAAAGGCGCCGCGCTGCTCACTGTTCGATCCCAGGGGCACGCCACACGGTTTCGGCGGCTGCGCCTGCGCGTTTTGAACACTTCGGTGCAAAGAGGATCCACCATGGAAAACCCTACACCCGACACCGCGGTCACCAAGGTGGTCGACCGGATCCCGCGCGAAGGCATGGACGCGCAGCTGGAACAGGCGATGAAGAACCTCATCGCCGCGGCGTTGAAATTTCGCGGACATCTCGGCGTGACGGTGACGCGGCCCTCGCTCCCGGCCCAACCGGGATTCCGGATGGTGTACCGGTTCGATTCCTGCGAGCACCTGCGCGCCTGGGAAGAGTCGACCGAGCATGCGCGCCTGGTTGCCGCAGCCAACCGCTACACGCAAGGCGAACCGCGCTACGACATCCTGACCGGCCTGGAATCCTGGTTCACCCTTCCCGCCCAGCCCGCCA
This sequence comes from Burkholderiales bacterium, assembly GCA_035637655.1. Taxonomy (GTDB): domain Bacteria; phylum Pseudomonadota; class Gammaproteobacteria; order Burkholderiales; family SG8-39; genus VBDM01. The sequence continues at coordinate 3,156 of DASPWT010000199.1, read as the reverse complement.
TGCACCCGAAGCGCGCCAGAATGACGGTCGTGACGTGGCTGGGAATTTTTCCGCTCGTGTACCTTTATGCGGAATTGTTCAACCAGGTCCTGCCGCCCGGCACGCCCGCAATTTTGAAGGTGTTCGCAGTGACCGCGCTGGTCGTGCCGACCATGAGCTACGTCGTCGCTCCGCGGCTCACCCGGCTGTTCAAGGGCTGGCTTTATCCCAGGCCGAATTGATCGCCGGGATTTCGCGTCTCGCTATGTCGCTCAACTTTTCGCCAGCTTGACCTTGCTCAGGGCGGCTTTCAGGCTTCCGGCCAGCCTGCCGGCATCGTCGTTCGCCCAGAAATGCATGAAGAACAGCCGCGGTTGTTCGGTGAGCATGTGGCTGTGCAGCGCCGTGACCTCGATCCCGCCCTGGCGCAAAGTCTTGAGCACGGGATTGACCTCACTTGCGATGAGCACGAAGTCCCCGGTGATCGCAGCCTTGCCACTCCCGGTCGGCTGGAAGTTGATGACGATGCCCGATCCCATGCCGATGGGAATCGACGTTCCATCCTCCATGATGGTTTCGGCACGGGGAATGTTGAACGCATAAACACCGCCGTTGACCGTGCCCTTGGCGCCTAGCGTCTGATCGATTGCGGCCGTATCAAGGTCGAGCGGCGGCGCAGAACCTGCGGGTGCCGGCGCCGCCGCCAATGGGGTCTTGCTTTCGGCAAGGCCGGCGCGCAGCGCGGCGGCGAGCTCGACGGGGTCGCCGCGGCCGTAGAAATGCATGTACATGGTCGCGGGCGAGGAACGCAGCAAATGATTGTGCAGCGCCGTGATCTCGATGCCGCCCTCGATGAGTTTCTTCATCACCGGGTTGACCTCTTCATGCAGGAGCACGAGATCGCCCATCACCATTGCCTTGCCTCCCATTTTCTGGAATGCAAGATAGGAACCCAAAGCAAGAGTTGGCTTGATCTCGACCCCGTCGAGCGTGACCTTCAGGTCGCTCCGCCCGAGACCGACGCGGTACACCCCGCCGGGCAACTGTGCGCCGGATCGGCCGAGCGCCTGAGCGACCGGAGCCCAGTCGTCGTCGGCTGCGAGGGCGGCGGTGGAAAGTCCGACCGCGAACCCGATGCTCGCGAGAATTAGATTAGAGCGCTTCATGGTATGACTTCTCCTGGAGAGTGGTTTTGGAACCGATGCTGCCGCCGTGCAGTGAAGTGCCGGATATCTTGAACACTGATGGCTTGCAGGAGGCTGACTACACTCCGGGTCGGTGCTCAGGCGGCCGGGTGCCCGAGCCTGGCACGCAACCGACGTACTTGAAGTGTTGCCCCGATCAGGAACACGACGCCCATCACCGCGGTCGCCGCCTGCAAGGCAGGCGCGTCGGCATTCGGCAGCAGAGGCGCTCCCAGCGGCAACCGCGTCGTGGTTTCGGTGATTCCGGGAATCAGGTGGAAGAGGAATGTCGCCGAGTAGCTGACCGTCTCGATGTAGGGCGAAAACCGCCCGTAGAACTTGGTGTATCCCGCCACGTACGCGACCCCCAGCACGACGAGCGTGATGATGCCGAGCGCGTGGGGCTTGCCGAATCCGCCGTGCTGGAAGATCCCGAAGCCGGTCAGGCAAACGAGAACCGTCGTGATCACGTAGACCTTCCCGAGCATGTTCCTCGGGGAGATCTCCTTGTCGCGTACGAGGGCGATGAGTCCAGCGGCCACGGCAACCAGGCTGATCGCGGTATGAATCACTCCGAGCTGTGTCAATCCGAACATGTCGATCTCCTATGTACGCTCATCGAAGCTCCAGGTCGATCTCGTCGACGAAGCACCAGCTCCAGCCCTCCCCCGGCTCGAGCGAGGTGATAATCGGATGCCCGGTCTTCTTGAAATGCTTGGTGGCGTGCTTGTTCTTCGAGTCGTCGCAGCATCCGACGTGCCCGCACTGCCGGCACAGGCGAAGATGCACCCAGGTGTCTCCCGCGGCGAGGCATTCCTCGCAGCCGTCGCTGTTGGGCGCGGCTGTCTTTACGGAATTCAGATGGGTGCATCGGGCAGGCATCGCAGCGTCCTCCGATTCATCGATGAAAAAATCCGGCTACGAGGGATGCTAACACCGCCGGCCGCCTTGCACCGCGGACGAGCGGGGCACATACTCCGCGGCTATGACCTCGAGGCGCGAAGCGTGACGAAGGGACGCCTGGAAGCCTTCAGCGACGGCGTGATCGCGGTCATCATCACGATCATGGTGCTCGAGCTGAAGGTTCCGCACGACTCCGACCCGAAGGCTCTGATGCCGCTCGTTCCGGTGTTCCTGAGCTACGTGCTCAGCTTCGTGTTCGTCGGCATCTACTGGAACAACCATCACCACATGTTCCATGCGGTGCATCACGTGAACGGCGCGACGCTGTGGGCGAATCTGCACCTGCTGTTCTGGCTGTCGCTCGTGCCCTTCGTCACGGGCTGGATGGATGAAAATCACTTTGCCGCGGTAACGGTCGCAGCCTACGGGATCGTGCTGCTAGGCGCGGCGTGCGCGTACACCATCCTGACGCGCGCGCTTCTGGCGATCCACGCCAAGGATTCGCCGCTCGCCAAGGCGCTGGGGAAGGACTTCAAGGGAAACATCTCGCTCGTCATCTACATCGCCGCGCTTCCGCTCGCCTTCGTGCACCCCTGGATCGCATGCGGCCTGTACGTGCTCGTGGCCGCGATCTGGCTGTGCCCCGACCGGCGCTTCGAGAAGCTCCTCGACGAATCGAAGGCGTAGCGCCGATGGACCCGGAGAAGATCAAGGTACGCGTAACCGAAACCGGGCAGGTCCTGGATGTCGTGGTCTACAGCAAGCGCGCCGACCGGATAGAGATCGTGCTCGGCGAAGGCATTCACAACGTCAAGTGCGAGCTGACTCCGACCCGGATGGGCCTGTCCTACTCAGGGAGCATAAGGGGGCGGGAACTGATCTACGAACGCAGCCGCGAGCAGGTTCAAGCGGAAATCGACAAGCTCAACCCGGCGCTGCGCGAACCCAGGCGGCGGTGAGGACAGAGATGAGTTCTAGTCGACCTCGTCGATCCACGCCATCTGGATCGCCTCGAGGATCTTTTCCCCGCAGTGCTTCGGGTCGTCGTCGAACTCGTCGAGCGCTTGCACCCACTCGAACAGGTCGGTGA
>DASPWT010000198.1:0-72294 GCA_035637655.1 Burkholderiales bacterium | reverse complement strand
TTCCTCGACCTGCGCGATCGTCAGCGCATCGCGATCGCTCTCGCACGGGGAGGGGCGGCCATGCACCGACGGACAATCGATATGGCGAGGCCGTCCACTTGGGAGTTCTCCGGATTCAGCCAGAACGGCGAGGACGGGATTCTCGACGTATTGCGGGCCCAGCTTCGATCCGGCAACCGCTATTTCATGGAGATCGGGGCGGCAGACGGAATCGAAAACAACACGGCTTGGCTCGCCATTACGGAAAAATACGATGGAATCATGATCGAGGGAGACGCGTACCGGGCCGAGCGAGGCCGGCGGATGATCGCCGGCTCCAACATCGGCGTGGAGTGCCGCAATCTGTTCGTTACGCCCGATGTCGCCGCGCGCATCGCCTCCACGGCCCTTCATAATGACCCCGACGTGTTTTCCCTCGACATCGACGGCAACGACTACTATGTCGCGCAGGCGCTGTTCGACGCCGGACTGAGGCCGAAGATCCTCGTTGTAGAGTACAACTCGGTCTTCGGTCCGGAGCGCAGTGCGACGATCGAGTACAGTGAGAATTTCGACTTCACCTCGGCGCATCCCACGCAGCTCTACTACGGTGTTTCCATCGCCGGCTGGCGGGCCTGTCTTTCGAAAAGGGGGTACCGGTTCGTGACGGTCGAGCGCAACGGGGTCAATGCGTTCTTCGTCGATGCGGCGCTCTTTGAAGCGGACTTCCTCGACGGACTCAAGGGGCTGGCTTTCGCCGAGAATCACTATCAGCTCATGAAATTCCGGGTACCGAGCGAGGAACAGTTCTCGCTGATTTCGTCGATGAGGTTCGTGCCGATCTGACGGCAGTATCCCGATGCCGAGCATCGAGTAACCGGACTGTGTCCAACCCGCGACTCAAGCTGTCCATCTGCATCGCTACTTACAACCGGGCTGCGTTCGTCGCGGAGACGCTCGCTTCGATCGTCGATCAGCTGACCCCAGAAGTCCAGCTCATTGTCGTGGACGGCGCCTCCCCTGACAGGACGTCCGAGGTCGTCGCGCGGGCGGCTTTACGCTGCCCCGCGCTGCGTTACTATCGGGAAAGGGAGAATTCGGGTGTGGACGGAGACTACGACAAGGCGGTCGGCTACGCCGAAGGCGAGTATTGCTGGTTGATGACCGATGACGACGTGCTTGTTCCGGGGGCGGTCCGGCGCGTATTGGGCGCTCTCGAGGGACGCCCGGACCTCGTGGTGGTCAACGCGGAGGTTCGAAACGTCGACTTGACCGCGAAGCTGGAGAGCCCGCGGCTCGATATTCACGCCGACCTTGCCTTCGATGAGAATCAGAGGGAAGAATTCTTCGTCCGGGCGGCAAACTACCTTTCGTTCATCGGAGGGGTCGTCATACGCCGCGACGCCTGGCTCGCGCGGGACCGCGCATCCTACTACGGCACACTGTTCATACACGTGGGCGTGATCTTTCAGAGCCCGGCGATTGGAAAGGTCAAGGTGATCGCGCAGCCGCTGATCATGATCCGCAACGGCAACGCCATGTGGACGCCCCGCGGCTTCGAGATCTGGACGTTCAAATGGCCCGCTCTGCTGTGGTCCTTCGGCGAATTCTCGGAGGCGGCCAAGCGGGCGGTGTGCGTCCGGGAGCCGTGGCGGGGTTTCAAGTACCTCGTTTTTCATAGAGCCCTCGGTTCCTACTCGATCGCTGAGTTCCGGAAATATTTCGCCGGCATCGCCCGCGGGCGGGCCCGCGTAATCGCCTGGCTGACGGCGCGCTGTCCCGGAGCGCTGGCGAATCTTGCGGCCGTTGTCTATTACGGCCTGTTCAAGAGAGGCTCACGCGTCGCGCTTTACGATGTGCTGCGCAGCCGCCACGCAGGTGCGACAAGCCGTCTGGCAGCGCGCGCTCTCGGCATTTATCTTCGCTGACGGCCTTGAGGACAGCGCTCATCACCGGAATCACGGGCCAGGACGGGAGCTACCTCTCCGAACTGCTGCTCGGCAACGGCTATCGCGTCGTCGGCGTCGTTCGTAGGACTCCGGGCGAGGCGGCGCGCTCGCTTCCGCCGGGGCTGACCGGCCGAGTCGAACTCGTATCCTGGGACATGTTGGATGCGCGCAAGATTGTGGAAATTGTCGGGGATTACCGCCCCGCGGAGCTATACAATTGCGCGGCCTACTCTTCCGGTGCGAGCATGTACGACGAGGTCCTCGGCATCGCAGAGGTCAATGGCCTCGCGGTAACGCGTATCCTGGAGGCCATACGCAACGTGGACGCCGGCATTCGTTTCTGCCAGGCATCGAGCAGCGAGATATTCGCAAACACGTCGGAAAGCCCGCAGTCCGAGAAGACGCCTGTCAGTCCTCGCAGCCCGTACGGGGCCGCCAAGGCCTACGCTGATTTCATGATCAGAATCTACAGACAGCGCTACGGGCTATTTGCCTGCTCGGCGATTCTGTTCAATCACGAAAGTCCCCGGCGCGGACCTGCCTTCGTGACGAGGAAGATCACGCGCGAGGCCGCGCGGATCAAGCGGGGACTGGTGGCCGAGCTCGGGCTCGGCAACCTCTCGGCCCTGCGGGACTGGGGATATGCGGGCGACTGTGTGCGCGCCATGTGGTTGATGCTGCAGGGTGTCCGAGCGGAGGATTTCGTGATTTCGACCGGCGAATTGCACTCGGTACGCGAATTCTGCGAATCCGCTTTCGGGCACCTCGGACTGGACTACCGGGACTACGTCCGCGAGGACCCCATGGACTACCGGCCCGCCGAACCGACGCAACTCGTGGGGAACAGCGACAAGGCGCGCACGGTATTGAACTGGCGGCCCGAGGTCGGGTTTCGCGAACTGGTTGCGATGATGGTGGAGGCTGACCTGCGCGCGCTCGGCACGGCCGGGTAGACCCTTCTGGGCGATCGATCCCGCCGGAGACCGGAGCAGGATGTACACGAAAACGGACAAGTGCAGGATTTGCGGCAACCACCGGCTCGTGAGGGTGCTCGACCTCGGCGCGCAGATGCTGACAGGGAGATTTCCGCGAGACAAGAGGGCAAAGGTCACGAGTGGGCCGCTTCGACTGGTGAAGTGCACGGGCGGAGACGACGCCTGCGGTCTCCTGCAGCTCGAGCACTCCTACGACCTGCGGGAGATGTACGGGGAAAACTACGGCTATCGCTCCGCGCTCAACATGAGCATGGTGACGCATCTGCACGGCAAGGTACGCCGACTGCTCGAGCGAGCGGCACTGCGCGACGGCGACCTCATCGTCGACATCGGCAGCAACGACAGCACGACACTGCAGGCCTACCCTGCGCGCGGCCCGATCCTCGTGGGGATTGATCCCACCGGGGACAAGTTCAGCAGTTTCTACCCTCCCCACATTCAGTTGATCCCAGACTTCTTCTCCGCGCGCGCGCTGAAGGAGCGTTTCCCAGGCACGAAAGCGAAGATCATCACGTCCTTCTCGATGTTCTACGACCTCGAGGACCCGATCGCCTTCATGCGCGAAGTGCACGAGGTGCTCGCCGACGACGGGATATGGGTGTTCGAGCAGAGCTACATGCCCACCATGCTCGAGACGAACTCCTACGACACCGTGTGTCACGAGCACCTCGAGTACTACGCGCTCAAACAGATCAAGTGGATGGCCGACCGCGTCGGCTTCAGGATTGTCGATGTCGAGCTGAACGACATCAACGGCGGCAGCTTTTCGGTGACGGTCGAGAAGGCGCAAGACGACGCGCCGCCGCCGGCGGCTGTCCGGACGATGCTCGACGCGGAGAGGGAGCAAGGGCTCGACACTGTGGCGCCCTATGCGGCGTTTGCTCAGCACGCTGCCGCGGCAAAGGAAGAGCTGCTCCAATTCGTCCGAGCCGCCCGCGCTCAGGGGAAGACCATCGCCGGGCTGGGTGCCTCGACCAAGGGTAACGTCATCCTGCAATACTGCGGCTTCACCGACCGGGACATCAGCGCCATCGGCGAAGTAAATGCCGACAAATTCGGGTGCTTCACCCCCGGAACTTGGATCCCCATCATCCCCGAGCAAGAACTGCTCGAGCGCAAGCCGGACTACGTGATCATCTTGCCGTGGCACTTCCGGCGCTTCTTCGAAGCGAACAAGAAATTGTCCTCGCTAAAGCTCATCGTCCCGCTCCCGAAGCTGGAATTCCTCTGAAAAGGGGACGATTAACCGGTACGAGATCGTACGTCCGTCCTGCTTCGACCCCGGAGGTACGTAGTGCGGTGCGAAAGGAAGAACCGAAGCATGCTCAAGAGATGCCAGCGCAGGTAGCGCAGATTGCGGCGGCTCTGCCGCCGCGCCTCGTGGATCACGATTGCCCCAGGGCACAGCACCACGCGCCGGCCGCCGCGTGCGAGCCGCGCGCAGAGATCGGCGTCCTCGTAATAAAGGAAGTATCTCTCGTCGAATCCGCCGATGTCCGCGAAAACCCCGCTTGAAACAAGCATGAACATTCCCGCAACCCAGTCGGGATAGAGCAGCTCGGCTCCGCCCACCGGATACTCGATTTCCGGGGAAGCTCGCAGCGCCTTCTTTAGGATTCCCCACGGCGTCGGAAAGTTTCGAGCGCTGTCCTCAATCGTGCCGGCTTGATTGCGTATTAGCGGCGCCACGATGCCCGCCTGCGGGTCCTCCAGACAGGCGAGCAGGGCCGGAAAAGGATCGTCTTCCAGCCGGATGTCGGGATTCATCACGCAAAAATGCTTGGCTTTGCATTTTCGGAACGCGGCGTTGTGATTCGCGCCGAAACCTTGCGGCTTGGCGTTGCTCAATAGCCGGACCGGAAACGCGAAGCGTGTCGGATCGAACGGCAGCGCTTCCGGAACGTTCACGGTGAGAAGAACCTCGATCACGGTTTTGCTGTGTAAGGACAGGTCGCGGAGCAAGAGGTCGACGAGCTCGCCTTGGCCGTGGCTGACCACGGAGATTGAAACCCGAGGAATGTCCGTCGCCGAGCTTGCGAAGCCTCCATACTGACCGTTCATTCTTCACCCCATCTCGAGCGACGCCGTCCTGCGGCCGTTCCGCGATCTATCACTTCTTTGCCAGCGCCCAGACCGATACGGGGAACTCCGGCTCGTTGGCCAGGGACTTGAACCACCCTCGCCGGGCCCAGCTACCGAAATTTGCCTTGACGCAAGCGCGATTGCCCCAGGAGCCGGTACGGATCTTCTCGATGGGGAACCCGCATTCGGCCAGGAGATGTTTCATTCCCAGTTCCGTCCATCGCGAGCAATCGACGGGGACCTCGTGCACCTTGATCAGGAACGGCGTTGTGATCAGCAAGTAACCGCCCGGCTTCAGCATGGCGTGAACGTTCTTTCCGGCACGGTAAGGCCAGAGCAGGTGCTCGAAAACCTGGTCGGCGATGATCAGATCGAAGGTTTTCGGCAGCGTCGTGCTGCAGACGTCGAAATCAGGGAAATTGGCCTCAGTAAATGATTTGAATCCGAGCCCGCGCCAGACGTGGCCGGCCGAGATCTCCAGCACCTCCAGCTGCGAAGGTTCGAGCTTTCGGACCAGCTTGAAGCACTCCTGGTACATCACGGTGCGCGCCCAGTGGCCGTAGTCGTAACGGACTGCATCGAGGAATTTCTTGATCAGTCGCTTGTTCTTCTCGGAAATAATCATTTCTTCGACCCTGCCCATTTTCCTGGCTTAATACGCCTGCCCATCGGGTCGACGCAGGCACGCCGCCACGGCCACACGCTTCGCATACTTGAGCAGCGAATAGATCGTCAACGCCAGTGCAGGGAACAGTCCCAGCTTGCCCGCCCTTTTCAGACCCCAATAGTTGTCGAGCTCGCTCTTTTCCATCTCCCACTGCCTGCCGCTCAGGCCCCCGGCGCCATAGGGCGCCTTGAACATGCAGGCGAGCGGCAACTCGATCCTGTATATGTCGTATCCGGAAAACGCCGCCTGCAGCACCCACCAGTAATCTTCCATGTAGCGCTTTTCCCGATGAAGGCGAATCGGGAATTCCCTCCTGACCATGACGGACCTCAGGGAAAAGCAGTTGCCGAGCAGAAGCCGGCGCGGGTCGATGCGCGCGATTCTCGCAGAACCGGGCTCGTCCGTCGGAATCTTCCCGTCCCGGACCCATGTGGTCGGATGCCCCGTCAATTGCGCTTCGGGGTGGACTTGCATCCAGCCGTGCTGGATTTCCAGCTTCTTAGCGTGCCAGGCATCATCCGCGTCGAGGAACGCCACATAGGGCTGGGTCGCCGCGTTCCACCCGGCATTGCGCGCTTGCCCGGCGCCGCCGTTCACGGTTAGTTCCAGTACCTTGATCCAACCCGGCGGATATTCCGAGGCAATCTGACGGAGAGTTTCCGGCGTGGTGTCGGCGCTACAATCATCCACCAGTATGATTTCGCGCGGCAGCGCGGTCTGCGCCGCGATCGAACGGATCGAGCGCCGGACAGTATCGCCGCACCGGTAGCACGGGATCACTGCGCTTACAGGCACGCGTTCTTCGGGTAAAGTCGCAATCGGCATCGCCGGCCTTCAGGTTTTCGTCCAGTAGGCGGGCTTTCCCGCAAGCCGCCTGCCCCAATCCATGGCGCGCCGGGCAGACTTCTCGCCGAGCACGCGCCACAGCAGCAGGCGTATGTAGGCCCTGGCGAGCGCCGCGACAAAATGAAGATTGACGGCAGGTAACCCGTGCTTCATGCGCGCCGCCTGCATCTCTCGCAGCGAAATGAGGGTATTTTCCGGACGGCTGCTGATGCCTCCATGCTGCATGTCGGTGACGATGATTTCCGGCAGGTAGCGCGGTTCGCCCGCCTTCAATTCCCGCAGGAGAAGCTCGTAATCTCCCGCGATGCGATTCGATTCGTCGAAAAGTCCGAGCCGCTGGAAAATGCTCCGATGAAACATCAACCCCGGAGTCGGCAGGCAATAGGTCCCCTGCATGAAGCGCTTGCGCGCGTTCACCCAGGACATTCCGAGACGGTCCACTTCCACTCCATTCCTGTCCACCATAGCTACCTGTCCGTAGACGATGCGCTGCTGCGCGGGCGCGGCAAGGTGCGGAGAGATTTTCTCCAATACCGTGGAATCGTGCAGGTAATCGTCGGTGCCGAGAAAACATACCCAGTCTCCCTTGGCCCGGGCCAGACCCTTATTCCAGGCGTGATAAATCCCCCGATCGGGCTCGGACACCCAATCTTTGACGGCGCCCCGGTTCGCCTCTATGACCTCCACGCTGCCGTCCGTAGAGCCCCCGTCGATAACGATCAGCTCTCTGGACGCGCAGGTCTGGCGTGCCACGCTGTCGATGCAGCGCTGCAGAGTACTTTTTCCGTTGAACACGGCAACAATGAACGTGACCAGCGGCGTGCGGATTCTCCGATCGCTCATGAAGCGGATTCTAATGACAAAACGGCACTGCGACCGCGTTCCCTGACGGGGCGATCTCATCTTCCTTGCCGGACGCACACGCGTGACTTCGCTTCAGACTGAATCGAAAAGCGGGCGGCCCTTGCCGTATGCGATGGCGATCGGTACGCGGCTGACACCTAAGACGAGGTGATGCCAGCAGCCGAGCTTGCTTCGCGAAGACATATCGCCAGAGAGACCTGCCATTCCGGCAGGTCCACCTTCCAGCGCGCCGAGATCGCCGCGCTGGACAGTACCGAATTTGCCGGCCTCCTGGCGGGGACCGGATATTCCCTGGTAGAAATGGCTCTGACCGATGTATCGATCCCATGTGCCTTGAGGATTTCGCACGCGAAGCCATACCAGCTTGTCGCGCCACCCGCCGTGAGGTGATACAGGCTGCCCGTCTTTCCGGCCTCGGCCTCCTTGGTCAATTGCGCGGTCGCAGTCGCGATGTCGCGGCACCACGTCGGCGCTCCGACTTGGTCGTCCACCACGCGCAGCTCGCGGCGCTCGCGCGCGAGACGCAAAATCGTGAGTAGGAAGTTCCTGCCGCGCAAGCCGTACACCCAGCTCGTGCGCAGGACCAGGTGCCGGCAGCCGCTCGCCTGGACTGCCCGCTCGCCCTCGAGCTTGCTTCTGCCGTAGGCGCTGATCGGATTCGGGGGGTCGGTCTCGAGATACGGGGTGGGCTTCGTGCCGTCAAAGACATAGTCGGTGGAGTAGTGGATCAGCAGTGCACCAAGGCGCTTCGCTTCCTCGGCGAGAGTCTGTGGCGCCGCCGCGTTGATTTGCATGGCGAGCTCCGGCTCGGACTCCGCGCGGTCCACGTCTGTGTAGGCCGCGGCATTGATGATGAGTCCCGGTCTCACCTCGCGGACTCGCGCGATGATCTGATCCGGGTCTGCCAGATCGAGCGATGCATGATCGAAGGCGACTACCTGCCCGAGAGGCGGAAGGCGCCGTTCGAGCTCCCAGCCGACCTGCCCGGCTTTTCCGGTCAGCAGAATCTTCACTGAAACACTTCGGCATCCCGCAGCTGCGCCCCCGCGGCGTCTTTGGCCGATAGTGCGGGCGCGCCGCCGGGGAGGGGCCAATCGATGCGAAGGTCCGGATCGTTCCAGAGGATGCAGCGCTCGTCCTCGGGCGCGTAGAACTCCGTGGCCTTATACAGGACCTCGGCAAAGTCGCTCAATACGCAAAAGCCGTGCGCAAAACCGACCGGGATCCAGAGCATCTTGTGCGATTCCGCGTTCAGGCGAACGCCCTCCCACCGGCCGAAAGTGGGCGAGCTGCGGCGGATGTCCACCGCTACATCAAAGATTTCGCCGGCGACAACGCGGATGAGCTTGCTTTGCGGCTGGCGGATCTGATAATGCAGCCCACGCAGCACGCCTCGTCCTGAGCGCGAGTGGTTGTCCTGGACGAAACGAGCCCGGATTCCTGCGCGCTCGAACTCCCGTTCGTTCCAGCTCTCGAAGAGGAACCCGCGCGCGTCGCCGAATACGCGGGGCTCGAGGAGCAACACTCCGGAGAGTCCGGTCGGCGTGACCTTCATTTGTCGCGTGGGCTGTCCCGCAGCAGCGACAGCAGATACTCCCCGTAACCGCTATTCCTGAGCGGCGCCGCCAGCGCCTCGAGCTGCGCGTCGTTGATCCACATCTTGTGCCAGGCGACCTCTTCGGGGCAGCCGATCTTGAGACCCTGCCGCCGCTCCAGCGTCTCGATGAAATGACTGGCTTCGAGCAGCGATTCGTAGGTGCCGGTGTCGAGCCACGCGTGCCCCCGCCCCAGCGTTTCCACGTGAAGCATGCCCTCTTTGAGGTAATGGCGATTGACGTCGCTGATCTCCAGTTCCCCGCGCGCCGAAGGCTTGAGCGATTTCGCGATGCGCACGACTTGGTTATCGTAGAAATAAAGACCCGTCACTGCATAGTGCGACTTGGGCTTCGCCGGCTTTTCCTCGATGCTGAGGGCACGGCCTTTCACATCGAGCTCGACCACGCCGTAGCGCTGCGGCTCCTGCACCCGGTAGGCGAATACCGTCGCGCCCGAGGATTTCTTCGCCGCCTGCCCGAATGTGGGTTGCAGGTCGTGGCCGTAGAAAATATTGTCCCCGAGAACCAGCGCGCAGGGCTCCTCCCCCACGAAGCGCTCTCCGACGAGAAAAGCCTGTGCAATGCCGCCCGGGCTCGGTTGGACGGCATACTGGAGGTCGAGTCCCCAACGCGCGCCGTCACCGAGCAGCTGCTCGAAGCGCGGTGTGTCCTGCGGCGTGGAGACCACGAGCAAATCGCGGATGCCGGCCAGCATCAGGGTGCTCAGGGGGTAGTAGATCATCGGCTTGTCGTAGACCGGCAGAAGCTGCTTGGATACGACCTGCGTCACCGGGAAGAGGCGCGTGCCGCTGCCCCCGGCAAGAATGATGCCCTTCACGCCTCGCCTCGATTGGCATAGTTCTTCTCGATCCAGTGGCGGTGGGCGCCGCTCGTCACACGCGCGACCCAATCCGGGTTGTCCAGATACCAGGCGACGGTCTTGCGCAATCCGGAATCGAAGCTCTCGGAAGGCACCCACCCGATTTCAATGGTGATCTTCGTCGCGTCCATCGCGTAACGACGGTCGTGTCCCGGGCGGTCCTTCACGAAGGAAATCAACATGGAATGCAGGCTCTTGCGATTGGGCCTCGCCTCGTCGAGCAGGGCGCAGATCGCGTTCACCACCTCCAGATTGGTCTTCTGATTGTTGCCGCCGACGTTGTAACTCTCGCCGACGCGGCCGCGTTCCAGGACTTGCCGGATCGCCGTGCAATGATCCTGCACGTACAACCAGTCGCGCACGTTGCCACCCTCACCATAGACCGGCAAGGGCTTGTGGGTGATGGCGTTCAGGATCATGAGGGGAATGAGCTTTTCGGGAAACTGATAGGGTCCGTAGTTGTTCGAGCAGTTGACGGTCAGCGTCGGAAGTCCGTAGGTGTGATGGTACGCCCGCACCAAGTGGTCGGCGGCCGCCTTCGAAGCTGCATAAGGGCTGTTCGGCGCGAAAGGAGTCGACTCGTTGAAAGGTGGATCATTGGGACCGAGCGAACCGAATACCTCGTCGGTCGAGACGTGCAGGAATCTGAAATCCGCGCGTTGAGGAGGCGCTTGCCTTTCCAGCCAGACCCGTGTTTCCTCGATCAGGCCGAAAGTGCCCAGGATATTGGTCTGGACGAACTCGGCGGGCCCGTGAATGGAACGATCGACATGGCTTTCCGCGGCGAAGTGAACGACGGCGCGCGGCGCGTGTCGTTCCAGGAGGTGCCGCACCAGGTTCCGGTCGCAAATATCCCCGTGGACGAACACGTGCGCCGGGTTGTCCTTGAGGGCACGGAGATTCGCGGGATTGCCCGCGTAGGTGAGCTTGTCCAGGTTGATCACGGATTCCGCGCCCTGCGCGAACCAGTCCAGCACAAAATTCGAGCCTATGAAACCGGCACCCCCCGTCACCAGAACGGTCATTCCGAGGCGCGCTCCAGCGCCTTCAGTTTCGCGTACTTGTTGAAACTGTTCATACAGCCGATCGTGACGTGCACCAAGCCCGGCACCCCGTCGAGAAAACCGAGCCGCAACAGGTAGAACTTGATGAAGCGCAGGGTGGGTGAGAGCACCAGCTGCAAGGCATTCGCGCGGCGGCCCGCGGCGCGCAGCGATTCGGCCTGCAGACTCGTGTAGCGGTTCTGCTTGTCGAGATACTTCTCCAGCGTTTCCGCCGAATCGTGCAGGAGATCGCCCCGGAGCCTGAGCACCGGGGACCGGGTTACGATCTTTTCATGCACCGACTCGTTGCCCCAGCGCGCATGCCCGCGGTGGAACAGGCGCACGTTCCAGTCGGGGTAGCCCTCGCCGTGCTTGAGCCAGCGTCCCAAAAAGCGGTTGCGGCGCGGCATGGCGTAGACAAAGCCGCGCGGTGCCTTGAGCTCGGCGACGATAGCCTCGCGAAGCTCAGGGCTCAGGCATTCGTCCGCGTCCACGCACAATAGCCACTCGTGGCTCGCGGCGTCGACAGCGAACTGCTTTTGCGCGCCGAACCCGAGCCATTCCTTCCGCACGACGCGAGCGCCGTGGCGGGCGGCGAGCTCGACCGTGCCGTCCGTCGAGCCCGAGTCCACCACGACGACCTCCTCGGCAAAGGCGACGCTCGCAAGGCAGCGTTCCAGCTGGCTGGCGGCGTTGCGGGTGATGATGGCTACGGACAAGGGCATGGGCGCGAGGGGAGAGACGGCAAACCCGTATAATCAGCGGCTTATGTGCGGCATTCTAACCGCTTTCCGCGCCTGGCGGCTCCAGGTGCCTGAAGCCGTCGCGGCGTTCTGATGTGGCGGGCCGGCTATAGGCTGCTCCTCTGGCTCGCTTTCCCCCTGGTTCTCGCGCGCCTGTGGTGGCGTGGGCGGCACGAGCCGGGATACAGGCAGAACATAGCGGAGCGATTCGGCTTCTACCCTACGCGGCCCGCGCGGCCGGTGATCTGGTTGCACGCGGTATCGGTGGGTGAGACGCGTGCCGCGGAGCCGCTGCTGCACGCGCTGCGATCCAGTCATCCTGACTGCGATCTGTTGATTACCCAGATGACCGCAAGCGGCCGGGAGGCGGCGCAGCAACTTTTTGGCGGCGCCGTGCGCGTTGCGTGGCTCGCCTACGACTATCCCTCGGCCGTCAGGCGGTTCCTGCGCAACTTCCGGCCGCGGCTTGGCATTCTGATGGAAACTGAAATCTGGTTTCACCTCGTGAACGAATGTCAACGCTCCGGCGTGCCGCTCTTGCTTGCCAATGCCCGAATGTCGGCTAAGTCGGCGCTCGGCTACGCCGCGGTCGGGCCACTCGTACGGGTCGCTCTCGGGGGTCTGAGCGCGGTTGCGGCGCAAACCACCGAAGACGCCGAACGGCTTCGATCCCTTGGCGCGCGCGCCGTGGAAGTCACCGGGAACCTCAAGTTTGACGCTGATCCGAGCGCCGGGAGCGAATCACTCGCGGCGCAATTCCGGCGCCGGTTTGGCACTCGAGCAGTGTTGCTTGCCGCAAGCACTCGCGAGGGTGAGGAAGAGTTGCTGCTTGAAGCTCTGGAACACAACGTTCTCCGGGACGCAATTCTGGTCATTGTGCCGCGGCACCCACAACGCTTCGACACGGTAGCGCAGCTTCTTGCATCCCGGGGTCTGAAGTTTATCCGACGCAGTGCGAACACGCGGCTCGATGCCGACTGCGACATCGTGCTCGGCGACAGTATGGGTGAAATGGCGGCCTATTATCGGGCCTGCGACCTTGCCTTCGTCGGGGGAAGCCTGCTTGCCTACGGCGGTCAGAACCTGATCGAGGCTTGCGCGGCGGGCGTGCCGGTGCTGATCGGACCCTACACCTACAATTTCGCGCAGGCGGCCGAGAGCGCGATCGCTGCCGGCGCGGCGATCCGGGTCAGCAGTGCCGAAGAAGTGATATGGCTGGCACGATCAATACTTCAGGATGCGGCGCTGCGCGAGCGCATGGGAAAGGCTGGGGTCGCTTTTTGTGCGGCGCATCGAGGTGCCACCGAGCGGACGCTCGCGATCTGCGAGCGGTTGCTGGAGTGACCCCGGGCGGTCAGTTCGTCCCCAGTAGGCGGTTCACCTCTTCGAGGTCAGCTTCGCCGAGAGTCCCCGAAGCCGATTTCAACCGCAGGCCATTCAGGATCGTGTCATAGCGCGCTCTGGAGAGATCGCGCAAGGTACTGAAGACCTGCTGCTGGGCGTTCAAGACGTCGATGTTGATGCGCACGCCGACCTCATAGCCGAGCTTGTTCGAATCGAGCGCGCTCCGGCTGGAAACAAGCGCCGCCTCCAGAGCCCTCACCTGGGCCATTCCGTTGGTCACGCCGACGTAGGACTGGCGCGCGGACAACGCGGCGGTGCGCCGCGTGCTTTCCAGATCCTGCTGCGTCTTTTCGCGATTGGCGACCGCTTGTCGAACCTGCGAGCTGACGCTGCCTCCCGCGTAGAGAGGGATCGCAAGCTGCAATCCGATAGTGCGGTTGATCGAGTCCGAGGCCGCGTTGCTTGCGGCGGTGGCGTTGATACTCGTTGAGTTTTGGCCCGCGCTGCCGACGATGCTCAAGGTAGGTAAATGACCGGCGCGAATACGCTCGATCTCACGTACAGCGATTTCGAGCGCGGCCTCCTGGGCGCGCACCGGATAACCCTGGCTCGCGGCAGCGGTGGCCCAGTCTTCCATCGAGTTCGGCTTGGGCGGGTTGAGCTCGATGTTCGCCTTCAGCGGCTCGAGCCGCTCTGGAAACTTTCCCACGATCTGCTGCAAAGTGCGCTTCTTGATTTCGAGATCGCTTTGAGCTGCGATCTCCTGAGAGGTCGCGAGGTCGAAGCGGGCCTGCGCTTCGTGAGTATCGGTGATCGTTGCGGTGCCGACTTCGAAATTGCGCTTCGCCTGGGCGAGCTGTTCGGAGATCGCAATTTTTTGCGCCTGGATGAAAGCGAGCCCGTCCTGCGAAGCGAGCACGTCGAAATAAGCCTGCGCGACGCGGACAATCAGATCCTGCGTCGCCTGGCCGAATGTGGCTTCGGCTTGTACCGCCTTGAATCCGGCCTCCTTGTACACCTGAATGTTCTGCCAATTGAAGAGAGGCTGCGTGAGCGTCACGGTATATCCGTTCGAATTGCCCAGACGATATTGATATTGCTCCGGGGTTGCGCCTCGGAACGCTATGGCGATGTCGTTGTATTGGGTGAACGCAGTGGCGTTGACGGTAGGCAGGATCTGGGCAAGGCCCTGCGGCAGGTTCTCGAGTCCCGCGTCTCGCGCAGCGCGCGCCGAGGCGTAAGTGGCATCGTTCGCGAGAGCGTCGCGGTAGATCTGCAAAAGGTCCGCTGCGCGCGCGGGCACCGCAAAAAATGCAACGGTCAATGACACTGCGAAAAAAAACCGTGGCATGACCGATGCAGCTTGGGAGGGGTTACCGCTAAAATTCGAAACGCGCCGGCTGCAGCGCGTTCTTGAGCGGAGCGAGACAGGTCTCGAATAGATCGGTGGCATGGCATGAGCCTTCGCCAACGCAGGTTAGGAGCCGCGCTTCCATCACGGGCGGATCGCCCACGACCGCGAAAAGCCGCCCCTCTACCTTGAGCTGCAGCACCAATGTCTGCGGCAAGATCGGCGTCGAGCCAGTGAGTACGATGACGTCGTAAGGCGCATGTCTTTGCCAGCCCTGCGCCGCGTCGCCAAGCTGGACAGTGGCGTTCTCCACGCCGCCGCGCCGAAGATTCCCCTCTCCGAAGGCTTTCAACCTTGGATTGATCTCCACCGAACATACATGATGCGCCCGGGCGGCGAGAAGCGCGGTGAGATAGCCGCTGCCGGTGCCCACTTCGAGTACTTGTTCGTTTTTTTTAACCGCCAGTTCCTGCAGAATGCGCGCCTCGACCTTGGGCTGCATCATGCGTTCGCCCTCGTCTGCGCCCTCGTACAGAGGAATTTCCAGGTCCGAGAAGGCAAACGCCCGGTACTCGGCGGGGACAAATTCCTCGCGGCGCACCACGTACAAAAGATCGAGCACCTCCTGGTCGAGCACCTCCCACGTGCGGATCTGCTGCTCGATCATGTTGAAACGGGCTTGCTCGACATTCATAAAAGGGGAAGGCGCGCGAAAGGCGCCGATTCTAGCACTGTTTACGGAGCGTTCCGGCAAACATTCAGTCGAGCGTCTCGCGGTAGCGCGAGCACTACCGCAATTGGCCGCGATGAAAACGACGAGCGCCACCGGTCATTGTCAGAATCGTGCCGACCAGGCCGGGAACGATGTTGTACTGCGTGATCCCCTCACTGGAGGCGGTCCTGTGCTAAGTTCATGAGTCGGATGAACGCATCCTCGAGCCCCGCGGGAACGCGCCGCCACTGGAGTTCCGGCCGCTAGCGGTAAGGTGCAACCGCTTCGAAGCGTTTCATCCGGCCGCCTCCGCGGGAGTCGGGGCACACGAACCTTCCAGGACCAGCGTAAGGTAACTATCGAGATAACGCTCCGCGCTCAAGGGGTCGCTCTCGTGAGCCTGAAACGAAATGAGGGTACCATTATCGATGCGCCGCAAGCGCATTTAACCGTCCGGGGGCCTATCCGTTTCATGCATGTATCCCAAGAACGTTATGGCGACGCACTGGTGCTCGCCCCTATCGGGCGAGTCGACAACAGCACCACCGACGGGCTGAAGTCCGGGCTTGACGGCTATTTAGCCACCTGCCTCGCAGGGGGGGATCGCCTGGTCTTGGATTTTTCGAAGGTGGACTACATTAGCAGTGTCGGGTTGCGCGTCTTGATGCTGGCGGGCAAACAAATTCGTGAGCAGGGAGGCTCCATTGTGGTAGCGGCGCTCCAGCCCGTGGTGCGCGAAATCTTCGAGATCAGCCGCTTCAATCTCGTCTTCCAGTGTTTTGAGTCCGTGCGCGAGGCTCTGGCCAAAGTTTCGCCGACTGCTCTGGCGGCCTACGACTCCGCCCATGGCACCTGACCGATGGCGCTGTGGGTCACGTTCTGGGGAACGCGCGGTTCCATCCCCGTCTCTCTGGACTCCGCGTCGATCAGGGACAAGCTTGCCCATGCGATAGTCGCGGCTTCGGGCAAGCGCCTGGACACGCAGGAAAAGGCGCGGACATGGGTCGACTCTGAACTTGATTTTGCGGTTTCGCACACTTTCGGAGGCAATTCCGCCTGCGTGCAGCTCGACGCGGGTGACGAAGAGCATATATTGTGCGACCTCGGGAGCGGCGTACGCGCCTTCGGAAACCATGTAATTACCCGGGACGGTCCCACCAAGGCCAACGTCTTCCACGTGTTCCAATCCCATCTTCACTGGGACCACATCATGGGCTTTCCGTTTTTTGCTCCGGCCTATGTCCCTGGAAACAAGATTCGGATTTACGGCTGTCACAGCAACCTCGAAGAAGCCTTTCGCCGCCAACAGGACCCGCCCAGTTTCCCTGTGCCGTTTGATCGCCTCCGTGCCTCGATAGAATTCGTCACGCTCCAGCCTGGCCGGAGCTACGAGCTCGCCGGATGGAGCGTGACTGCCAAGCTGCAGAGCCATTCCGGTGATTCCTATGGCTATCGATTCGTCCGCGACGGCCGGATCATTGTCTATTCGACCGATTCGGAGCATCGGCTGGACGTCCCGGATGCGGTTGAAGGCGCCGCCACTTTTTTTGCTGACGCGGACTTGGTGATTTTCGACGCCATGTACTCGCTCGCGGAAGCGGTGTCGGTGAAGGAGGACTGGGGCCACTCGAGCAACGTGGTCGGGGTCGAACTTTGCCAGCTTGCCAATGTGAAACACCTGGTGCTTTTCCACCACGAACCGGCCAACAACGACGAACGCATCGCCCAGATTTGGCGGGAAACCTTGCGTTACGAAGAAATCTCGCGAACGGGTGAACCGCTGCGCATCTCGGTCGCCTACGACGGCTTGGAGATCGAGCTCTGAGCGGCGAAAGCTCGCCGAGTGCCGAAGATTCCGGCGGATATTCCGGAAAGAGGTTGGGTGCCGGAGCAGATCGTCTGGTGGGCATGTTCGATTCACGTGGGGTTCGTCACGGTCTGGTCTTGCTTGCACTGCTTTTTGTACCGATCCTGTGGCAGGACATGCCCGTCGTCGCTGCAATGCGTCTTGCGTGGCTCGACGGCTACCAGGAACTGTCTCCGCGCGAAAGGCACTCGGCGCCTGCGGTCATCGTCGCCATAGACGAGGTAAGTCTGGACCGATTCGGTCAATGGCCGTGGCCGCGCACTTTGATTGCACAGCTGATCGATAAGCTCGGCACAGCCCGCCCCGCGGCAATCGGGGTGGACATACTGTTTCCGGAGCCCGACCGTCTTTCCCCCGAGTGGCTTGCACCTTCAGTGGCCGACGCCGATCCGCAATTGGCGGCGCGTCTCGGAAAGCTGCCGCGCCACGATGCGATACTCGCCGCGTCGATCAAGGCCGCTCCGGTCGTACTGGGCATTGCAGGGCTTGAGACCGGCGCGGCTTCTGAGGCGGCAACGCTGACGCCGTCCGTGCAAAGGGGAACCGATGCGCGGGGGACCCTGCGTCGCTACGGTTCTGCCCTTCGGAGTCTCCCGGAAATCGACGTGGCCGCGCGAGGACACGGACTACTCAGCGCCGATACCGAAGCAGGCGTTGTTCGGCGCATGCCGATGGTGGCACTTGTCGGTACGACTCCGGTGCTGCCCTTGAGTCTGGAGACCCTTCGTTTGGCGAGTGGGGAACCGCTCTTCTTCGTGCGCGGCGGCGCAGCCGGGGTCGAAGCCGTGGGAATCGGCGACGTGACCGTACCCACCCAATCGGACGGACGCCTGTGGGTCCACTACACGTCTCATGATGCAAGTCGATTCATCTCGGCTGCGGATGTGCTGGCCGGGAAAGCTGACCACGCTCAACTTGAGCGCAAGCTCGTGCTCGTCGGGGTTACCGGACTAGGCCTCATCGACTACCAAACGACGCCGCTCGGCGAACGCATGCCCGGGATCGAGATTCACGCACAGGTGCTTGAGAACATTTTTGACGCCGCACTGTTGATGCGCCCGCGATGGGCAGCCTGGGTTGAGGGGCTGGCCCTTTTCGTCGTGGGCTTGGTAGTCGTCTGTTCCGTGCCTCGCCTCTCGCCGGGGCGTTCGACGGTTCTATTCGTTTTGCTACTGATCATGCTGGGTGCGGCTGGCTTCGGAGCATACCGGGCCGCGGGACTTTTGATCGACGCTTCGGTTCCCAGCGCCGCTGTTGCCTTCCTGTTTGCTGCGATGCTTGTCGAGACGCTTGCCGAGGCAAACGCTCAGCGGAGATTGCTGCAGGAGCGCCTGCAACGCGAGCGCGAAGCGGCGGCGCGCCTGGCAGGTGAGCTTGACGCGGCGCGACGCATCCAGATCGGCAGCCTCCCGCGGCCCGAGTCGGCGTTCCCCGCGGAACATCGCTTCGAGATTTTCGCCTCTATGGAGCCCGCGCGGGAAGTAGGAGGGGATCTATACGACTTCTTTATGCTCGACGCCGAACGCCTATTCTTTCTCGTAGGCGACGTTTCCGGGAAGGGCTTGGCTGCCAGCATCTTCATGGCGGTCAGCAAAGCTCTGTGCAAGAGTGCCGCCCTTCGAAGCGGGCGTCGAATCGATGGATTGCTCCGTGAGGCCAACGCGGAAATCGCGCGAGAAAATCCCGAATCTTTCTTCGTGACTGTTTTTGCAGGAGTACTCGACGTGCTGAGCGGTCGCCTGGAATATTGCAGCGCCGGGCACGAACCGCCTTACGTTCTGGCTCCTCATAGTGAAATTGCCCGACTTGAGGAAGGCGGTGGGCCGCCGTTATGCGTGCTAGACGGATTTTCCTACGTCGCCGCCGAGCATTGGATGAGCCGACGAGGGATTGTGTGTGTTGTGTCCGATGGGGTGACCGAGGCAATGAATCCAGCAGGGGAGTTCTACGGGGCTGGTCGGTTGCGCGACGCACTAGAGCGCGCGCGGAACGCCGAAAATCCGGCAGCGCTCGTTGACGCGATCCGTGCCGACGTCGCGCAATTCGTCGGAGGTGCCGAAGCTGCGGACGACCTTACGCTCCTGGTGCTGCGCTGGAACGGACCCTAGCGCACGTTGACCTCTACGCGCCGATTCCGCGGCTCGGAAACCCCGTCGCCTGTGGGGATCAGAGGCTCGCGTCTGCCGCGGCCAGCAGTCAGGATCCGCTCGGCGGGGATGCCCATTCCCGCCAGGATCGACTTCACGCGCTCGGCTCGCTGAAGAGAAAGCGCATCGTTGGACGGATCCGGGCCGACCACATCGGTGTGGCCAATAACCGTAATATCCGGTGCCTGTCTGCGCGCCATCTCGGCAAGCAAACGCTTTACTTCCTGCTTCGATTCCTCGGTAAATTCGTCGTTGCCGCTCTCGAAATAGAGGGTGAAGGAAATCGGGCGTGGCGGCTGGGCTGCCAGCGCACTGCCGAAAACGTCCTTTACTTCGCTCTGACTTGCGGCGCCGCGTTGCACACTGCCATCGGATGTCGTCCTGGCTGTGGCGTAAGCGGTGTTGAGCACGGCACTGCCCTTCTGGCCTTGGATAAGGACTGTTCCGACCTTGCCCTCCTTGTCCGGCAACAGCACAACGAGGTCTTGGCTCGGCGTAGCGCAGCCGCCCAGGACCAGGGCCGCGATGAGCGCAGCGTAATTCCGGCGCATGAGGTCCTTTAGGGCTCAGTCGTTGGAGCGAACGAGGAACTCGGTTCCGCGCACCCCGAGTATCGAAGAAGGAGTCTTCACTTTCATTGCGTCGGGAGACTGCTTGGCTATTTTCCCAGACACTACCGACAGAGTTCCCTTGCGGAGAGAGGATTCGAAAGCACCTTCGTGCGTGGTCGAGTTGAACGCGTATCGCTCGATGGCAAGCACGCTGTTGGGGCCGACTGACAGTAGCGAATTGTCGACGAAGGTAATACCGGCCGATCCGTCCGATCCGGTTACCACAGTGTCGGTCGCCTGCAGATGCGTTCCCACGCGTGCCGGGAGGCGCTGCCCGCTCCGCTCGAGATATACCGAGCCTCTGGCGACCCTAAACTGGGCTATGTCATTTGCCCAGCCTGCAATCGGCGCAATGCTGCACGCGCACACAAGAAGAAATCGACGAGTGACGATTAAACGCGTTGACTGCATAGTAACCCCCCATAATTTGCCCGCCTTGCAATTCCGGAGGTGGCCAGCGCCTGCGAGCGCGCCTTTGTTCCTATAATAGCCCAAACGGCCTTCTTCTGGCTCATCCCCGATGGCTAACGCCCCGCTTGCACGGTTCCCAGCCAGGATGGACTCCATGGTCGAAATCCGGACCTTTGTTGAGGGCGCGTGTATCACGGCCGGGATAGGTCGGGAAGATTGCCTGAAGCTCCTCCTTATCGTCGAGGAACTATTCACGAATACGGTCACCCACGGCTATCGCGAGGAGAGCGAATCCCCAGTCTGGATCGCATTTGATCCATGCGATACGGGATTTACTTTGCGCTACGAGGACGCAGCCCCGCCTCACAATCCGTTCGGCGAATATCGCCCCATGGATACCGGCGCCCTCATCACTCAGAAACCGGTGGGTGGTCTCGGCCTAAAACTAATTAGATCGCTTGCCAGGAACGCGGCCTACAGCCGCGAAGGCGAGCGCAACTGCATCCGGATAACATTCGCAATACGCCCCCGCAGTTGATAGGCTTGCCAAGCCCCACCGCTTGGAGTAAGGTCCTTTCGAGCAACGTAGGGGTCCTGACCAAAGCAAACTTGCCTGGCCGGGTGAGAGCAAACCCTTCGAACCTGATGCGGATAATGCCGCCGCAGGGAAGCGTTGAACGGCTGGTCCCTTCGCTCCCCTGCGGTCTGTGCATGAGAGGAGCGCCATGAACGCCAATCCAAAGTTTATTGCCCAGACAGCGCGCGTTGATGAAGCGGCGGTCAAACCGATGCCGAACTCGCGTAAGGTGTACATCGAGGGCTCCCGCCGCGACCTTCTTGTGCCGATGCGCGAGATCGTTCAGTCCGACACGCCGGCCTCGTTCGGCACGGAGAGAAACCCACCGATCTTCATCTACGACACCTCCGGCCCGTACACCGATCCCCAAGCGAGGATCGACATCCGACAGGGTCTTTTTGCTCTCCGCACCAGATGGATCGAAGAGCGCGGCGACACCGAAGAGCTTTCCGGCCCGACCTCGAGATACGGCCATGAGCGCCTGAACGATCCAAAGCTCGCGGACATGCGCTTCAACCTGAAGCGGAAGCCGCGCTGCGCCAGCACCGGAAGGAACGTGACGCAGATGCACTACGCGAGAAAGGGCATGATCACGCCCGAGATGGAGTTCGTCGCCGTCCGCGAGAATCAGCGCCGTGACGCTTTATCCGATCTAATCACGCTTCAACATCCGGGTCAGGATTTCGGGGCCGCGATCCCGAAAACCATCACGCCTGAGTTCGTCCGCGAGGAAGTAGCGCGCGGCCGTGCCATCATTCCAGCGAACGTCAATCACCCGGAGACCGAGCCGATGATCATTGGCCGCAACTTCTTGGTGAAGATAAACGCCAACATCGGCAACTCGGCGGTGACGTCGGGTATCGCCGAGGAAGTTGAGAAGATGACCTGGGCGATCCGCTGGGGTGGTGACACCGTGATGGATCTTTCCACGGGGAAGCACATCCACGAGACGCGCGAGTGGATCATACGTAACTCACCTGTCCCCATTGGTACGGTGCCGATCTACCAGGCTCTCGAGAAAGTGGACGGGAAAGCCGAGGATCTCACTTGGGAAGTCTTCCGCGATACGCTGGTCGAGCAGGCCGAGCAGGGTGTCGATTACTTCACGATCCACGCGGGCGTGCGGCTGCCGTTCATTCCGCTCACGGCGAAACGTATGACCGGAATCGTGTCGCGCGGCGGATCGATCATGGCGAAATGGTGCCTTGCTCACCATGTGGAGAGTTTTCTTTACGCGCATTTCGATGACATCTGCGAGATCATGGCAGCGTACGATGTGAGTTTCTCGCTCGGCGATGGCCTGCGGCCGGGCTCAATCCAGGACGCCAACGACGAGGCGCAGATCGCCGAACTGAAGACCCTCGGGGAGCTTACGGACATCGCCTGGCGCCACGACTGTCAGGTGATGATCGAGGGGCCGGGCCATGTGCCCATGCAGCTCATCCGTGAGAACATGGAGCTTCAGCTCACATATTGCAAAGAAGCGCCGTTCTACACGTTGGGACCGCTCACGACCGACATCGCGCCTGGCTACGACCACATCACGAGCGCAATCGGAGCGGCGATGATCGGCTGGTACGGCACGGCAATGCTTTGCTACGTGACGCCTAAGGAGCATCTTGGACTGCCGGATAAGGACGACGTCAAAGATGGGATTATTGCCTACAAAATCGCGGCGCACGCCGCCGACTTGGCGAAAGGCCATCCAGGCGCGCAGATCCGCGACAACGCGTTATCCAAAGCGCGATTCGAATTCCGCTGGGAGGATCAGTTCAACCTCGGCCTTGATCCGGATAAGGCGAAGGCATTCCACGACGAGACGCTGCCGCAAGAAGGTGCGAAGCTCGCGCACTTCTGCTCCATGTGCGGCCCGCATTTCTGTTCGATGAAGATCACACAGGACGTACGCGAGTACGCCGAGAAACACGGACTCTCCGGCGACGACGCGCTGAAGAAAGGCATGGAACAGAAGGCGGTTGAGTTCGTGAAGAAGGGCGCCGAGATCTATACCAAAGCCTGAGCCTTCCGCTAAACTCGGGGCGGCAAGAAATTGCCGCTCTTTCTTTTTGGGGGGTCCGCGTGGACCTGGCTTTGCTCGCGAAAGCGCTTGTTCTCGGCGTCATCGAAGGTCTGACGGAATTTCTGCCGATCTCCTCTACCGGCCACCTGATTCTCGCGGGCGATCTGCTCGGCTTCGACGACGAGAAGGCCAAAGTCTTCGAAATCGTGATCCAGGCCGGCGCGATGCTCGCGATCGTCTGGGAATATCGCGCCAAATTCTATCGCGTACTGGCGGGACTCGCTTCGGATCGCGCCGCGCAGCGTTTCACGATGAATCTCTTCGTTGCGTTCATTCCTGCCGCCGTGCTGGGACTTGCCTTCGGCAAGCTAATCAAGACCTATCTTTTCCACGCCGTGCCCGTTGCGGTCGCCTTCATCGTCGGCGCATTCATTATTCTTTGGGTGGAAAGACGTCGACGCAACGTGGTGGTTCAAAGCGTGGACGATATGACCTGGAAGGATGCCCTGAAAGTCGGCATCGCCCAGGCGTTCGCGTTGATCCCGGGCACTTCGCGTTCCGGGGCCACAATCATCGGTGGAATGATCTTCGGGCTTTCGCGCCGCGCGGCGACCGAGTTCTCGTTTTTTCTTGCGGTGCCGACGCTGGTCGCCGCCGGCGCCTACGATTTCTGGAAGAACCGCGCGCTGTTCGATTCGGGCGACCTCGGCATGTTCGCGGTCGGCTCGGTCGCGGCATTCACATCGGCGTTCCTCTGCGTGCGCTGGCTGTTGCGTTATATCGCCAGCCACGATTTCACACCGTTTGCCTGGTACCGCGTCGCTTTCGGCGCCGTCGTGCTAGTGACGGCCTGGACCGGGCTGGTGAGCTGGTCGGGGGGCTAAGAGGCGAAAACGCTACAGTCGGATCGCGGATCCGTTCCGCCGTCGCGCGGAATTAGGGCGGCTACCCTTGTACCCAGGGCAGCCCGGCAACGCGCCAGCCCCCCACGGTGTTGCGATGTCCGTGCCCGTCCTTGTCGCCTTCGAAGCCCTCGAGAATGTTGTAGCTGTTCGGATAACCGGCCTGGCTTGCCGCTATCGCGGCCTGGTGGGAGCGCGCCCCGGAACGGCACAAGAACATCACCGGCGCCTCGGTCTTTGCCACCTTGGTCTGGAGCTCCTCCAAGAATTGCGGGTTGCGCTGACCGCTCGGATAGGAATTCCACTCGATCAATACCGAATCGGGAACGCGACCGACGTATTCCCACTCGGCCTGGGTGCGCACGTCGATCAATCTCGCCCCCGGAATCTGCTGCATGACCGCGCGCGCTTCTGACGGGAGCAGCGCGCCCGCGTAGGGCAGTTTCATCGCGTCCGCACGTTGTTTGGCTCGGGCGAGGATTTCATTTGCGGATTCCGTGGGCATAGGGCTCCCCGTATGGACGCGAAGTATGGGACGCGTGATAGTTTAACTCGCCGGCTACCGGATCGGGAGTTGTTCCGCACTGGCGTAGTGCGGATATTTACGGGTTCGCGCCGATTTGGTGCGCCACACCCCAAGGTCCTCGCTTATGGCACAATGGCCTGCCTTTTTTGCGCCGGATGGCATGGAATCTGCAGATACTCCCCCGATTTGGCGCGGTTTTCCCTTCTTTAACCAACCAACAATCCGCAACCTGAGGAGATTCCGAGATGGCAACGTCTGCCGCTGACGTCATGAAAATGATCAAGGAGAAGGAGGTCAAATTCGTGGACCTGCGCTTTACCGATACGCGAGGCAAGGAGCAGCACGTGTCCGTACCGGTCAAAGCCTTCACTACGGACAAATTCGAAAGCGGACATTTTTTCGACGGGTCTTCGATCGCGGGCTGGAAGAGCATCGAGGCCTCGGACATGCTGTTGATGCCCGACCCGGATTCGGCACGCATGGACCCCTTCACAGACGAGCCGGTGCTGAACATCACCTGTGACTGCGTCGAACCTTCAGACGGCAAGGGCTACGACCGCGATCCGCGCACCATTGCCAGGCGCGCCGAGGCGTACCTCAAATCCACCGGCCTCGGCGATACCGCCTACTTCGGCCCGGAACCCGAGTTCTTCATTTTTGACTCCGTGACTTGGAGTGTGGAGATGTCCGGTTGCTTCTGCAAGATCAAGTCCGAGGAGGCGCCGTGGTCCTCGGGGATAGAGTTCGAGGGGGGCAATATGGGGCACCGCGCGCCCATCAAGGGGGGGTATTTCCCGGTCCCCCCTATCGATACGCTGCAGGACATCCGCAACGCCATCGTGCTCGCGCTGGAACAGCAGGGTGTCGAGTGTGAGGTGCACCACCATGAGGTGGGAGCGATGGGCCAAAACGAGATCGGTACCAAGTTCAACAGCCTGGTGAAACGCGCCGACTGGATGCAGATCCTGAAATATACGATCTGGAACGTGGCGCATTCGTACGGGAAGACCGCGACGTTCATGCCGAAACCCGTGGTCGGCGACAACGGCTCGGGCATGCACGTACACCAGTCAGTTTGGAAGGAAGGTAAGAACATGTTTCAGGGCAGCGGTTACTCCGGGTTATCCGATTTTGCCCTGTATTACATTGGCGGCATTATCAAGCATGCAAGAGCGCTCAACGCGATCACCAATCCTGGCACGAATTCGTACAAACGGCTGGTGCCTGGGTTCGAGGCGCCGATCAACCTGGCTTACTCGTCACGCAATCGTTCCGCAGCCTGCCGAATTCCGCTGGTCACAGATCCGAAGGCGCGTAGAGTTGAGGTGCGTTTCCCGGACCCGACCACCAATTCCTATCTCGCCTTCTCGGCGATGCTGATGGCGGGCTTGGATGGCGTGCAGAACAAGATCCACCCTGGCGACCCGATTGACAAGAACATGTACGACTTGCCCCCGGCGCAGGCGAAAAAGATCCAGCAGGTTTGTTCGTCCTTGGAGATGGCCCTCGAGCACCTCAACAAGGATCGTGACTTCCTGACCAAGGGCGGTGTGTTTTCCGACGACATGCTCGACGCCTACTGTGCCCTGAAACATGAAGAACTCACGCGCTTCCGCATGACAACCCATCCGGTTGAATTCGACATGTACTACAGTTCGTAAGACGGGGGACGGACGTCTCGAAGGACCCGGTAGGTCCGGATCGGGAATTGATTTTTTACTGGCGCGGAGGGACGGAGCGCCCCACCGTCGGCTGGTTCGTCCCTTTTTCATTTGAAATCAGGGTTGTTTTGGCCTACACTTAAAACTCCCATTAGGGTCCGGGGGGGCGATGGCACTGAACAAGCGATTGATCGGCTGGGTTTTTCTCGCGCTGGCGGCGCCCTGTGGTCACGCTCAGAGCGAGGTGTACAAGTGCCCCGACGCGAGTGGGCGTCCGACTTACACCAATGTCAAACGCGACACGGTGGGCAAGAACTGCACCTTGGTGAGCAAGGAAGTGTCCGTTGTGCCGGCTCAGGTTCCCGCGCGCGCCCTGCAATCTTCAGCCGTATCGGACCCCGCCTCGGTGCGCAACGAGAACCGTCGCAGGATTCTAGAGTCGGAGCTTCGGAACGAGCAGCAACTGCTCTCCGACGCCCGGCAGAAGCTCGTCGAGCAGGAAGGAATTCGCGACGGCGACGAGCGCAACTACGCTCGGGTGCTGGAGCGATTGAAGCCATACCAGGAAACGGTCAGCCAGCACACCAAGAACATCGAGCAGCTTCGCGGCGAGCTCGGCCGCCTCAAGTAAGGGCGACTCGCGCTGCTTCCGCGAATCAGGCAGCCTGGCTCGGGCAGGGGGCCGGCGCTCCCTTGGCGCGGCGCCGCACGACTGCCACCCCGGTCTCCGAAACGGGTTCCAGCGTATGAATCCGGCAGCCTCACCGGGCCTGGACTGGCTTGCCACGGCCGTCGTGCTCTTGGACCGGGCACTCCATGTGAAGTACGTCAATCCTGCGGCGGAAACGCTATTCGCCGCCAGCCGCAAGGTCATCCTCGACCAGCCTTTTCCGGGACTTTTTGCAGACTCGGGCTCCCTGGCAGGCCTCCTGCATCAAGCGATTCGCGAGGAGCGTGGCTTTGCTGATCAGGACTTGATCCTCGTGCCAACGGGCCAGGAGCCCCTGCACCTTGACTGCATCGTTACGCCAGTCGAGCTGCCGCAGGCTGCGCTGCTGCTTGAGCTGCGGCCGATCGACCAGAGGCTCCGCATCGAACGAGAAGAGCAACGCATGAGCCAGCATCGGGCCAATCGGGAGCTGATCCGCAACCTCGCTCATGAAATCAAGAATCCGTTGGGAGGTTTGCGCGGCTCAGCTCAACTCCTCGACCGTGAACTCGACCGGCCGAGCCTGCGCGAATACACTCGGGTGATCATCAAGGAGGCCGACCGTCTGCAGGCTCTCATGGACCGACTTCTTACCCCACATCGCCCACCGAACCACGTGCCGATGAACATCCATGAGGTATGTGAACGGGTGCGCAGCCTTATTCTTGCCGAGTTTCCGGAAGGCATACGGGTAAGACGCGATTACGACGTCGGTCTGCCCGAGTTTCGCGGCGATCCGGAGCAACTCATCCAGGCCGTCCTCAACATCGCGCGGAATGCCGCGCAAGCCATACTGGGAGTCCGTGCTACCGCAGCGGCTGGGCTTCAAAGCCAGGGCGAAATCGTCCTGCGCACCCGGGTTGCCCGCCAAGTAACGCTCGCCCGGCGCTTGCGCAGGCTGGCATTAGAATTGCAAGTGGTCGATAACGGACCGGGCGTGCCGGCGGAAATCCGCGACCAGATTTTCTATCCGCTGGTATCCGGCCGTGAGGGTGGGACCGGACTCGGCCTGACGCTCGCGCAGACTTTCGTGCAGCAGCACCACGGGGTGGTGGAATGCGATAGCCAGCCGGGAAGAACCAGCTTTCGCATCGTTCTGCCGCTTCGCTGAAAGACCATGATGAGACCTGTCTGGGTCATCGATGACGACCGCTCCATCCGCTGGGTGTTCGAGAAGGCACTTGCTCGCGAAGGCATTCCCTTCAAGACCTTTGCTCAGGCGACTGAGGCTATGGAGGCGCTCGACGCGGCTGGCGCCCCGCAGGTGCTCGTTTCAGACATCCGCATGCCCGGCGCGTCAGGTCTGGAGCTGTTGCAAACTCTAAAGCAACGTTTCCCCAGTCTTCCGGTCATTATTATGACCGCGTACTCTGATTTGGAGTCGGCGGTGGCGGCGTTCCAAGGTGGTGCGTTCGAGTATCTGCCAAAGCCATTCGACGTCGACCAGGCGGTCGAACTCATCCGCCGGGCACTGGGCGAGAGCATGCGGGAGGGCGAAGCCGCGGAGTTGTTGACCGGGACGCCGGATATCCTCGGCCAAGCACAGTCGATGCAAGAGGTGTTCCGCGCGGTCGGCCGCTTGTCGCAGTCGAGCGCCACGGTCCTGATCACTGGCGAGTCCGGAACAGGCAAGGAACTCGTGGCGCGAGCGTTGCACCGCCATAGTCCGCGCGCAGACAAGCCATTCATCGCAATAAATACTGCGGCAATGCCAAAAGACCTTCTGGAATCGGAGCTCTTCGGGCACGAGCGCGGCGCCTTCACGGGGGCACAGGCTCTGCGGCGGGGTCGCTTCGAGCAGGCCGAAGGCGGTACCCTGTTCCTGGATGAGATCGGCGACATGCCGGCCGAACTGCAAACCCGCTTGCTGCGCGTGTTGTCTGATGGAAATTTCTATCGGGTCGGCGGCCATCAGCCTATTCGCGCGAGTGTCCGTGTCATAGCCGCGACCAATCAGGACTTAGAAACACGGGTGCGCGAAGGCCTGTTCCGTGAGGACCTGTATCACCGGCTGAACGTAATCCGGTTGCGGCTGCCCTCGCTGCGTGAACGCCGCGAAGATATCCCGCTGCTTGCACGGCACTTCCTCGCCAAATCAGCCAGAGAGCTCGGCGTAGAGCCCAAGCGCCTGTCGGATTCGGCGATGGCCCACCTCTCGGCTCAGAATCTTGCTGGAAACGTACGTCAGCTCGAAAATGTGTGTCACTGGCTCACCGTGATGTCACCCACGCAGGTCATCGAGTTCGGTGACTTTCCGCCGGAACTCCGCGAGGATGCCGCAGCGCCCTCCGGCGAGTGGCTCGTTGCGCTGGCACGGGAAGCGGATCGCAGGCTGGTAAGCGGTGAAACGAACATCATGGAAAGCCTCTCGAAAAGCTTCGAGAAGACGCTGATCGCAAAGGCCCTCGCGCATACCGGCGGCCGGCGCATCGAGGCGGCGGGTCTGCTGGGCATAGGCCGTAACACGATTACCCGAAAGATCGGCGAGCTGGGCATCGGAGACGGGACCTCCGCCGACGCGCAATAGGTAGAATGGAATAAGCTTGATCTGGGGAACGCCCTGAGCATTGCACCTTCAGTTGCCATCCAGAAGGCAGCTCTTCCGGCGGGAGTCGAAATCCGCGCGCTCGCCTTGTCCGGAGCGGCACAGGTTCTGACACCCGCGGCCTTGGATTTTGTCGCCAAGTTGCATCGCGCTTTCGAACCTCGCCGACATGAGCTGCTTGCCCGGCGTGCGGCGCGCCAGAAAGAATTCGACGCCGGAAAGTTCCCCGATTTCATTCCAGAAACCGAGCGGGTTCGCGCCGAGGAATGGACGATCGGCCTGCAACCAGAGGATTTGCTGGACCGCCGCGTGGAGATCACCGGGCCGACGGACCGAAAAATGGTGATCAACGCACTCAACTCGGGCGCTTCCACGTTCATGGCGGACTTCGAGGACGCCAACTGCCCGACTTGGGCCAATATGGTCGAAGGTCAGATCAACCTGCACGATGCCGTGCGCGGGAACATCGGGTTCGAACAGGAGGGAAAGACATACCGGTTGAAGAGCAAGGTGGCGGTTCTGATTCCGCGCCCGCGCGGCTGGCATCTGGATGAGAAACATCTGCTTGTCGACGGGAAGCCCGTTTCAGGCGCGATATTCGACTTCGCGCTGTATTTTTTTCACAATGCAAAGGAGCTGCTTGCACGCGGCACGGGGCCGTACTTCTACCTGCCGAAGATGGAGTCCTATCTCGAGGCGCGGCTTTGGAACGATATTTTCAACTTCGCCCAGGAGGAATTGGGCGTACCGCAGGGATCGATCAAGGCCACAGCGCTGATCGAGACGGTAGTTGCCGCGTTCGAAATGGACGAAATCCTGTGGGAGCTGCGCGAGCACTCCGCCGGACTCAACATCGGTCGATGGGACTACATCTTTTCTTGCATCAAGAAGTTCCGCGCGAACCGGGGTTTTTGCCTTGCCGACCGCGCGCAGGTGACGATGACCGCGCCGTTCATGCGCGCCTATGCGTTGCTCCTCGTGAAGACCTGCCATCGCCGCGGAGCCCCGGCGATGGGTGGAATGGCGGCGCAGATCCCGATCAAGAACGATCCCGCAGCCAACGATGCCGCGCTCGCGAAAGTTCGCGAGGACAAGCTTCGCGAAGTGACCGACGGTTGCGACGGAACCTGGGTCGCGCATCCCGGTCTGGTGCCGATCGCAAAAGCAGTATTCGATGAGCACATGCCCCGACCCAACCAGTACGACAGGCAGCGCCCGGACGTGGTGGTCGCCGCAAAGGACCTGCTCGATTTCCGGCCCGAGGGACCGATCACCGAGGCCGGCCTGCGCAACAATATCTCAGTCGGAATCCAGTATTTGGGGGCGTGGCTCGCGGGTAACGGTTGCGTGCCCGTATTCAACCTGATGGAGGACGCGGCCACCGCAGAAATCTCGCGCTCTCAGATCTGGCAGTGGATGCGCTCTCCCAAAGGCAAGCTGCAAGACGGCCGTAAAGTCACCCAGGAGCTGTTCAAAAAGCTCCTTGCCGAAGAATTGCCCAAGGTGAAAACCTACCTCGGTGACGAGGCATGGAAAGCGGGTAAGTACGAAGAAGGCGCGAAGCTCTTCGACCGAATCACGACTGACGATCTCTACGTCGAGTTCCTTACCTTGCCTGCATACCACTACGTCGACTGACTTATCGCCATGGCAATCCGCTCGTGCGTAAGCGGAAGATCGCGCATGCGCAATCCGAGCGCGTGCGCCACCGCATTGGCGATTGCCGCCGCCGTGGGACCCTGCGCGGCTTCGCCCGCGCCGACGGCAGGGAGTTCGGGTCGGTCGATCAACTCGACTTCAACGACCGGTACCTCGCTGAATTTCAGGATGGGGTAATCCTCCCAACCGAGGCTCGCAATGCCGCGTACGCCAAGCTTCACCTGTTCCTTGAGCGTCCAGCTGGTCGACTGAATCGCGCCACCCTCGATCTGATTGATCACGCCGTCTGGGTTGATGACGAGCCCCACATCGACCGCAAGAACCAGGCGATTCACGCGCACCTCGTGGTCGACCTCTACTTCGGCGACCGCTGCGCAGTAAGCGCCAAGATTCTTGTATTTCGCAAATCCGATGCCGTGACCGCGGCCTTCGGCGGGTTTCCAGCGGCTCCACTCGGCGCGCCGCGCCGCTGCGTCTATGACCGCACGACCCCGTGGATCCCCGAGATGCCGCAGGCGGAAGGCGATCGGGTCCATTCCTGCCGCCTGAGCGAGCTCGTCCATGAAGGATTCGATCGCAAACACGTTGCCGTAGGCACCCAGGGAGCGCAGCGCCGAGGTTCGCACCGGCATCTCGCGTACGTAGTGGTTGACGACGCGCTGGTTCGGAAAATCGTATATCGGAATGGCGTTGCGGTCCGCAGCTCCCGCGGGAAGCGGCATGTTGATCGCCGAAGGTCGCTCATACGGTCTCGACAAGTGCCATGCCGCCAGGAGTGCCGGATTCTCCGCGCGTCCGGGTCTGCTGCTGTGTCCATTGCTCCAGAGCTCGTGCTGCCAATCGACGATGTCGCCCTGCGAATCGAGCGCCGCGCGCAACGTGAACGCCATGGCGGGCCCGCACGGAGCCCATGCGAATTCGTCGTCTCGCGCCCATTGCACCTGGACCGGGCGCCCGCGCACGGCCCGCGCGAGCAGCGCTGCGTCGAGCGCCACATCGTCGGCGCCGTTGTGTCCATAGCAGCCCGCGCCTTCCGCGTGCCGAACCACGATCGCCTCTTCATGCATTCCCAAGACGATGGCTAAGTCGCGGCGCAGATTGAATATCCCCTGGCTGTGGCTCCAAACTGTGAGCTTGTCGCCCTCGAACCGGGCGATCGCACAGGACGGACCGATTGAAGCGTGCGATAGGTAGGGCTTGGAATAGACGGCTTCGAGCGTATTCGCTGCCCGGGATCTTGCTGCGGCGTCTTCCTTTTGGCTGACGACGCGGTGTTCGACAGAATGCTCTTTGAGCCATGAATGGATGTCTCGGGGCAGCGAGCCGCGGTCGCTCCACGACGCAGCCCGCCGAAGCGCCTGCTGGGCGGAGATCGCCGTATCCTCGCGCTCGGCGAGTACGCCAACAAAACCGCCCTCGCGTACGATCGCCGTAAGTCCCTGCATCGATCTGACCTTACTCTCGTCCAGAGAAACGAGCCCCGCGAAGCTGTGCGGCGGGCGAACCACGCGGCCGTAGAGCATCCTGGGTAATGCCATGTCCTGGATGAAGCGGGGCCGGCCGGCGATCTTGTCGGGCAGGTCACGCCGCTGAGCAGCTTTGCCGACCACCCGGTAATCACCCGGCGGGCTCACTGCGATCGCCCCGTCGACCTCGCAGTCGAACAATGCGTCATCGCTGCATTCCCAAAAACTGACGCTACGGCCCAGGGCTCGGACAACACCGTCCTCTACGCGCAAATCGCCGGGCGATACGCCGAGACGCGACGCGGCACGCTCCACGAGCAATGCGCGTGCCTGCGCGCAGGCACGACGCAGCGCAGTACCGGAATCCTGTATCGAGAGGCTGCCCGATGTGACGCCCTCATCGGGACTTACCGATGTATCGGCGGCAACCATGTGAATGCGTTCCGGCGCGACCCCGAGCTCTTCCGCCGCAATCTGCGCAAGGGCTGTCAGGATACCTTGGCCTAGCTCGACCTTTCCGCTGTAAATGGAAACCGTACCGTCGCGGTGCAGGCGCACCCACTGCGACAGTCTCGAGTTTTTCTCCAGGCTTCCCGGCCGCTTGAGTCGGCCCTCGGCAACGGTGTTCATGGCGCGATTTCCGACGCCGCGCGCAACACCGCGCGCACCATGCGGTTGTGCGAGCCGCAGCGGCACAGGTTGCGGTCCAGCGCTGTGCGCACTTCGCTTTCGGTCGGCCTGGGATTTTTCGCCAAGAGCGCCGCGGCACTGATCAGGATGCCGCTGGTGCAATAGCCGCATTGGGCTGCCTGCTCTGCAAGAAAAGCGTTCTGAAGGGGATGCAGGCGGCCGCCGGTACCCAGGCCTTCGACCGTGGTAATACTCTTACCGACCACAGACCACAGAGGGGTGTCGCATGCGGGCGCCGGATGTCCGTCGATCAACACGAAGCAGGCGCCACATTGGGCGTTGCCGCAGCCGAAGCGCGTGCCTTTCAGCCCAAGGTCGTTGCGGAGCGCGTAGAGAAGCGGCGTGTCCGACCCCGCCTCGAGGTCGGATTCGGCACCGTTGACGGTGAACTGGAAGCGCTCAGCCACGGGTGTCTAGGTTCCTCGGCAAAAATATGTCGCTTCGTCCGTCTACCCTAATCGACCTTTGCCCCCGAGAATTTCACGACCTTCGCCCACTTCTGGATATCCTGCTCCATGAATTTGCCGAATTCTGCCGGGGTCATGCGCATCGGAACTGCGCCCTGCTTGGCCCAGATTTCCTTCACGTCTGGCAAGCCGGCGATTCTCTGAATCTCGGAATTCAGCATGTCGACGATCGGTTTCGGGGTCGCGGTCGGGGCCATCATCCCCAGCCAGATGACGGCGTCGTAACCGGGCAGGCCGGCTTCGTCCAGGGTCGGCACTCCCGGCGTGATCGAGGAACGCGTCTTTCCGGAGGTGGCGATGGCGCGAACCTTGCCCGCCTGCGCGAGCGGCGCCATCGTGGTAATTGCGTCGAACATCATCTGCACGTCGCCTGCGAGGACACTGGTGCGTGCTTCAGCGCTTCCCTTGTGGGGCACGTGTACCACGTCGACTCCGGCCATCGCCTTGAACAACTCGCCCGCCATGTGATAGGGCGTGCCCGGTCCGGAGGAAGCGTAATTGAGAGCGCCCGGCTTCGATTTGCCGAGCGCGATGAGCTCCTTCAGATTGTTCGCCGGTACCGAAGCGTGAACCACAAGAAGGAGGTCGGAATAGTTGATCGGCGAGATCGGCGTGAGGTCCCGCATCAGGCTGTAGGATTTCTTCGTGAAAAGTGATTCGTTTACAGTGTGTGTATTCGACATCATGAGCAGCGTGTACCCGTCGGAGGCAGATTTCGCCACCGCGTCGGTGCCGATCATCGCACCGGCGCCCGGCCGGTTCTCGATTACAAAAGCTTGTCCGAGAGTCTTTTGCAGACGGTCGCCGATAAAGCGCGCGTAGATGTCCGCCGGGCCTCCGGCGGAGTAGGGCACGATTATTTTCACCGGCTTCGCAGGATAGGCGGCCTGAGCGAGCACGTCAGCCGCGACGCAAACAGCCAAGACAAGTCCGGCGATTTCGCGCAGCAACTTGTTGAAAGCCATAATTCCATCCTCCTAATTGGATGCGGTGACTGTGCCCAGCGCCTGGCCTTTTCCCCTCTGCGGGTGCCTCGATTATAGCGACTAAAGCTCGAGCTTAGCGATCACCGGCGCATGATCAGATGGGCGTTGCAGTCGCCGCGGCCCGAGATCGATTGCGCACGTGCGGCACCGCAAAGCGAGCGCGGGGCTGAGCAGGATGTGGTCGATGCGCAACCCGAGATTGCGCTTGAACCCATTCATGCGGTAGTCCCACCAGGTGAAGGATTTGTCCGGCTGAGTAAACATCCTGAAGCTGTCTTTCAATCCCAGGGCGAGAAGCTTCCGGAAGGCCTCCCGCTCCTTGGGGCTGCACAGGATCTGACCTTGCCAGGCCTTGGGATCGTGAACGTCCTCATCGGCGGGCGCGATGTTGTAGTCGCCCAGCACCGCGAGCCGCGGATTTGCTCTTAGCTCTTCCTCAAGCCAGTGCCGGAAAGCCGCAAGCCATTTGAGCTTGTACTCATATTTCTCGGAATCGACCGCCTGCCCGTTTGGAACATAGGCGCACACAACGCGGATCGCATCGGCGCCCTTCCCAACGGTTGCGGCGATGACGCGTTTTTGTTCGTCGGGAAATGCAGGCATTCCTGCCGCGACGTCCGCCAGGCTTGCGCGAGACAAGATCGAGACGCCGTTATAAGTCCTTTGCCCCGACCAGACGCAGTGATATCCCGCCGCCTCGATTTCCTCCATCGGGAACTTGGCGTCCTCGAGTTTGATCTCCTGCAGACACACGATTTGCGGGGCTTGCTGCGCCAGCCATTCGAGCAGATGAGGCAGGCGCACTTTGAGCGAATTGACGTTCCATGACGCAAACTTCATTGACGCGCTGCTCGGAAAGACAACGCCCCCGCTCTATCTGGCAGCGGCATCGGCCGCCGGCTCCGTACCGGCGCCCGCGCCCTGCTGTGACTGCGCTTGGGCTGTAGCCGGTGCCGGAGCTGCGCGGTCCATCTTTCGCAGCGTTTCGATCGGCGCGGGAGGCCCGGAAGACGGATAGCCGGCGGAATCGAGCAGGCCGTTGAGGAGGCCTTCCTGAAATCCGGTTTGCACCTGGGTGCCGACGACCAGCAACGGCAGATCGTTTTTGCCGGACAGCCTCTTCACCTCATCGGCGTCCTTTTGAGTGACGACGCTGACTTCCCTGAAGGGTACCACGCGCTTGACGAGCAACGCGCGAGCCTGGTCGCAGGGGGGCCCGCAATCCGGGAGGGTGTAGAGAGTTACCGGAAAGTTCTTCGCCGCCACCTGCGTGGCGTAAGGCAGGTCGACGGTGCCGATCGGCCCGTGTTGGAAGCTCTTTCTTTGCACCCCTTTCGCACCGGGTGGCGGGGGCGTCTGCGTATAGTGGACCCTGCCGTCCTGATCCACCCAGCGATAGGCCTGCCCAAAGGCGTCGGTACAGACAGTCGAGAGGATCGCTGCGGCGACGAGCAGTATGCGCATGCGGTGATGCTCCTCAGGGCGCGATCATACCATTGTGACGCAACAGAGCGTCGATTCTCGGCTCGCGGCCGCGAAACGCCTTGAACGATTCGAGCGCCGGGCGGCTGCCGCCGACTGCGAGAATCTCGTCGCGGAATCGCGCACCCGTGCCGGAATCGAGCACGCCGTTCTGTTCGAACAGGCTATAGGCGTCGGCGGAGAGCACCTCCGCCCACTTGTAACTGTAGTAACCGGCAGCGTAATCTCCCGAGAAAACGTGCGAAAAGTTGTTGAGGAAGCGGTTGTACTCCGGCGGCATGACCACGGCGACTTTCGCCCTGATTTCGTGGAGCAGTTGCAGTGGCGTCTTTGCCTCCGCGGGATCGTAGTCATGGTGTAGGTGCATGTCGACCAGCGCGAATTCGATCTGGCGCACGGTCTGCATGCCGCTTTGGAAGTTCTTTGCAGCCAACATCTTGTCGAACAAGCTGCGCGGTAAGACCTCTCCACTTTCTGCTTGAGCCGTCATGCCGGCGAGCACGTTCCATTCCCAGCAGAAGTTCTCCATGAACTGCGAAGGCAGCTCGACCGCGTCCCATTCGACGCCGCGTATTCCGGAGACACCCAGATCGTCGACTCGCGAGAGCAGATGGTGCAACCCGTGACCGAATTCGTGAAACAGGGTCATCACTTCGTCATGCGTAAATAGCGCGGACTTGTTCCCGACCGGTGCCGGAAAGTTGCAGATGAGATGGGCAACCGGGGTCCGGAGACCTCCGGGGATTCGCTGCCGCGTGATCGCCTCGTCCATCCACGCTCCGCCACGCTTGGCTTCCCGTGAGTACAGATCGAGATAGAACTGGCCGATCAGGCTCTCGTCCGAGTCGACAATCCGGAAAAAACGCACCTGCGGGTGCCAGGTTTCAGCCGCGTCCGGGAGAATGCGAATGCCATAGAGGGCCTCCACCAGCCGGAACATGCCTTCCAGGACCTTCGGCTCCGGGAAATAGTGCTTCACTTCCTGGTCGGAGAATGCGTAACGTTTCGTGCGCAATTTTTCCGACGCGAACGCGATGTCCCAAGCCTGGAGCTCATGGATTCCGAGCTCCGTGTGGGAGAACTCCTCCAGGTCGGCATAATCCCTGCGCGCGTGAGGCAGCGCCCTTCCGGCAAGATCATTGAGGAAATCGAGTGCGGCGTCGGGCGATCCGGCCATTTTCGGCACAAGGGAGAATTCTGCGAAACTCTTGTAATCGAGCAGTCGCGCCTTTTCTTTTCGCAGGCGAAGCTCACGAACGATAATCGAAGTGTTGTCGAATTCCGGCTTTCCGAGTTCGCTCGCTCGCGTGACGTGCGCTCTATAGAATTTTTCCCGCAACCCGCGATTTTCGGCGTATTGCATCACCGGCCCGTACGACGGTGCCTGCAGCGTGAACTTCCAACCTTCCTGTCCGTCCTCATGTGCGGCTTCTTTGGCAGCCTCCAGCACGTCCTCCGGCATCCCGAGCAGCTCCCCGCGGTCGGTGATCAGCAACGAAAACGCATTGGTCGCGTCGAGCAGATTCTCGGAAAACTTGGCCTCGAGCGTTGCAAGTTCTTCCTGGATTTCGGCGAAGCGCCTTTTTTCCCGGGGCGCCAGCTCGGCTCCTCCGAGACGGTAGTCACGCAAGCTGTTCTCGACAATCCTGCGCTGCGCTTGAGACAAGCCCTCGAAACCACTCGAAGCGCGCAGAAGCTTGAATTTTTCGTACAGGTCGAGATTCTGAGCGAGTTCGGTCCTGAAATGGGTGACTTTGGGCAGGCTGGCATGGTAGGCATCGCGGATCGCAGCGTTGTCGTCCACTGCGTGCAGGTGAGCGACCGCGCCCCAAGCGCGCCACAGCCGTTCATTGGCGTTTTCCAGCGGCTCGGCGAACTCGTTCCAGGACGCAGCCGTGCCCTCGGCCGTGAGCCGGACGATCAGGGCGCGGTTCTCCGCGAGCAGCTGGTCGATTGCCGGCCCGACGTGTTCGGGCCGTACCGAGGTAAAGCGCGGCAAGCCGGAAAAATCGAGCAGCGGATTGACAGTCATTTCACGTTCAACGCCTAAGTTCTCCGGTTGAGATCGCCGGACTTTGCTCCGCCGTGTCAGGTGCTGCTGCGAGTGTCCAAGGCGCGCTCGGCGGACATCACCGTGTTCTCAAGCAACATTGCGATCGTCATGGGCCCAACCCCGCCCGGCACTGGTGTGATGCACGAAGCGGTTCCGAGTACGCTTTGGAAATCCACATCGCCCGTGAGTTTCCCGTCCGCAAGCCGGTTGATGCCGACGTCGATGACGACGGCGCCGGGCTTCACCATGCCAGCCGTGACGAGCTTGGGTTTGCCCGCGGCGACCACGAGAATGTCAGCCTGGCTGGCCATCGCGCGCAGATCGGGGGTGCTCGAGTTGCAGATGGTGACCGTGGCGCCTTTTTGCAAGAGCAGCAAGGCCACCGGTTTGCCGACGATGTTGCTGCGGCCCACTACGACGGCATGCCGGCCCTGCAGACCCACTCCCTCGTGCTCGAGGATCTTCATCACTCCAAGGGGCGTGCAGGGCACGAAGCGCGGATTGCCGATGGCAAGCAGGCCCATGTTGGTCGGATGAAAGCCGTCAATGTCCTTCGCCGGGGACAGGGCTTCGAGCACCCGTTCCGCCGAAAATCCCAGTGGCAACGGAAGCTGCACGAGGATGCCGTGGATGCGGGGGTCGTTGTTGAGGATCCGGATGCGCCCGAGGAGCGTCGATTCATCCGCGTCGGCCGGCAATTCGATGTGCTCTGAATAGAGTCCCGCTTCGCCGCATGCCTTGATCTTGTTCCGTACATAGACCCTCGATGCCGGGTGATTCCCGACTTGTATCGCCGCGAGGCCGGGGCGCACACCTCTCGCGGCAAGGGCCGCGACACGCCGAATCAGCCCTGCGCGCAACTCGCGCGCAATGGCGTTGCCGTCAATGGTGCGGGTCTGCACGGGGAGAATCGGCGCGGCGAACACGGAAGGCGCGCATTCTAGCATCCGTAGTTTCCTGGCCCTGGTTCAGCCAAGCTGAATTCCGACCTCTTTCAGGCGAGGGGCGTTTTCGTATAATGCGAAATACCCTTTCATAATATGGAACAAGGTGCAATTGATCCTATAGGGCCGTCAGGGTAAGCTTCGAGCGATTCTCCGCAAGTCTCACGCTTCCGTCCACACCTTCGCGCCTAGAGGGAAACGTCATGTCCGCGCTGCCTGAGTTCTCCACCGCCGACGATCCGGACAGCCTGGAGACGCAGGAATGGCTGGACGCGCTGGACGCGGTGCTCGATCGCGAAGGTCCGGAGCGCGCCCACTACCTGATCGAGAAGCTGGTCGACAAGGCGCGCCGCTCGGGCGCCTACATCCCTTTTTCGCTCAACACGGCGTACCTGAACACGATTCCCCCGCACCTGGAGGAACGCTCGCCCGGGGATCACGCGCTGGAGGAACGCATCCGTTCTTTTTGCCGCTGGAACGCGATGGTGATGGTGGCGAAGGCGAACAAGTCCGACGACGAGCTCGGCGGACACATCGCGAGTTTCGCTTCGGTCGGGACGCTGTTCGGCATCG
Source organism: Burkholderiales bacterium (assembly GCA_035637655.1). GTDB lineage: Bacteria > Pseudomonadota > Gammaproteobacteria > Burkholderiales > SG8-39 > VBDM01. Next base: position 32,948 of record DASPWT010000198.1, on the reverse strand, counting down.
GCTTCAACCATTTCTGGCACGCGCCGCACCAGGGACATGGCGGCGACCTGGTGTACTTCCAGGGCCATTCCTCGCCCGGCATCTATGCGCGCGCCTTTCTCGAAGGCCGATTCACCGAAGAGCAGCTGCTAAACTTCCGCCGCGAAGTCGATGGCAGGGGAATCTCTTCTTATCCGCACCCATGGCTGATGCCCGATTTCTGGCAGTTCCCGACGGTCTCGATGGGCCTTGGTCCGATCCAGGGCATCTACATGGCGCGGTTTCTGAAGTACCTTCACGCACGGGGCTTTGCCAATACGGAGAACCGCAAGGTATGGGTGTTCTGCGGCGATGGCGAGATGGACGAGCCCGAATCGCTCGGTGCGATCGGTTTGGCGGCGCGCGAAAAGCTCGACAACCTTATCTTTGTCGTCAACTGCAACCTGCAGCGGCTCGACGGGCCGGTGCGCGGCAACGGCAAGATCATCCAGGAGCTCGAAGCCGATTTCCGCGGCGCAGGGTGGAACGTCATCAAGCTGATCTGGGGCTCGTACTGGGACCCGCTGTTTGCGCGCGACAAGGAAGGACGGTTGCTGCGCGTGATGGAAGAGACGGTCGACGGGGAGTACCAGAACTACAAGGCGAATGATGGCGCCTTCGTGCGCAGGCATTTTTTCGGCAAGGATCCGAAGCTCCTGGAGATGGTCTCGCGCATGACCGACGAGGACATCTGGCGTCTGAACCGCGGTGGCCATGACCCGCACAAGATCTACGCGGCCTACGCATCGGCGGTGAAGCACAAGGACCAGCCCACCGTGATCCTCGCCAAAACCATCAAGGGCTACGGCCTGGGCAAGCAGGGCCAGGCGAAAAACCCCACCCATCAGCTGAAGAAGGTGGACCTCGCAACCATCCGCGAGATGCGCGACCGCTTCAATGTGCCGATTCCGGACGACCGGCTCGAGGAGATGCCTTTCTACAAACCCAAGGACGACGATCCGGTGATGGTGTACCTGCAGGAGCACAGAAAAGCGCTCGGCGGCTATTTGCCGCAGCGTCGGCGCAAAGCCGAAAGCGCGCCTGCCGTGCCGCCGCTCTCGGCTTTCGAGGCGGTATTGAAGGGCTCCGAGGGACGCGAGATCTCGACCACCATGGCGTTCGTGCGCATTCTCACGGCCCTGGTGCGCGACAAGAACATCGGCAAGCACGTCGTGCCCATCGTCCCGGACGAGGCGCGCACCTTCGGCATGGAAGGCATGTTCCGGCAGCTGGCGATCTACTCGTCCGAAGGCCAGAAGTACGAGCCGGTGGACCGCGATCAGGTCATGTACTACCGCGAGGACAAGCAGGGGCAGATCCTGGAAGAAGGTATCAACGAGGCCGGGGCGTTCTCGTCCTGGATCGCGGCAGCGACCTCCTACAGCCATTCGAACCTGGTGACGGTCCCGTTCTACATTTTCTATTCGATGTTCGGCATGCAGAGGATAGGTGACCTCGCCTGGGCGGCAGGCGACCAGCGCGCAAGAGGGTTCCTGCTCGGCGCCACGGCGGGCCGCACCACGCTGAACGGCGAGGGCCTGCAGCACGAGGACGGCCACAGCCACGTGCTGTCCTCGGCGATCCCGAACTGCGTTTCCTACGATCCGACCTTCGGCTACGAGCTCGCGGTCATCATTCAGGACGGCTTGCGCCGCATGGTGACGGACCAGGAAGACGTGTTCTACTACATCACCGTGATGAACGAGAACTACGAGCACCCGGCGATGCCGGCGGGGGCCGAGGAGGGCATTCTCAAAGGCATGTACTTGTGGCGGGAGTCGAAATCAAAATCCAAGAGCCGCGCGCAGCTCATGGGCTCGGGCACGATCCTGCGCGAAGTCATCGCCGCGGGAGAGCTGCTCGAAGCGGAATGGAACGTCGCGGCCGATATCTGGAGCGCGACCAGCTTCACGGAGCTGCGCCGCGAAGGGCTCGCCGTGGAACGCCGAAACCTGTTGCACCCTGAAAGCAAGTCGCGCACGCCGTACGTGGCCGAGCACCTGGAAAAGCGCGCCGGCCCGGTGGTGGCCGCGACCGATTACATGAAAGCGTTCGCCGACCAGATCCGGCCGTTCATTCCCAAAGATCGCATCTATCGCGTGCTGGGGACCGACGGTTACGGCCGCTCGGATTCGCGCGCAAAGCTGCGCCACTTCTTCGAGGTGAACCGCTACTTCATCGCGGTCGCGGCGCTCAAGGCGCTCGTCGATCTCGGCGAAGTGAAGCCCAAGGTCGTGGCCGATGCGATCAAAAAATACGGCATCAATCCCGAAAAATCCGATCCGGTGACCGTTTAACGCGTTCGAGAGCCACGGCCTGGCTCCCGACCCGGAACGAAAACAAGCATGGGAACTATCCGAGAGATCGTCGTCCCTGACATCGGCGACTTCAAGAACGTCGATGTCATCGAGGTTTTGGTGAAGCCGGGGGACGCCATCCAGCCCGAGCAGTCGCTGATCACGGTCGAATCGGACAAGGCGACCATGGAGATTCCATCGCCCGCGGCGGGCACGGTGAAAGAGCTCCGCGTCAAGGTCGGCGACAAGGTGTCCACCGGCAGTCTGCTGCTGATGCTCGAGGCGGCGCAAGGCACGCCTGCCCCGGTGGCGAAACCCGCCGCGGCTCCGGCGCTGGTTCCTGCTCCCGCTCCTGCACCGGCGCGCGCCGCGCCGCCGCCTACAGTGCCGCTCGCCGGCAAGCACGATCCGGTCCCGTACGAGCCCGGGCCGGCCCCCGGTTTCACGCCGCACGCGAGCCCGTCGGTGCGCAAGTTCGCGCGCGAGCTCGGCGTCGACCTCGTCAAAGTGAAAGGCTCCGGCCCGAAGGGCCGCATCACGCAGGCAGACGTGCAAGCGTTCGTCAAGGGCGTGATGAAAGGTGCGCAAGCGGCACCGGCGCCCGTCGCGCGAAGCGGCTTCGGCCTTGACCTGCCCGAGTGGCCGCAGGTGGATTTCGCCAAATTCGGTCCGGTCGAAACGAAGCCCTTGTCGCGCATCAAGAAACTCTCGGGCGGTTTTTTGCACCGCAACTGGGTCTCGATTCCGCACGTCACCCAGCACGACGAAGCCGACATCACCGAGCTCGAGGCTTTCCGCAAGGAGAACACGCAGGTGGCGGAAAAGGAAGGCTTCAAGCTCACCATGCTCGCCTTCCTGGTGAAGGCTTCGGTCAACGCCCTGCGCCAGTTTCCCGATTTCAACGCTTCGCTCGACAAGACCGGCGAGAACCTGATCGTCAAGAAGTACTACCACATCGGCGTCGCGGTGGACACGCCCGATGGCTTGGTCGTGCCCGTGATCCGCGACGCGGACCGCAAGGGCGTCTTCGATCTTGCCCGCGAGCTGGCGGAAATCTCCAAACTCGCACGGGAGAAGAAGCTCAAGCCCGACAGCATGCGCGGCGGTACCTTCAGCATCTCCAGCCTCGGGGGCATCGGCGGCACGGCGTTCACGCCTATCATCAACGCGCCCGAAGTCGCGATCCTCGGCGTGGCGAGATCGCAGATGCGGCCGGTGTACAAGGACGGCGCGTTCGTTCCGCGGCTGATGCTGCCGCTGTCGCTTGCGTACGACCACCGCGTCATCGACGGCGCCGCCGGGGCGCGCTTCACGACCTATCTGGCCTCGGTCCTCTCCGACATTCGCCGCACCCTTTTGTGAGGCCGGCGTGGCGCAGATGATCGAAGTCAAGGTGCCTGACATCGGCGATTTCAAGGACGTCGAAATCATCGAAGTCCTGGTGAAGCCCGGCGACAAGGTGGAAAAAGAGACCTCCCTCGTCACGCTCGAGTCCGACAAGGCGACGATAGAAATTCCGTCGCCGCAAGCGGGGATCGTGAAGGAATTGCGCATCAAGCTGGGCGACAAGGTCTCGCAAGGATCGCCGATTCTCCTGCTTGAAGAGAGCGCGGGTGCTGCCGCGGCTCCGCCTTCCAAACGGGTGCCTGCCGCCGCAGTAACACCTGCACCCGCGAAGCCCGCTGCGCCGGTGCCCGCGACAGCGGCGTTCAAGGGTGCGGCCGACGTGACTTGCGACATGCTGGTCCTGGGCTCCGGCCCCGGCGGTTATTCGGCCGCCTTCCGGGCGGCCGATCTCGGCATGAACACCGTTCTTGTCGAGCGCTATCCGACGCTCGGTGGCGTCTGCCTGAACGTGGGCTGCATCCCGTCGAAAGCGCTTTTGCATGTCGCGGCGGTCATGGACGACGCGAAGCATCTCTCCGAGCGCGGCATTGCGTTTGGCGAGCCGAAGGTAGACCTCGACGCCTTGCGCGCCTGGAAAGGCAAAGCGGTTGGCAAGCTCACCGGCGGGCTTGCCAGCATGGCGCGCATGCGCAAGGTGACGGTGCTGCAGGGCGCCGGAGCTTTCGCCGGGCCGAATCATCTCGCGGTGGAAACCAAGGACGGGCGCAAGGTCGTCTCATTCAGAAGCGCCATCATCGCCGCCGGCTCACAGTCGGCAAAGCTTCCCTCCATTCCCGAAGATCCGCGCATCGTCGATTCCACCGGCGCGCTGGAGCTGCGCTCGAAGCCCAAACGCCTGCTGGTGATTGGCGGCGGCATCATCGGGCTGGAAATGGGCACGGTGTACTCGACGCTGGGCGCGAGGCTCGATGTGGTCGAGATGCTCGATACGCTGATGGCGGAGGCGGACCGCGATCTCGTCAAAGTTTGGCAAACGTTCAACGCGCCCCGCTTCGACAAGGTGATGCTCAAAACCAAGACCGCCAGGATCGAAACCCTGAAGGAGGGACTGCAAGTGTCGTTCGAGGGCGAAAACGCCCCATTCAAGCCGCTTCTCTACGACATGATTCTGGTCTCGGTTGGACGCACGCCGAACGGCAAGAAAATCGGAGCGGAAGCCGCGGGTGTCGCAGTCAACGAGCGCGGCTTCATCCCGGTCGATTCGCAGATGCGCACCAACGTTTCGCACATCTTTGCCATTGGCGATATCGCCGGTCAGCCGATGCTCGCGCACAAGGCGGTGCACGAAGGTCACGTCGCCGCGGAAGCCGCCGCGGGGCAGAAGTCCCACTTCGACGCCCGCGTCATCCCGTCTGTGGCTTACACGGACCCCGAGATTGCCTGGGCGGGGCTGACCGAGGAGGAAGCGAAGAAACAGGGCATCAAGTTCGGGGTTGCCAAATTTCCCTGGGCAGCTTCCGGACGCGCCATCGCCAATGGGCGTGACGAAGGGTTCACCAAGCTGATTTTCTCGGAGGAAACGCATCGCGTGATCGGCGGGGGCATCGTCGGCGCGGGAGCGGGCGACCTCATTAGCGAGATCGCGCTTGCGATCGAGATGGGCGCCGACGCGGTCGACATCGGCAAGACCATCCATCCGCATCCGACCACGAGCGAATCGGTTGGAATGGCAGCAGAGCTGTATGAAGGCGTGTGTACGGACCTGCCTCCGTCGAAACGGCGATGACCCAGGACGAGCTCAAGCAGGCAGTCGCCCGCGAGGCGATCAAACACGTGGTGGAAGACGCCGTGATCGGCGTCGGAACCGGGTCCACCGCCGATTTCTTCGTCGACGAGCTGGCCAAGATGAGGAATCGCATTGCCGGCGCAGTGGCGAGCTCGGAAAGATCCGCCGAGCGGCTGAAGGGTCGCGGCATTCGCGTCATGGATCTCAACAGCGTCAACGAGCTGCCGGTCTACATTGACGGTGCGGACGAGATTACCGAGCATCTCGCCATGATCAAGGGCGGGGGCGGCGCGCTCACGCGCGAGAAAATCGTCGCCGCGGTGGCAAAAAAGTTCGTTTGCATCGTAGACGAATCGAAGCTCGTGCCGGTGCTCGGAAAATTTCCGCTGCCGGTCGAAGTGATTCCGATGGCGCGTGCCTATGTCGCGCGCCAGATGGTGAAGCTCGGCGGCCAGCCCTCGCTGCGCGAGGGCTTTGCCACGGACAATGGCAATATCGTTCTCGATGTTTGGGGCCTGTCCGTCCTCGACCCGGTCGAACTGGAAACGGCGGTCAACAACATCGCCGGCGTCGTTGCCAACGGATTGTTCGCCCGGCGCGGAGCGGATGTGCTTTTACTCGGAACCAAGACGGGCGTGAGGACGATCGTCCGGAAGTAGAGCGCCTATTTGTCCTGAGGCACGTAGCCGGAGGCCACGTCGGCCCCGGATCCGAAAAAATGCTTCTCCATCTGCTCGGCGAGATATTTCCGCGCGCGGGGGTCGGCAAGGTTCAGCTTGTTTTCATTGATGAGCATGGTCTGGTGCTTGATCCAGGCCTGCCAGGCTTCCTTGGAGACATTCTCGTAGATGCGCTTGCCGAGTTCGCCCGGGTAGGGCGGGAAGTCGAGTCCTTCCGCGTCGCGGCCGAGCTTGATGCATTTCACCATCCTTGCCATTTTCGCAACCTCGATTCTGGTATCAAGTCGATTTCAAATCTGCTTCACTAAAATCTTCGAACGCCGCTGATAGTTGTACAGCGCCTTCTTTTCCCTCGGCAGCACGGTGACATTCGTTTCGGCGAACCCGCGCTCTATGAACCAATGGGTCGCGCGCGTGGTGAGCACGAACAGCTTTTTCAGGTTGCGGGCGGGCGCCTGTGCCTCGATATGCCGCAGCAGGCGCTCGCCATAGCCTGCGTCGCGGTAATCGGGCCGCACCGCGAGGCAGGCAAGCTCGCCGGCGCGTGCGCCGGGGAAAGGGTAGAGCGCGGCGCAGCCGACGATCACCCCGTCGTGCTCGATCACCGAAAAGCGCCCGATCTCGCGTTCGAGCAGTTCGCGCCCGCGGCGCACCAGCGTCCCGTCTTCCTCGAGCGGCTCGATCAGTTTGAGGATCCCCCCCGCGTCGTCGATCTTGGCCGGGCGCAGCTTCACCACCTTGTCGGCGGTGATCATGGTGCCCGAGCCTTCATGGGTGAACAACTCGATCAGCAAAGCGCCGGGGACCGTCCGGCTGATGAGGTGGGCGCGTTGCATCCCTCCACGCACCGCCTCGACGGCATGTGCGAGATAGAGCCGCGTATCGTCCGACAGGCGGTTGCCGCTTGCGAGCAGCCCGGTCGCTTCCTCCGCCGTGAGCTCTGGGAGCAACTCGCCCTCCTTGTCCTGCACGGGCGCGTCGGAGAAGAAGATCAGCTTCTCGGCCTGGAGCGCCGTCGCCGTTGCCACTGCCACGTCTTCCATGGCGAGGTTGAAGACCTCGCCGGTGGGCGAATAGCCGACCGGCGATACGATTGCGATGTTGCCCGCGTCCAGACACCCCGCGATTGCCTGCGCATCGACTTTGCGCACCGAGCCGGTGTACTGGAAGTCTATGCCGTCGTGCACACCCATCGGCTGCGCGGTGATGAAATTTCCCGAGACCGTGTTGATCACGGCGCCTGCCATAGGTGAATTCGGGAGTCCGAGCGAGAGCAGTGCGTCGATCTCCACCCGCAGCAACCCGACCGCCTCCTTGACGCATTCGAGCGCCACCGGGTCGGTGATGCGCAGGCCCTTGGCGTAGCGCGAACGCGTCTTGCGGCGCTTGAGCTGCGCTTCGATCTGCGGGCGCGAGCCGTGCACAAGCACCACGCGTATTCCGGCGCTGTGCAGCAGGTTGATATCATGCGCAAGCTCGACGAACCTGCCTTCAACCAAGATCTCCCCCCCAAAGGCGATCACGAAGGTCTTGCCGCGAAAAGCGTGGAAGTACGGCGCGACCGAGCGAAACCAGCTGATGAACTGGGCGTTGGGATGGGGCGGCATGAGTGTCGTTGTTCTTGAGGAACTCCGATTCTAGCCAGTTGCCCCCGGCAGATACAGCGCTGCCCGGTCTGCAGAGCCTAACAATCGCCCCACAGCGCCTGCATCGCCGCGATTGCTGCGAGCGGCGCGGTCTCAGTGCGGAGCACCCGTGGCCCGAAGCGGATCGGCACGAACCCGCTCCTTTCAGCGCGCTGCCGCTCCCCAGGCGCGAGCCCTCCCTCCGGTCCGACCAGCAGCGTCACCCTGCTGGGCGGTTCGAGCTGCTTCAAGTGTCGATCCGAATCCGGCGCCAGAAGCAGCCGTAGCCCATCGCTGGCTGCCCGGCTCAGAAAAGCCGCGAAGGCGGTGATCGCCGCCACTTCGGGTACGTGGTTGCGCCCGCATTGCTCGCAGGCGGCGATGACCACATTGCGCCAGTGGGCGACGCGCCTGTCGGCACGGTCGCTCGAGAGTTTCACTACGGAGCGCTCACTCGCGATCGGCACTATCCTGGAGACGCCAAGCTCCGTAGATTTCTGCAAGGTGATGTCCATCCGGTCTCCGCTCGATATGCACTGAGCGAGCGCGATGGCGAGAGGCGACTCGCGCTCCGGCGTCTGCCTGGATATCACGCAGGCGCGCAAATCGCCGCGGGAAGCCCGCGTCAGCTTCGCGGAGAATTCCCCGCCCTCCCCATTGAACAAGACGACCGCGTCGCCGCGGCGCAAGCGCAGTACCGCACAATGACGCGCGACCCGCTCCGGCAGTTCGATCTCGGCGCCGAGGGAAATCTGCACCGGTGCAAAAAACCGCGGGACAACGCGAGATGCAAGGCCTTTCATGCCACGATTTTATCCGGGAGTGCGCGCGGTTGCGGCCCGCAGCCGGTGCCCACGCCCCTCGGACCTCTGGGCTTCACCACTCCTGTAACCCCATGATTTAAATGAAACTACGGCTTTTTTCTGCGTTGCGCTGTTATAATCGCCGGGCAATAAGAATAGCTCTGGGGAGAACGGCTTACGCAGGAGACCGGCCGCACCAATTGCTCTCGTCGCGCCGCCGCCCAGGCAAGAAATGGGCGGCCCAAGACTGCGGCGATATCGAGCACCCTCGCTTGCACCCAGCTCGCGCTTGCTCCATGGGTTGCGATTTGCTTGAGCGGCCGCATGATGATTTGGAAAGGAAGCCAAAAATGAAGCTTTGTCGTTACGGCAGGAACGGATTCGAAAAACCGGGCGTCATCGACGCGCAAGGCCAGTTGCGCGATTTGTCAGGAGTCATTTCCAACATTGACCAGGACACGATTTCCTCCAAAGGTCTGACGAAGCTGCGCAAGATTCGTCCGGAGTCGCTGCCCCTGGTGCGCGGTAACCCGCGTTTCGGCGTGCCTTATACGGGCATCTCCAAGTTCGTCGCCATCGGCCTGAATTACTCCGATCACGCGCACGAAGCGGGTCTGCAAATACCCGCCGAGCCGGTAGTGTTCATGAAGGCGACGACGTGCATCAGCGGCCCGAATGACGACATCCAGCAGCCGCGCAGTTCCACCAAGCTGGATTACGAGGTCGAGATCGCAATCGTTATCGGGACACGCGCCGAATATGTGTCGGAAGACGAGGCTCTGGACCACGTTGCCGGCTACACGATCGTGAATGACGTATCCGAGCGTGCTTTCCAGCTGCAGTCCTCTCAGTGGGACAAGGGCAAGGGCTGCGACACCTTTGGACCGATCGGGCCATGGCTCGTCACGACCGACGAGATCACCAATCCTCAGGTGCTTGACGTCTGGCTCGACGTCAACGGCGAACGCAGGCAATCGTCCAATACCAAGAACATGATTTTCTCCTGCGCGAAGCTTGTCTCATACGTGAGCAACTACATGACGCTGCTCCCGGGTGACATCATTACCACCGGAACACCGGCCGGGGTGGCGCTGGGGATGAAGCCGACCCAGGCGTGGCTGAAGCCGGGTGACGTCGTCACCCTCGGCATCAAGGGCCTGGGTGAGCAGCGGCAAAAAGTGATTCCTTACACGGGGAAATAAACGCGGAAGGGCTTGCTTGCTGTGCGAAGGTCAAAAGTGTAGATTCGTTCTCTCGTAACAGGGTGCTGTGCCGATGGCGCAACAGGCGAATCGCTGCCGAAGAATCAACTCATAGACGTTTCAAATACAAGCCGCAGCTTTCGGGCAGAGAAAATGGGGGGGTAAAGCGCAAGCTTTCCCCCTTTTGCTTTTATCGGAGGCAGGCATGAGAGTGGTCGTCCTCGGGGCCGGCGTCATCGGTACGACCAGCGCGTGGTATCTCGCGCAGAGCGGCCATGAGGTGACGGTGGTGGATCGCCAGCCCGAACCTGCGCTCGAGACGAGCTTTGCCAACGGGGGACAGATTTCGGTCAGCCACTCCGAGCCTTGGGCCAATCCGACCGCTCCGCTGACGATCCTGAAGTGGTTGGGGCGCGAGGACGCCCCGCTGCTCTTCCGGCCGCGCGCCGACCTCGCCCAATGGCTTTGGGGTCTGCGCTTTCTCTATGAATGTTTGCCGGGTCGGACCCGTCGCAACACCGAATCCGCTTTCGCACTTGCGCTATACAGCCGCGAGCAGCTGCACCAACTGCGGCGCGATACCGGCATTCGCTACGATTTCGATACGCGGGGCATCCTGCACCTGTACGAAGACAGAGGTCAATTCGAACACGCGAAGAGACAGGCCGAGCTGCTCAGAGCTCGCGGCCTGGACATTGAAATCAGGACGCCCCGGCAGTGCCTTGCGATCGAACCTGCGCTCGAGCATTCGGTAGGCCGGTTGGTGGGCGGCGCCTATGCGGCTTCCGACGAGTGCGGCGACGCGCAGCTTTTCACCCGGGCCCTGTCCGATCTCTGCGGTGCCCAAGGCGTGACCTTCCGGTTCAACGTGAGCGTGAAGCGCCTTGAAGCCGCGCGGGGAGCGATCGACCGCGTGGTCATCGACGACGAAAAAGGAATCGAGGAATCATTGCGCGCCGATGCCTATGTTACTGCGCTGGGGAGCTATAGTCCGCTCCTGCTCGCGCCGGTCGGCGTCTCGGTTCCGGTGTATCCGGTAAAGGGCTATTCGATAACGTTGCCCCTTGAGCCCGGTGATGAAGCCCCCAAGACGAGCCTGACCGATCACGCCCGCATGATCGTGATTTCGCGGCTGGGCGAACGCTTGCGCGTGGCGGGTACCGCCGAGTTGAACGGCTACGACACCGAGATGAACGAGCTTCGCTGTGAGGCCCTCGTCAGGCGATGCTTCGAATGGTTCCCGAAGGCAGGGCGTGCGGAACACGCAAAATTCTGGACGGGCCTGCGACCTGCCACACCCAGCAATCTGCCGCTCATTGGACGTTCGAAGTACTCCAACCTCTTTCTCAACACCGGGCACGGTACGCTCGGATGGACGCTTGCGTGCGGCTCGGGCCGGGCACTTGCCGATATCGTGAGCGGCCGAAAGCCGGAACCCGCGTTCGGTTTCCTCGGGTCGGAGGTTAAAGCGAAGAGGGCGACCCCCTCGGTCACCCCCCGGCCAACCGGCTGAAGTCTAAGGTCTACTTCGCGCCGACTGCGGCGCGCTTTTTCGTTGCCACGAGTCTGGGCTTGGGCACCGCGTCCACAGTGAGTTCGCGCACGAAATTCGGCAATGCGAACAACGCCTGGTGGGTGGCGCCGTTGTAGTACTGCAGATGGCTGAGACCTCGGTTGCCGATTCGAATATCGATCTCCCCGCTATTGACGGCCGCGACGTCTGTCGAATCCGAGCAGGCGCACATCGACCACAGGCAGCCGTACAAGGGGATGAACATCGTATACGACCGGGCAATCTTGAACATTTTAGCCAGCCGCCCATAGAGCATCTTCACTCGGTCGGGGCGCGACCAGGGCGAACCCATGTGCAAGGTGAGCACACCGCCTGCGGCAAGCGCCCGCTTGCAATCGCGGAAGAACGTTTCCTCGTAGAGGGCGGTCGCGGGGCCGATCGGGTCGGGCAAATCGAGCGCGATGTAATCGAACCTTTCCTTGGTCTCCGCGAGGTACTTCAGCCCGTCCTCGACCAGCAGCTTCAGTTTCGGATTGTCGAATACGCCGCGGTGAATTGCGCCGAAGTGCTCCTTGGCGATCTCGACCACCTTCCCGTCCAGCTCGACCAGGACGAGCTGCTCGATCGACGGATGCTTGAGTGCTTCTTCCGCCGCGCCGCCGTCGCCGCCGCCGATCACGAGGGCCCGCTTTGGCGAAGGGTGGGCGGTGAGCGCCGGGTGGATTAGAGTCTCGTGGTAGACAAATTCCTCGCGCTCGGACGTCATGAAGCAGCCGTCCAAGCGAAACAGCTTTCCAAACTGGGGCGTGTCGTGGATTTCGAGATCCTGGAAGCGTGTCTTCGAGGACTCGATCAGCTTGGAGGAGCGCAGGAAGAACCCGTAGTCCCCGTTCAGCGACTCGTACATGAGGCGCTTGTCGCGCGGCACATCGTGCTGGACGTGCTCCTCAGGGCGAAAAAGCTCCATCAGGTCGGTGACGACCTGGCGCGCCTTGGCGCTGTTGTCCTGGGTGTAATTGCACACGTAGACGTCGAGGGTGACGCTCTGGAGCTCCGGCCAGGTATGGACGGCGAGATGCGACTCCGCCAGCACCACCGTGCCCGTGACTCCGCCCCCGTCGAACTCGTGGAACAGGTCGCCGAGTATCGTGAGACCGGCCCTGTTGATGGAGTCGTGACAAAAACGACGCAGCTCGGCTGCGTCAGTCAAGTACCGTGCGTTCCCCCTGCAGCGGTACAGATTGGCGACAACATGCAGTCCGTCCAATTTGCATACATCCCCACTCTGTTTAATAACTGAGATGCCGAACTACGATGCAAGCATCTCCCCTTTTGCCGCATCGATCAGTGTGCGAGCGATGCTGATTCTAGCAGGCAATCGCGGCAAATTTTCAAGATTTCTCACGTCGAACCACCGCGCATCTTCGATTTCCGCGCCATCGATGCGGATTTCGCCGCTGCAATAATCGGCGAAGAACGCGATCATGAGCGAATGCGGGAACGGCCAAGGCTGACTGGCGAAGTAGCGCACATTGCTCACCTTGATCCCGACTTCTTCATATACCTCGCGCTCCAAGCACTGCTCCAGCGTCTCACCCGGCTCGACGAATCCGGCCAAAGCGCTATACATATCCTTGGGGAACCGTGGCGCTCGCGCCAAAAGCAACTCTTTTTCGCGCCGCACCAGCCCCATCACTGCGGGAGCGAGCCGGGGATACACCACCAGCCCGCAACCCGGGCATTCGCGGCTGCGCTCGTTTACGCGCGCCGCCGTTGCCCTTCCGCACGCGCCGCAGTACTGGTGCGTGCGGTCCCAATCGACGATCTGCAACGCCCGTCCGGCGAGCGCAAACTGCGCCTCATCAAGGGCACCGAATAGCGCCCGCAGCCCTTGCCAGATCCAGCCTTGCGGCGCTACGGTATCCACCGCAAGCTCGGCCGAGAAACAATGCTGCTCGCCGAGAACCCCAAGATATTGTGTTCGTTGCGGCATCATACCCAAAGTATTGGGGTGATTGCAATGGGGAAGTGCGGCCGCGCCAGGCGCAGCGGCGACCAGGAGCTCGGCGCCGCGGAAAACGAACCAGAGCGAGCGTTCAGGCGGCTCGAGCGGGGGCTGGATGCCCGGCACGTAATCGGCCGGCCATTGAAAGGGCATGCGCATGACGGGGCTCGGCCCCGCAAACGCGGTCAGGTGCGGCGCAGGCGCCGGATCAGGCTGGAGGTATCCCAGCGGCCGCCGCCCATCTTCGATACTTCGTCGTAGAAGCCGGCGATCATCTGGGTGACGGGGAGCTGAGCGCCAATCTCCCGTGCCGTCTCGGAGCAGATGCGCAAGTCCTTTCTCATCCAGTCCACTGCGAAGCCGAAATCGAACTTATCGTCGACCATGGTCTTGCCGCGGTTCTCCATCTGCCAGGACTGCGCAGCGCCTTTGGAGATAACGTCTAGAACGAGCTTGGCGTCAAGCCCGGCTTTGATGGCGAAATTGAGACCTTCCGCTAGGGCCTCAACAAGGCCTGCGATGCAGATCTGGTTGACCATCTTGGTGAGTTGGCCGGCGCCCGAGCCCCCCATCAGCGTCACCGCCTTGGCGAAATGCGCGATGGCTGGTTTCGCCCGCTCGAAAGCAGCGGCGTCGCCCCCCACCATGACGGTGAGCTGTCCGTTTTCGGCGCCGGCCTGACCTCCCGATACCGGCGCATCGAGGAAATCGAAACCGCGCTTTTTTGCCTCGGAGGAGAGCTCCCGCGCCACTTTCGCCGAGGCGGTCGTATGGTCGACGAAGACGGCGCCCTTGCCCATCTTCTGAAAAGCGCCGTTCGGCCCCAGCGTGACTTCGCGCAAGTCCGGATCGTCGCCGACGCAGGAGAACACGATGTCCGCCGCTTCGGCCGCCTTGGCCGGAGTGTCCGCGAGGCGTCCCTTGTGCCTGCCTAGCCAGGCTTCGGCCTTGGCGCGGCTGCGGTTGTACACAGTGAGCTCGTGGCCGCCTCTGGTCACGAGATGTCCGGCCATGGGAAAGCCCATCACGCCGAGCCCGATGAATGCGAGTTTGCTCACTGCTCCTCCGTTGCGGTTTTTCTCGCCAAGCGAGCGAGATTCGCCGATAATTATAAGGTTTCCACCTACCCTCCTGAATTTTCCGAGTAAATGAGCCAGGACCTGACCAACGCGATCCGTGCGTTGGCCATGGACGCCGTGCAGGTGGCGAACTCCGGTCACCCTGGAATGCCCATGGGAATGGCCGAAATCGCGCTCGCGCTGTGGGGGCGGCACCTGCGGCACAACCCGGCAAACCCGAAGTGGCCAGACCGCGATCGTTTCGTGCTCTCCAACGGCCACGGCTCGATGCTGCTGTACGCGCTCCTGCATCTCACCGGCTACGACCTGCCGATGGACGAGCTCAAACGCTTCCGCCAGCTGCATTCGAAGACGCCAGGTCATCCCGAACTCGGCGTCACTCCCGGCGTTGAGACGACCACGGGTCCCTTGGGGCAGGGCTTGGCGAACTCGGTCGGCATGGCGATCGCCGAACGCATACTCGCCGCCGAATTCAACCGCCCGGACTTCGACATCGTCGACCACCATACCTACGTGTCGGTCGGTGACGGCTGCCTGATGGAGGGAATTTCGCACGAGGCCTGCTCGCTCGCCGGAGCCCTCGCCCTGGGAAAGTTGATCGCCCTTTACGATGACAACAAGATCTCCATTGACGGCGAGGTCAAGGACTGGTTCCGAGACGACACGCCCAAGCGCTTCGAGGCCTATGGCTGGCACGTAATCTCGAACGTCGACGGCCACGACGTCGAATCGGTTGACCGCGCGATCCGAGCCGCGAAGGCGGTAGCGGACAAACCCAGCTTCATCTGCTGCAAGACCGTGATCGGCAAGGGGGCCCCCAAGCGCGCCGGGACGGCAAAGGCGCACGGGGAAGCGCTTGGGGCCGAAGAGGTCGCGGCGACGCGCGCGGCGATCGGCTGGCGCTACCCGCCGTTCGAGGTCCCTCAGCACATTTACGACGGCTGGGACGCGAAAAAGCGCGGTGCGGCGCTCGAGCGGGCCTGGAATGACAAGTTCGCCGCGTACGAGAAAGCACAACCGGAACTTGCGCGCGAGTTCCGCCGCCGCGTCGCCGGCGAACTGCCGGCGAACTGGAGTACCCACTGCCAGGTGCTGCTCGAAAAAATCATTGCCAGGACAGAATCCATCGCTACTCGCAAGGCCTCGCAGAACGCGATAGAAGGCCTCGCCCCGGTGCTGCCCGAGTGGGTCGGTGGCTCGGCCGATCTGACCGGCTCCAACCTCACGCTGTGGTCGGGGTCAAAGCCGATCGGGCGGGAGGGGGGCGGCAACTACATCTATTACGGCGTGCGCGAATTCGGCATGAGCGCGGTCATGAACGGCTTGGCGCTGCACGGCGGAATCATTCCTTACGGCGGCACCTTCCTCACCTTCTCGGACTACTCCAGAAACGCGCTGCGCATGGCGGCGCTGATGAGGATCCGCTCGATCTTCGTCTTTACCCACGACTCGATCGGCCTGGGCGAGGACGGCCCCACGCACCAGTCGATCGAGCACGCCGCAGCCCTGCGCCTGATCCCGGGCATGGACGTCTGGCGACCTTGCGATTCCGTCGAAGCGGCGGTGGCCTGGATGGCCGCGATCGAGCGAAAGGATGGGCCGACCTCGCTATTGTTCACGCGGCAGAACGTACCGTTTCAAAAACGCGATGCTCATACGGTCTCGGCGATCCGCCGCGGCGGCTACGTTCTCGCGGACGCGCAGGAACCCAAGGCTGTCATCCTTGCCACCGGATCGGAAGTGCAGCTGGCTCTAGGCGCGAAGCAAAAACTTGCCGAGGAGGGCGTTTCGGTTCGGGTCGTGTCGATCCCCTGCACCTCGGCGTTCGACCGCCAGCCGCCGATGTACAGGGACGTGGTGCTGATCCCGACTTTGCCCAAGGTCGCCGTCGAAGCCGGTGTCAGTGAGTATTGGCGCAAGTATGTCGGACTTGAGGGTGCGGTGGTCGGGATCGACCGCTACGGCGAATCGGCCCCCGGCGCGAAACTATTCGAATACTTCGGCTTCACCGTGGACAATGTGGTGAAGGCCGTGAAAAGCGTATTGAAGTAAAGGAAAACCCGAAGGAGCCTTGCATGACCATTCGAGTCGCCATCAACGGCTACGGCCGCATCGGCCGCAACATCCTGCGAGCCCACTATGAAGGCGCGAAAAAACACGACCTCCAGTTTGTCGCGATCAACGACCTCGGCAATGCGCAGACCAACGCGCATCTGACGCGCTACGACACCACGCACGGAAAATTCCCCGGAACGATCGCCGTGGAAGGCGAATCGATGATCGTGAACGGCGATCGCATCCAGGTCTGCGCGAAGCGCAATCCGGCCGAGTTGCCGTGGAGGGACCTCAAGGTCGACGTGGTTCTCGAGTGCACGGGGCTCTTTACGAGCAAGGAGAAGGCCTCGGCGCATCTCGCTGCGGGCGCGAAGAAAGTGGTTCTCTCGGCGCCGGGCGAGAAGGATGTGGATCGCACCGTAGTCATCGGCGTCAACGACAAGACGCTGAAGGCCTCCGATACGGTGATTTCGAACGGCTCGTGCACTACCAATTGTCTCGCCCCGCTGGTTAAGGCGGTTGACGATCGCATCGGCGTAGTCTCCGGCCTCATGACTACGGTCCACGCCTACACCAACGACCAGGTGCTGACCGACGTCTACCACAAGGACCTGCGCCGCGCGCGGTCGGCGACACACAACATGATCCCGGCGAGCTCCGGCGCCGCGGCGGCGATCGGTTTGGTATTGCCGCACCTCAACGGTAAGCTCGACGGGTTCGCGTTCCGCGTGCCGACTATCAATGTGTCGATCGTGGACCTGACCTTCGTGGCGAAGAGGCCGACGACGGTGGAGGAAGTCAACGACGCGGCAAGGCAGGCATCGCAAACGGATCTGAAGGGTATTCTCGAGTACAACACCGAGCTGCTCGTGTCCTCCGATTTCAACCACAGCGCCGCGAGCAGCGTGTTCGATGCCACCCTTACCCGGGTGTCGAACGGCACGCTGGTGAAAGTCTCGAGCTGGTATGACAACGAGTGGGGCTTCAGCAATCGGATGCTGGACGCAACGGTTGCGTTGATGAACGCAAAGTAGCTCATGCACGTTCTCCGGATGTCGGACGTGGATCTGCGCGGCAAGCGTGTGCTGGTCCGCGTCGACTTCAACGTTCCCATGCAGGACGGTAGGATCTCGGACGACACGCGCATCCGCGCGGCGGTACCGGGGATCCGCGAAGCGCTTGCGCAGCGCGCGCGGCTGATGCTCGTGTCGCACTTCGGCCGGCCGGCAGAAGGCCGATTCGATGAGAAAGAGTCGCTCGCGCCGGTTGCAAAGCACCTATCGCAGCTGCTGGGTCAGGAAGTCCCCCTTAAGCGAGACTGGTTGGAGGGGGTCACCGTGGAGCCAGGCCGGGGGGTATTGCTTGAGAACTGCCGCTTCAACAAAGGCGAGAAGAAGGACGACGATGTCCTGGCAAAAAAGATGGCTGCGCTATGCGACGTCTACGTCAACGACGCCTTCGGCACTGCGCACCGCGCCGAAGCGACCACTCACGCCATCGCGAAGTACGCCCCGGTGGCGTGCGCCGGGCCGCTGATGGCGGCGGAGATCGAGGCGCTGTCCAAGGCGCTCGATCGACCGGCTCGTCCCTTAGTGGCGATCGTCGCCGGAGCGAAAGTCTCGACCAAGCTTGCGGTTCTCGGCGCTCTCGCCGAGAAGGTCGACCGGCTGATCCCGGGCGGAGCGATTGCCAATACTTTCATGCTCGCGGCTGGCATGAAGGTAGGCAAGTCTCTGGCCGAACCGGACCTCATCGGCGAGGCGAAGAAAATCGCGGCGAGCCTGCGCGACAAAGGCAGCGAAGTGCCGCTGCCGGTGGATGTCGTCTGCGCGAAAGAAGTCTCGGCAGCGGCCAAGGCCGTGATCACGCCTGCGGCCGAAATCGGCGACGACGACATGATCCTCGATATCGGTCCGCGTACCGCTGCGGCATTCGCAAAGCGGCTTTCCGAGGCGGGTACCATCGTCTGGAACGGTCCGCTCGGCGTGTACGAGTTCGATCAATTCGGGCAGGGAACGAAGGCCATCGCGCAAGCGATTGCCGGATCGGGTGCGTATTCGCTCGCCGGCGGCGGCGAGACGCTCGCCGCCATCGCGAAATACGGAGTCGCCGACAGGATTTCCTACATCTCGACCGGCGGCGGGGCTTTCCTGGAGTTCCTTGAAGGCAAGAAACTGCCCGCGATCGAGGTGCTGGAGCAGCGCGCCAAGGCCTAGAATTTGGCCCCGCGAGCCTCGATTCCGGCGGCGCGCGCAAGCTCGCGGTGCACGCGGCTCACACGCTCGACTTCGCCCTTTGCGGCGAAGCGCTCGTAGAAGCCCTCCGACTTGAACGCCTTCACCTGATCGCGCCAAGAGGCAAGCCGCTCTTCCCAGCGCTTGACGCGACCCTCGGCAGGCTCGGCGTCCTCGCGTGCGAGGTCGGCGCACACCCGCAGCATCGCCTTAAGAGTCACTGGCCTAGTGACCATGTAGTTGTCGTGGCCCCAGGCCTCGCCCCAGACGCGCTCGGCCGCCTTGAAAAAGTCGCGCACCATGCCGTAATAGTTCGGCACCTGGGTACGGCTCCCCCCGGCCAGCTGGATCTTGCGCCAGTCGCGGTTGACCCAGCGGTGCAGCTCGTTGAACAGTTCCGCCTGGAGGATCCACTTGTCCTGCGCGCTGCGCCCGCCGAGGCGATTGATGCGATAACGCAGCGGACTGTCGCCCTCGCTGTAGAGGCTGCCGACCACGCGCGAGGCGAACTTGCGGTGGGGTTCGGCCCAAGACACGCGCTCGTACAAGTCGATCAGGTGGCTCTTGTTGATGCGCGTCGGTGTGGAATTGATGATTACGAACATCTCGGTGGCAAAGTCCTCGCTCCTGCCGTCGAAAATCACGCACGGCACATTGATGGTCTTGGCATCGTCCGGGTGTTCGTCCAGATAGAAGCGCAGCGCGGCGAGCCGGTGCTGGCCGTCGATGATGAGGAATTTCGCCTGCGGCTCGGACAGATGGCCCGCGCCCTCCGCGCCCGCGACCGGCTGGAAGCGCAGCTTCTCGGAGGTGAACAGCAATACCGTTCCGGGGATCGGCGGCTGGGTGATCGCCGTCTCATAGAAATTCTTGAGCTGGCGCACCTTGGCCCGGGACAAGGTTCTCTGGAAGGCGCGGTCGTTGCGCTCGATTTTAGCGATGAACTGGGCGATCTCGTCTTCCTGGGAGACGCGCGCCGGGGCGATCTCCTCGCCTTCGCCGTAAAAACGGCTGATAAAACGAACCTTGGCGAGCAGCTCGGGAGCGCGGACGCTGCCGAAGTAGAAGATGCCATCCTTCTGGCGAATCTGCGTGGCAAGCACGGGGTCCTCCCTTGTAAGTATGGCTCAGCCGCTGGCGCAGACCGGAAATATAGCCGAAACCGGCCGCTCGCTGCGAAAAACCGGGTTTGGAGGCCTGTCCCTCGGCCAGGTCACGCCGGAGCCGCTCCTTGCGCGGGTTCCGTGCATTGAGCGGCTTTTGGGCCGCTCCAGGGGGCGCAGCCCAAAGGCGGCGCGGCCCGCGTCCGCTGCCGGGATGTTCCATGCGCAACGCCTTCCGGGGAAGAAAGTAGCCTCATACGCATCTGGTAAAGTAGAACGGTTTTCCCGGAGGGTCAATGAGCAGAAGCACCAAAATCGTCGCCACACTCGGCCCCGCGTCGAGCGATCCTCAAACGCTCGAGCGGATGTTCCTCGCCGGAGTGGACGTCGTGCGCTTGAATTTCTCGCACGGCACTGCCGGCGACCACGAGCGCCGTGCCGAGTTGGTGCGCGAGGCTTGCCGCAAAACCGGGCGTACGGTCGGCATCATGGGCGACCTGCAGGGTCCCAAGATCCGGATCGGCAAGTTCAAGGACGGCAAGGTCGCTCTGAATCCAGGGGATGCCTTCGTGCTCGATGCCGACTGCGAGCTTGGGGTCGACGGCCGCGTCGGCCTGGACTACAAGGAGCTGCCGCGCGACGTGCGGCCCGGAGACGTGCTGCTTCTCGACGACGGCAAGATCGAGTTCGAAGTCGAAAAGGTCGTGCGCAACGAGGTGCACTGCCGCGTCCGTCATGGAGGAGTGCTCTCCAACAACAAGGGCATCAACCGCCTCGGAGGCGGCCTCACCGCTCCCGCGCTTCCGCCGAAGGACATGGAGGACATCCGCACCGCGGCGAAAATCAAGGTGGATTTCCTCGCCGTTTCCTTCCCCAAGTCGAGCGCCGACATGGAGATGGCAAGGAAGCTTTTGCGCGCCGCGGGCGGCGAGGCTTTCCTCATCGCCAAGATCGAGCGCGCCGAAGCCGTCGAGCCGAATGCGCTCACCGATATCATGTCGGCCTGCGAGGGCATCATGGTGGCGCGCGGGGATCTGGCGGTGGAGGTCGGCGATGCCTCGGTCCCGGCGCTGCAAAAGCGAATGATTCGACATGCGCGCGAGCAGAACAAGCTCACTATCACCGCCACGCAGATGATGGAGTCGATGATTTCGAGCCCGGTACCCACGCGCGCCGAAGTGTCGGACGTCGCCAATGCCGTGCTGGATGGGACCGACGCGGTAATGTTGTCCGCGGAAACCGCAAGCGGCAAGTACCCCGTCGAGACCATCGCCTCCATGAGCCGCATCTGCGCAGTCGCGGAAGACTCGGCCGAGGTGACGCTCGACCGCGACTTCCTCGATCGCGTTTTTACCCGCGTGGACCAGTCGATCGCCATGGCCGCGCTTTTCACCGCTTATCATCTCAAGGTGAAAGCGATCGCTGCGCTCACCGAGTCGGGGTCGACCGCGCTGTGGATGTCGCGCATCAACTGCGGCGTTCCGATCTACGCCCTCACTTCGCAGACCTCGACCCGCTATCGTTGCGCGCTGTTTCGGGACACCTATCCCCTGATGGTGAAGTACGTCGGTAACGACCGCGAGGAGCTGCTGGAGGAGGCCGAAAACGTCTTGGTGAGGAACGGCGTGGTGCAGAAGGGGGACCTCATCGTGCTCACCATCGGCGAGCCGATCGGCAAGGCCGGCGGAACCAACACGATGAAGATCGTTCGAGTCGGGGAGCACCGGAAGGGATAATTGAGGATAAGAAGCAAATGGCTGAGCAAAGACTCGGCGTCATCATGAATGGAGTGACGGGCCGCATGGGCACGAACCAGCACCTGGCGCGCTCCGTCATGGCCATCCGCAAGGAGGGCGGGGTGCGGCTTGCCGACGGCACGCGGGTGATCCCCGACCCGATCCTGGTCGGGCGCAACGCCGAAAAGCTGAAGAAGCTCGCCGCCGAGCACGGCGTCGAGCGCTGGACCACCGACCTGGATGAGGCGCTCAGGAACCCCGACGATGCGGTTTTTTTCGACGCCGCTTCGACAAAGCTCCGGCCCGCCGTGCTCAAGAGGGCAATCGCCGCGAGGAAACACATCTACTGCGAGAAACCTGTGGCCACTTCCCTCGCGCAGGCGCTCGGACTTTGTCGCGCGGCGAAACAAGCAGGCGTCCGGCACGGAGTGGTGCAGGACAAGCTGTGGCTGCCGGGGCTCTTGAAGATCAAGGCGCTGCGTGACGCCGGTTTCTTCGGCAGGATCCTCTCGGTCCGGGGCGAGTTCGGCTACTGGGTATTCGAGGGCGATGAGCAGCCCGCGCAGCGGCCCTCCTGGAATTACCGGAGAAAGGACGGCGGCGGAATCATCCTCGACATGCTGTGCCACTGGCGCTACGTGCTCGACAACCTGTTCGGAGAAGTGAAGAGCGTTTCCTGCCTCGGGGCGCGGCACATCGCGGCGCGCTGGGACGAAAGCGGCGGCAAGTACAGGGCGACCGCAGACGATGCCGCGTACGCGACTTTCCGGCTCGCGGGCGACGTCGTTGCGCATTTCAACAGTTCCTGGTGCGTGCGCGTGCGCCGCGACGATCTGGTGACATTCCAGGTTGACGGCACGCGTGGTTCGGCCGTGGCGGGGCTGACGCGCTGCTTTACCCAATCGCTCGCCGAAACGCCCCGGCCGATATGGAACCCGGACGTGCGTAAAACCCACGATTTTGGCGCGGACTGGAAGGAGGTTCCGGACGACAAGCCTTACGACAATGCGTTCAAGGCCGAATGGGAACTCTTCATCCGCCATGTATGCGAAGACGCGCCGTTCAGATGGAACCTCCTGGAGGGTGCGAAGGGCCTGCAACTGGTCGATTGCGCCATGAAATCGTGGCGATCGCGGCGCTGGGTCGACGTTCCCAGACTGAAAGCGTAGAGCGGCATGAATGCGCCTGAAAAGGTGGCGGTGCGCATCAAGCTTCCATCCGGAGCCGGGAAGCTCGAGGAATTCCGACTGAGCGCGCCGCGCGATTTCGGCGCAACCGGAAGGAAAGCGTTCAACCGCATCGCGCTCGCCGCGGCCCACGTGGTCGCCGATCCTCTCGCCCGAGGGAATCCATGGCTCGATGCCGCAGTCGACTGGGATGCGACTACTGCCTACCGGCGCTACCTGTGGTCACTGGGTCTCGGCGTGGCCGAAGCGATGGACACGGCACAACGCGGAATGGGGCTTGACTGGAAGAGTTCCCTTGAGCTGATCCGCCGCTCGATCGAGGCCTCAGGAGACATCGAAGGCGCGGTGCTCTTCAGCGGCGCGGGTACCGATCAACTCGCGCCCTCTAGCGAAGCGACACTCGATGAGGTCGTCGCCGCGTACGAAGAGCAGTGTGAAGCGATCGAAAGGCTCGGCGGACGGATCGTGCTCATGGCGAGCCGCGCGCTAGCCGCCTGCGCCCGCTCGCCCGACGACTATCAGGCGGTCTACTCGCGCATCCTCTCCCAGGTGAAGCGTCCCGTGATCATTCACTGGCTGGGCGAGATGTTCGACCCGCAACTCGCCGGCTACTGGGGCGAGGAGAATCACGGCAGGGCGATGAACGTGGCACTGGCCGTGATCGAAGCAAACCGCGCCAAAGTAGAAGGCATCAAGATCTCGCTCCTCGATCGACAAAAGGAAATCGACATGCGCAGGCGTCTCCCCGAGGGGGTGCGCATGTATACCGGGGACGATTTCAACTACCCGGAGCTGATCGAAGGCGACCGGGAAGGCCGCTCCGACGCGCTGCTCGGCATTTTCGACGCGATTGCCCCGGCCGCCTCTGCAGCGCTGGGACGCCTGGCTTCGGGAGACGCGCGCGGTTTTCACGACATCCTCGCGCCGACGCTGCCGCTCGCGCGTCAGATTTTTGCCGCGCCGACGCGCTTCTACAAGACGGGACTCGTGTTCCTCGCCTGGCTGAACGGCCACCAGGAACATTTCGTCATGGTCGGCGGCCAGCAGTCGGCCCGCTCGGTCGCCGATCTGGCGGAAACTTTCCGGCTGGCCGACGCAGCCGGGTTGCTGCGCGATCCCGAGCTCGCGGCATCCAGGATGAGGCATTTTCTCGCTGTAAACGGCATCGGTGGATGAGCAATCCGCCCGATCCCGAACTGCTTTCGCTCAATACCGCCACGCTGCGGGAAAAGTGGAACCTGCGCCAGATGATCGAGGGTTGCGCGCGCCACCGCATCCGGGGAATCTCGCCTTGGCGCGACAAACTCGCCGAGATGGGCGCGAAGGAAGCGGCCAAGGCGATCCGCGACAACGGGCTCGCGGTGACGGGGCTTTGCCGCGGAGGGATGTTCCCGGGCGCGGACCGCAGGGCGCGTCAGGCCGCGATCGACGACAACCTGCGCGCGATCGACGACGCTGCGACGCTCGAGGCAAGGTGCCTGGTGCTCGTGGTCGGCGGGCTTCCCCCCGGTTCCAAGGACTTGGCGGGCGCGCGACAGATGGTGAGGGACGGCATCGGCGAAGTGTTCGATCACGCGCGCTCAGCAGGCGTCCCGCTTGCGATCGAGCCGCTGCACCCGATGTACTGCGCCGACCGGGCCTGCGTGAACACGCTGGCGCAGGCGCTCGATCTGTGCGACCAGCTGGACCGCAATGCAAGCGGGGCCCTCGGTGTCGTGGTGGATGCTTACCACGTCTGGTGGGACCCCCTGCTCAAGACTCAGATCGAGCGCGCGGGCGACAAGCGCCTGCTTGCGTTCCATATCTGCGACTGGCTGGTGCCCACCACGGACCTGCTCACCGACAGGGGAATGATGGGCGATGGCGTGATCGATCTTCCGCTCATGCGCTCGTGGATGGAGGGGGCCGGGTACCGCGGTTTCCACGAGGTCGAGATCCTGTCTTCGCGCAATTGGTGGCGGC
Organism: Burkholderiales bacterium; assembly: GCA_035637655.1. Classification (GTDB taxonomy): domain Bacteria; phylum Pseudomonadota; class Gammaproteobacteria; order Burkholderiales; family SG8-39; genus VBDM01. The sequence goes on along the minus strand of DASPWT010000198.1, from coordinate 8,316 downwards.
GGGACCCGGACGAGGTGCTCGCGAGCTGTCGCGTGCGGCATCAAACTGCCTGCTAGGTTGCGCTTTTCGAGTTGCCCGGGTTTGGCCGAGCAGGCGCCAGGCAGGGTAAAATCACGGCCCTCGGCTTTCTCACCCAGCAACAGGAAGTGTTCCATGGACCGAAACCTGCTTTCCAAGACTGCCGCAGCAATGGTCGCCAAAGGCAAGGGGTTGCTCGCAGCAGACGAATCGAGCGGTACCTGCGAGAAGCGCTTCAAATCGGTCGGCGTCGAGAGCACCGAGCGGAACCGCCGTGCCTACCGCGACCTGCTCTTCACCACCAAGGGCCTCGAGGAATTCGTGAGCGGCGTGATCCTTTTCGACGAGACGGTCCGGCAAAGCACGCTCACCGCCAACGAGCCGTTTCCGGAATTTCTCGCAGGCAAGGGCATCATCCCCGGCATCAAAGTGGACAAAGGCATACACGATCTTGCGCTCTCACCAGGAGAAAAGGTCACCGAGGGGCTGGACGGCCTGCGAGGCCGGCTGGAGGAATATTTCAAGCTCGGCGCTCGTTTCGCCAAGTGGCGCGCGGTCATCACCATCGGTCCCGGTATTCCCAGCCACGCTTGCCTCTATGCCAACGCGCACGCCTTGGCTCGCTATTCTGCGCTGTGCCAGGAAGCCTCGATCGTTCCCATCGTCGAGCCCGAGGTCCTGCTCGACGGCGACCACACGATCGAACGCTGCTACGAGGCGACCGAGGCGACGCTCTGCGCAGTGTTTGCCGCCCTGCGCGCCCACAACGTGTCGCTCGAGCACACCATTCTGAAAGCGTCCATGGTGGTCTCGGGCAAGGATTGTCCGAAACAAGCCGGCGTGGAGCGCGTCGCGGAGGAAACCGTGCGTTGCCTCAAGCGGACCGTCCCGGCGGCGCTGCCGGGGATCGTGTTCCTTTCCGGGGGCCAGGCCGACGAGGCAGCCACCGCACACCTCAACGAAATGGCGAGGAAGCCCGGGCTCCCCTGGCCGCTCACCTTCTCCTTCAGCCGCGCGCTGCAGAACTGCGCGCTCAAGGCTTGGCGCGGGGCGCCCGGTAGCGTCGCTGCCGCGCAGCGGGCGTTCCACCACCGGGCTCGCATGAACGGGCTTGCGGCGCAGGGTAAATACCGTCCGGACCTGGAGAAGCAGGCGGCGTAGGAATGGCAGCCCCGCTCTACGAATCGAGCATCCGGAGCCTGCCGCTCGTGGGGCGCGGCAAAGTCCGCGATATGTACGCGGTGGGCGATGACCGCCTGCTCATCGTCACGACCGATCGCCTATCGGCTTTCGACGTCGTGCTACCCGACCCTATTCCAGGCAAGGGCGAAGTGCTGAACGAGATGTCCAACTTCTGGTTCGGGAAGCTCGGCCACATCGTCGCGAATCATCTGGACGGCCTCACTCCTGAAAAAGTGGTCAAGGACAACGTGGAAGCGGCGCAAGTAAAAGGCCGTTCGGTCGTCGTGAGGAAGCTGAAGCCCCTGCCGATCGAGGCGGTGGTGCGCGGCTATCTCATCGGCTCGGGCTGGAAGGACTATCAAAAGACCGGAGCGGTTTGTGGCATTCCCTTGCCGAAGGGGTTAAAGCAGGCCGACAAGCTGCCGGAAGTTCTGTTTACGCCGGCCACCAAAGCCGTGGCCGGCGCCCACGACGAGAATATCTCGTTCGCCCGGGTCGAGAAGATGATCGGCAAGGCGCTGGCGGCCAAAGTGCGCGACCTGAGTGTGCGCCTGTACCTCGAGGCGGCCGACTACGCGAGAGAACGCGGAATCATCATCGCCGACACCAAATTCGAGTTCGGGACGGACGACAAGGGAAATCTCGTATTGATCGACGAAGCGCTGACCGCGGACTCCTCGCGATTCTGGCCCGCGGAGGAGTATCGGCCGGGATCGAGTCCGCCCTCCTTCGACAAGCAGTACGTGCGCGATTACCTCGAGACGCTCGACTGGAACAAGACTCCGCCCGCACCAAGGCTTCCGCCGCAAGTGATAGCAAAGACCTCCGAAAAATATCGCGAAGCCCTTCAGCGTCTGACCGGGCAAAAACTGGGAATATGAAAATGGCCAGGCGCTCACCTCTTGTCGGGATCGTCATGGGAAGCCCAAGCGATTGGGAGGTGATGCGCGAAGCGGCAAAGCAGCTCACCGATTTTTCCGTATCCTACGAAGCCAGGGTACTCTCGGCGCACCGCTCGCCCGACGCGCTCGCCGAATGGGTGGAACGCTTGAGCGCGAAGGGTGCCCGCTGTTTCATCGCCGGTGCAGGCGGTGCGGCGCATCTGGCCGGTGTGATCGCGGCGAAAACGACCGTTCCCGTGCTTGGGGTACCGATGCCCTCCAAGTATCTGCAGGGGTTGGATTCACTGCTGTCGATCGTACAGATGCCCAAGGGCATCCCGGTCGCGACTTTTGCGATCGGCGAGACGGGCGCCGCCAACGCTGGACTCTTTGCCGTCGCGATGCTTGCCCAGGGAGACCCAAAACTCGCCAAACGTCTCGCTCAGTTCCGCGCGGGTCTGGTCGAAGCGGTAGAGAACGCCAAGCTGCCGGGTTGACACGGGCTTCGTCCCGCTTCCCCTTGCCCCCGAGAGTCGACGCGCCCCGATCCGTTCCGATTCGGGATGCCGTGGCGATATTGCAACGTGGCGGCTTGGTTGCCTTTCCCACGGAGACGGTATACGGACTGGGCGCCGACGCATCGAACCCCGCAGCGGTCGCGCGAATCTACGAGGTTAAGGGCCGTCCCGCGGGCCATCCCGTCATCGTTCATATCGGCGATGTCGGGCAACTGGATCGTTGGGCACGCGAGATTCCCGGGACCGCGACGAGACTCGCAGAGCGCTTCTGGCCGGGACCGCTGACCCTGGTGCTGAAGCGCGCCCTTGGCGTGGGCGATTACCTGACCGGCGGCGAGGACACGATCGGCCTGCGCGTCCCTGGCCATCCGGTCGCACTCGATCTGCTGCGTGAATTCGGCGGTGGGATCGCCGCTCCATCCGCCAACAAATTCGGCCGGATCAGCCCGACGACGGCGGAGCATGTGCGAAGCGATCTTGGGAGCGAAGTCGATCTAGTCCTTGACGGTGGGCCCTGCGAGATCGGCATCGAATCCACCATCGTGGATCTCTCTCGCGGGAGGCCCGTGCTGCTTCGCCCCGGCCGGATCGGCACAGGGGATATCGCAGCAACGCTCGGCGTCGCGCTCCAGTCGCGCGATTCGGATGCCCCACGCGCGCCCGGGACGCTCGCAGCTCACTACGCGCCCCGGCAACCGCTTCGGCTCATCGAATCGGACCAATGGGAACGAAGCGTACAGGGCACTTCGCACGGCCGAGGCGTGCTGTCCTTCCGTTCGCCCCCGGAGGGTGACATGAGCACGATGTGGATCGAGGCGTCCAGACAGGCGCAGCGATATGGACACGATCTCTACGCCAACCTGCGCGCGCTGGATTCATCCGGCTGCGATCGGATTCTGGTGGAGGAGCCGCCCGCGACGGCCGAATGGGCCGCAATCCGGGACCGGCTTGGGCGCGCCCGCTCGGGCTGACAGGGTGTCTTACGCGAGCTTGCCCGCGGCGTCCTTTCTCGCCACCCGCAAATGTTTTAGTGCGGCGAAGCCCGGGTCGTTCGCGTTGTCGCAGAGGGAGATTGCGGCTAAAATTACCGCGACGTGGGGTTGTAGCTCAGCTGGGAGAGCGTCGCGTTCGCAATGCGAAGGTCGGGAGTTCGATCCTCCTCAACTCCACCACCGTCCCGTGAATTCGACGTATTGTGGGCCGAGCCCCACCTCATTGACGCATGCCCACGCCGCTCAAACTCCTGATTCTGGAAGATAACGCCCTCGACGCCGAGCTCGAAGTAGCGAAGCTTCAGGCCGCCGGCTACGCTTGCGACTGGCAGCGGGTGCAGACCCGGGAGGAGTTCGAGGCCTGTCTGGATCGCCCGGAATTCGAGCTGATCCTCGCCGACTACAATCTTCCGCATTTCGATGGCTTGAGCGCGCTCGGCCTGCTCAGGGAGCGCGGCCTGGAAATCCCCTTCGTCCTCATCTCCGGCACGCTCGGCGAGGAGCGCGCCATCGAGAGCGTCAAGGCGGGTGCCACCGATTACGTGATGAAAGAAAGGCTCGAGCGCCTTGCGCCGGTGGTCGCCCGCGCCTTGAACGACCGCCTTGAACTCGTCAAGCGCAGAGCCGCGCAGCAGGCCCTGCAAGATGCTCATCGCAGGTTGCAGGCGCTTTCGGTACGACTCCTCCAGGTCGAAGAAACCGAGCGGCGCCGCATCGCGCGCGAACTGCACGACGGCGTCGGACAGCTGCTCACTGCGGTCAAATTGCGCCTCGCCGGCCTCAAGCCCTCCTCAGCCGACTACGCCTCGCGCCGGGGCGAATGCGTTGCGGCGATCGACGACGCGCTCGAGCAAGTGCGTCGCGTGTCGCGCGACCTGAGACCCTCGCAACTGGATGATCTTGGGCTGGTGGCGGCGTTGCGCTCGCATCTCGACCAGCAGGCAGGCAGCGCCGGATTCAAGCCGAATTTCATGCAGGAGAGGGTGCCCCTGCATCTCGCCGCCGAGATCGAGACCACGTGCTTTCGCATCGCGCAGGAGGCGCTCACCAATATCGCGCGCCACGCGCAAGCGAGCGAAGTCTGGGTTACGCTCGCCGGCACGCAGGAGGAATTGCGTCTGGAGGTGCGCGACAACGGACGGGGTTTCGACGTCGCGGCCGCGCGACTGGGGGCGACGGTCGGCAGGAGCATGGGGCTGCTGAGCATGGAAGAACGCGCGACGCTCGCCGGCGGGCGGCTTGCGATCGACTCGGCGCTCGGGCGGGAGACTCGGTTGAGCCTTGCGCTCCCCCTGGTCCGGGTCGGTGCGGGACAAGCATGACCCCGGTACGCGTACTTCTCGCGGATGATCACGCACTGGTGCGCGCCGGAATACGCGCGCTCCTGGGAGGTCTGGAAGGGGTCACGGTCGTGGCCGAAGCAGGCAACGGCAGCGAAGTGCTGGAGCTTGCGCGCAAGCATCGTCCGGACGTCGTGCTGCTTGACATTTCCATGCCGGGACTCGGGGGGCTCGAGGCGAGCGCTCAGCTCAAGCAGCAGCTTCCGGAGGTGCGCGTGGTGATGCTTTCCATGCACGCCAACGAGGAATACGTGCTGCAGGCGCTGCGCGCGGGAGCTGCAGGCTACATGCTCAAGGATTCCGCGACCGCTGAACTGGAACTCGCGCTGTACGCCGTGATGCAGGGCGAAACCTATCTCAGCCCGCGCATCTCGAGGCAGATGGTGGAAGGCTACGTGCAGAGAGTCGGGGCCGAGCAGCCCGCGACTGACAATCTGACGCCGCGGCAGCGCCAAGTCCTGCAGCTCATCGCCGGGGGTCACAGCACCAAGGAAATCGCCTATCGCCTTGAGCTTTCGGTGAAGACCGTGGAGACCCATCGCGCCCAGCTGATGGAGCGGTTGCAGATCCACGACATCGCCGGCCTAGTGAAGTACGCGATCCGCAACGGCCTCGTGACCACCGCAAAATAATAAGTTTTGAAATCAAGAGGGTCCCGTAACACCCGCTTGTTCCTAAGGTATTGAGCGGACCTTGCTCAAAGCGGCCTTGGCAGCCTTGCTAGACACTTAGTTTCATCGGCAGGATGACCATTTGCATGCCGCGCAGATGGAAGCTGCGCTGCAGCGCCATCGCGGCCTGATTGTGCAGTATCAGGGTCAACCAGTTGTCTTCGTCGAAGATGAGCTTGCTGGTGAAGAAAATGGAGTTGGAGAACTCGTCCCGAACACGTTCGGCGAGCCGCGTGAATTCATCGATGGGATCGGTGCCGAAGGACAGGTATGACTTTGCCGCCCATCCCTTGCTGTTGCAGAAGTTGACGAAGTAGGAAAGGGAGGCGTTCGCCTCCACCTTCATCGCCTCGAGGTCTTCGCGCCCGCCAAAACTCTGCGCGTCCACCGTGCGCGCGTTGACGAAGATGAAGTTCCTGAAATGGTCCGGGAACATCCGCTGTACCCAGAGCAGCGCGTGCAGCCCGCCGCCGCGCGAGGAGCCCACCAGAAACACCGCAGTGGGCCGGTTGGGGTCCGGCTTGGGCGGATTGGCGACGCTGCCAAAGGGAATGCCCGAAAAGTCGGCGTCGATTTTCTTCAGTTGCGCCCTGGTCCAGTCGTAGTGGTTGCGGATGGTCACGCATGCGGCGATCATCGCCGCGATGATGATGACCGCTAGCCACCCACCGTCAAGGAACTTCTCGGCAAGCAGCGTGACCAGAATGCCCGCACACACGAGGAACCCCGCAGCCGACAGCGCCAGCCTCCCGAGCCAGTTTTTCCCGGCGCGCAGCCGGGCCCAGTATAGGCACAGGCCAAAGAGCGACACGGCGAAGGTCAGGAACACGCTCAAGCTGTACAGGACGACGAGCGTGGAAACGCTGCCGCCGGTCCACAGAAGGATGACGAGCGATCCGAGCCCCATGACCAGAACGCCGTTCTGGGTGACGAGCCGCGTCGACAGATAGCGGAACTGGTGCGGCACCCAGGAATCGGCGGCCATGTTGGAGAGCACTGCGGGCCCGCCCAGGAAGCCGGTGTTGGCAGCGACGAACAGTAGCCCCGCTTCGAGCGCAAGCACCACCCACAATGCGACCTGGCCGACGTGGGCGTCCCAGTCGAAACTGTTTATGATCGCGCCGAAAGTGACTGCGTTGAGGGTCTGTCCCTCCACCGGACGCGCGTCCCACAGCAGGTACAGCAAGATGATCCCGCCGGCAGTGAAGGCGAGCGACAACGCCATGTAGAGCATGGTGACCTTGCCGGTGTGCACTCGCGGCTCTGCGAGCACGTTGACGTTGTTCGACACCGCTTCGATCCCAGTATAGGTGCCGCCCCCCTGAGAGTAGGCGAGCAGGAGCAGCGCTGCGACGCCCGTCCAGCCGACCTGTCCCGAAAGGTCCGAGGTTCCGCGCCACACATCGGGCACCAGAGTCGGCAGCACTGTCGCGCGCGAGAGCACGCCGTACACGATCAGGAACGCGTGCGTGAGAATGAAACCGACAAAGATCGGCAACAGCACGGTGATCGCTTCCTTCATCCCGCGCAGGTTGAGCAGCACGAGCGCCACGATGAACGCAACCTCGGCCGCAAGCTTGTACGGCTGGAAGCCGAGCGGAAACAGCGAGAACAGCGCATCGACGCCGCTCGCTATCGAAATCGCAATAGTGAGCACGTAATCGAGAACGAGCGCGGCGCCCGAAGTGAGGCCCGCGTAAGGGCCGATCAGCCGCGTGGCGACCCGGTAGCCGCCCCCGCCCGTGGGAAACAGCTCGATGACCTGATTGTAGGCGAGCGCGATGATGAACACCGTCGCCGCCGTGGCGAGCGCGAGGTAAAGGCCCAGATTCGTGTGCTCGCCCAGCGCGCGAAACGCCTCTTCGGGGCCATAGCAGGAGGAGGAAATCCCGTCCGCTCCCAGACCCACCCAGGCGAAAAAAGCGACTAGCGCGATATGCCGTCGTGTCTTCGTATCCAGGGGATCGAGCGGCTTGCCGAACAGCCTCCGGCGCAGATTGGCAAGCGCGCTCATGAGCGTGCGGGGGTTGCCTTGCCCGATGCAATGGCCTTTTCGAGGCGGCGCGCGAACACGGTCATTTCCTTGGCCGCCTGCAGGTCACCCTTGCCCTGCGCGACCTCGATGCCTTTGCGATAGGCCGCAAGCGCCTCATCGGTTCGGCCATTCTCGGCGAGCGCGTGCCCGAGGAGTTTCCACGCCGCGGAATACCCTTGGTCTTTTTCGACCGCCGCATTGAGGTGCGCGATGGCTGCTTCGAATTCGGCGCACTTCAGGTATTCGCTTCCAAGGGAAAAGCGCAAGAGCGCGCCGTCCCTGGGCGTGCCTACGAGCTTCAGAAGATTGACTATCTGCCGTGAAGTCATCGGGGATACCGGGATGCTGGCGCCGCCCAGCCGAGCGCGGATATTATAACCGCTCGCCTCCCGCGGACTTGATGCCCGACATGACACGATCGACGATTTCCACCTTGGATGCTCCGGCTGCGATCGGCACCTATTCCCAGGCAGTGCGCGCCGGCGATACGCTGTATCTTTCCGGCCAGATCGGTCTCGACCCGGCAACCGGGCAGCTCGTCGACGGAATCGAGAACCAGATCCATCGTGTTTTCGGCAACCTGAAGGCCGTAGCGAAGGCCGGTGGCGGATCGCTCGCCGATGCGGTCAAGCTCACCATCTATCTGACCGACTTGTCGCATTTCGCCCGCGTCAACGAG
>DASPWT010000197.1:0-16745 GCA_035637655.1 Burkholderiales bacterium | reverse complement strand
AAAGGGCTGGGAGGTCCCGACGCTCATCACTCCTATCGCGCGCAGAAAAGGCTCAAGGTCCCTGCGCTCCGCCGAGGCCTGCGCAGTGCCGCGCAGCTGGACCGTCCGCGGCTGCGCCGCCCGCCATTCGCCGCCGGCCGTGAGGCGCAGATCCCCGCGCAGCGTCGACAGTCTCAGCTCGGCGCGGTCGCCGCTCGCCGCGATGTGCAGCCGGTAATCGCCGAGCTGCGGCGCCTGCAGCCCGCTCAATCCGGCGTCGAACCATTCGACGGTCGCCGCGCCGCGCACCGAGGCCGCGCCCCACTCGACGGAATCCGCCTTCACGCGCAGCTGTCCTTCGGGCTTCGCAAAAGCGGCCGCCGGAAGCGCGGATTCGGCGACCGCCGCGGGAACGTTTGCCTCGAGGTCGCTCAGGGTCGCTTTTCCGGCGCCGAGGCTCACGCTCGCACGCATCCGGGTCTCGCGCCCGGCGCCCGAGAGCGCAACGTTCAGTCGTCCGGCAAGGACCCACAGCGGATTGCAGCGCCACTCCAGATCCACGATACCGCGATACGCGCCGCCTGAGCGCAGCGCGAGCACGCCGCTTCCCTTCCAGACGGTGCCGCGAGGCTCCCCGAGCGCAAGCGCGCCGCCGCTCGAGCGCTCGAGCGCGAAACCGAGCCAGGCGGCAGGCAGGTTCGCCAGAAGAAAACCCAGATACGCGGCGATGCCCAGAACGGCCAGCCGCACGCCGGGACGGCGAAAAGCGCCGGTCACGCGCCCTGCGCCCGCAACAGCAGCCGCCCGTTCACCGTGCCGGGATTGGCGCGCCTTTCGAGCGTCGCGCTTTCCGCGCGCAGGCCGGTCTGCTGTTGCAGCTCGACCAGCCATGCCATCAGGGCCAGGAACGGGGCGTCCTCGATCTGCACGCGCACCGCGTTCGCGCCTTCCGCATCGACGCGCTTCAGCTGCCCGCGCAGGCCCTGCCGCTCGGCTGCCTGCCCGACCGCCACGGCAGGATTGGCGGGCGCGGTGACGCGCGGCGCGGCGCGCAGGCTCGCCACCCGGGCGGCCTGCTCCTGCACGCGGGCGAGCTGCGTCTGGACCGAGGCGAGGCGCACGCGCGCCTTGGCGAGACCGCTTTCGACCGGGCTCCAGACGAGCAGGTAGAAAAGCGCCGCGCTAAAGGATACGGCGAGCACCGACGCCACCTTTCGCTCGTGCGCGCCGAGCGCGTTCCAGCGCGCGCGAGCGGGTTCGGTCCAGGCGAAATTCATGATTTGCCCTGCCCGGTGAGCGAAGCGGCCGCGCGCACGCGCAGCCGCGCTTCTCCTCCCGCGCGCTGGACTTCCACCTCCAGCGATCGCGCGCGCAGCGTGCGCGCCAGGGACTCGGCGTCGGCCTCCGAAGCGGCGATCCGGATGATCAGCGCGCGTTCGGCATATTCGATGCCTTGCGCGCGCACGCGCGATTCGCGCTCGATCGCGGGCGCCGCGCGCGCCAGGAGAAAAAGCATGTCCCCGGGCGCGGCGATGCCGCTGCGCGCGCCCAGGTCCTCCAGACCGCGCCGCATCTGCTCGGCAGGGTCGAGGATGGCGCGGGTTTCCGGAAAACTCTTCAGGAGCAGCGCGCGCATTTCCTCCTCGGCCGCGCGCGCCTTCGAAGACACGCGCGCCCATTCGACCGCGTCGAAAACGAGCGTGGCCGCGAGCCACGCCGCGAGCAGCGCCGCCGCCGGGATATAAGCGCGCTTGAGCGCCGCCAGGCGAGCGCGCGGCGCGTAGTGCTGCTGCAGCAGGTCGAGAGGATCGCCCGGAACGGACGCCTCCCCGGGCCGCATCGCCTCCACCGGCAGCCCCAGGGCATCGCGCCACGCCGCGCAATCCAGATCGGCGGGCGCGTCGACGAGCAGGATGCGCTCGGGCGCGCTCGCCTCGGCCCGCGCTTCGGCGAGCGCCGCGTGCAGCCAGGCCGGCGGCCGCCGCTCGATCGGACCGCCCAATCCCGCGCGTGCGCCGCTGCGCAGCACCATCTCCGCGTCGACGAACGCGAGCGTCCAGGCGCGCTCGGCGAGCGGCACGGACAGGGTCACCGGCGCGAGATGCGTCGGGGCGAGCCCGGCGGCCGCGAGCGCCGCAAGCCAGCTCTCCATGCGATCGCGCCGCGTCACCGCCACCGCCAGCGCACCGTCCGCCTCGTGCGCGAAAGCGAAATGCAGCCGCTCGGGGGGATCGATCAGCTGCTCCTCGAGCGCGTAGGGCAGCGCCTGAACGATTTTCGCGTTGGAGCGCGTCGGCAGGCGCGCGCGCAGGAGCAGCGTGTCGGCGGCCGGGGTCCACACGATGATCTCCTCGGCCGGCGCGAGTCCCTCGAGCCCGCGCTGGACGCCTTGCCGAACGGCCCCGCCCGCCGCGACGCGGCGCCAACGCAGCTCCGAATCCTCGGCCGGCCAGTTCCGCGGCAGCCACAGCTCGAGGCGGTCGCCGCCCTTGCGGCGCCAGGAGGCGGAGAGCTCGAGCCAGGCGCCCTTACTGAGATTCGTCAGGTTCATCCGATCCGATCAGGGGTTGCGGCCTGTGCCAGATCAAGGCCGTGGTCTTGGTGGCGGTCGAGCGTTGAAGAAGCGCTTCGCTGTGGCGCTCGTGACGCCCGATCGAGGTGTCGAGCGTAACCAGAAAATAGTCGCTTTTCACGTTCATTGCCCCGGTCAGCGGAGGCAGGCCGGGGGGCAGTTTCGACTTGAAATCATCGACCTTGTTGTACGGCTTGCCGATCCGGTCGTCGGCGATGCGCTGCGCGGTCGGTAAATCCAGACCCTGCACCAGCGCCGCGAGCAGCACGGGCGATGCGGTGTTGACGTTGACCTCGGAAACCGCCCCGGGCGGCAGAACGGTCACGTACGGCGCGAGCGCCGCGACGGTCTTGGCGTCGAATCCGCGCACCAGACGCAGCTCCTCGACGCTCGCCAGCGGCCGGTTGGCGGCGCGATACGGCGGATTCAGGTTGAGATAGTAGACGTCCTCCGCGCCCCCGGGGAGCGCGTCGCTGTCCGGGTCGATCCAGTCGACCAGCGAATCGACAAGCAGGGGATCGAGCCGCAGCGCCTCGAGCAGGCGCCTGAAAGCGGCGACGTCCGGCGGGCTCTGGGCGTTGTTGCGCCAGACGCTGTTGAGGCTGAAACGCGACTGGGCGTCCTCGATCGATACCTTGACGGTTCCACCCTCGACGGGCAGGGTCGGCAGTCCCATCGCCCAGGTCTCCCCGAGATGGTCGATCGAGCTCTGCGCCGCGTCTTCGAGCAGGGCGAGGCTCGCCCAGTGCAGCGCGCCGCGGCGCAGCCAGTCGGTCGCGTCGCGGTCGGCGACGTTCTCCATTTGCCGGAACCAGATCTGGTGCGCAAAGGCGATCTGAGCCGCGATCGCCGCCGCGATCGCGACGATCATCACCGCGGTCACCAGGGCGATTCCACGCTGCGCGCGCCGGGCAGGCATCACTGGTTCACCAGAAACAGGCGCTTGAAGCGGCCCAGGCCCTTCACGGCGAGCGTGACCTCCATCGCTCTCGGCGGAACGTCGGGGCCGCTCGTCGCCGTGGGCCAGGTTTCGACCGATTCCCCGGTGTCGCCGTAAAAGCGCAGCTCGAAGGTTTCCACGTCGCCGAGCAGCGGCGCTTCGAGCGGCACGCTCACCGGAGCGCGATCGAGCACCGGCCAGGTGATTCGCACCAGGCGCCCTTCCTTGAGGCGATAAGCGACGCGCCTCAGATCCGAGCGCGGTGCGCCTCCATAGTTCAGCTCGCCGCCGCGCGTCAACTCCAGGCTCGGCTCGGCGAGCGCGCGCGAGTCGTAGAGCCGCCCCACGAACGCCCGAAGCTCGAATCCACCCGCGTCGCGCACCGAGCGCGAGCGCGCGTGGGCCACGTCGTCGGAGATGCGCAGGAAAACCTGCGACAGCTCCTGCCAGACCCGCTGCTCCTCGGTGAGCCGCTCGCGGTTGTCGAGAAGGCGGCCCAATCCCGCGTACGCGAGGACGGCGAAAATCCCGAAGATAACGAGCGCCACCAAGAGCTCGATCAGCGTGAAGCCGCAGACAGGCCGGGACAGATTCATCTGGCCGGCCCCGGCTGCGGCCCCGTCTGGGGTCCGGTCTGCTCGAAAAATCCGGTCATCTTCGCCAGCGTCAAATCGTTTCCCTTCATGAACACGCTCACCTCGACGCGCCGCATGCGGGCCGCGGGCGTCACGCCCGTCTCCTGGCGCCAGTGGAACGCGCGCCCGCCCATATCGGCGTCACCCTCCTTCACGTCGAGATCCGGCCATTCCCTGCGCAGCTCGAGCTCGGCCAGCCTGTCCTCGGCCACCCAACGCGCGAGAGTGCGCTCGCGCAGCGCGGCGGTGGTGTCGAGCGCCGCGCCCAGACTGCGCGCCGTCGCGGTCAGCGCGATCGCGAGCACGGCGAGCGCCACCAGGATTTCCACCAGGGTGAAGCCCCCGGCGCGCCGGGAGCAATTCATGAGACGGCCTGCGCGCGTATGGTCCCGTCGGGGGCGCCGACGACGCTCCAGCGTGCGCCGCCGCTCCTGAGCACGATGCGAAACGCCGGCAGCTCGCCGCTCGGCAGGAACACCACCCCGTCCTGCGCGGCGTCCCCCGCGCCCTCGATCTGCAAGGCCTCGATCACGATTCCCGGCGGCATGCGCTGGGGACGGAACAGCTCGTCGCCGCTTGCGACCTTGAGGCGGCCGTTGCGCTCCAGACGCAGGAAGCGGTAGGACTCGCGCCCGGCTCCGAAGGCGAACACCCGCCCCTGCAGGATCGCCTCCTCGCGGACCGCCCGCAAGAGCAGCGCGAGGTGCTCGCTTTCCTCGCGCACCAGATCCCCGGGGCCGCGCATGAGCTGCACGCCCGCGAGGCCGACGATCACGACGATGATCGCGACCACCACGAGGATCTCGATCAGCGTGAAGCCGCGTGAGCGGCGCGCTCGCATCATTACTGCCAAGACCCGATGTCGGCGTCGAAGCCCTCGCCACCGGGCTTGCGGTCGGCGCCTAGCGAGTACACGTCGATCTCGCCGCGAATGCCTGGATTGAGGTACTGGTAATCGGTGCCCCAGGGATCCACGGGCAACTTGTCCAGGTAGCCGCCCGCCTTCCAGTTGCGCGGAATGTCTCCGCGCTCGGGTTTTTTCACCAGCGCCGCGAGCCCCTGGTCGGTGCTCGGGTAGGTGCCGTTGTCGAGCTTGTAGAGCTTGAGCGCGCCGATGATCGCGGCGATGTCGGCCCGCGCCGCCGTCGCCCGCGCCTGGTCGGGACGGTCCATCACGCGCGGCACGATCAGCGCCGCGAGGATGCCCAGAATCACGATGACGACGAGAATCTCGATCAGGGTGAAACCGTGCGGTCGGCGCAAGAGTGCGTAAGCGTTCGTCATGGCGTTTCCCTAGCGTACCAGTTGGTTCATTTCGAATATAGGCAAAAGTATCGCGACCACGAGGAAGAGCACGATCCCGCCCATCGCGACGATGAGGAGGGGTCCGAGCAGCGCCGTCAGGCCGCGCGTCCAGTTCACGAGCTCGCGCGACTGCGCCTCGGCGGCGCGGGCGAGCATGGTGTCGAGCCGACCGGTCGCCTCGCCGCTCGCGATCAGGTGAATGACGATTGGCGGGAAGAGCTTCGCCGCCCCGAGCGCGGGGGCGAGCGCCCCGCCTTCGCGCACGCGGCGCACCGCCTCGTCCACCGCGGCGCGCATCGGCAGATTCGTCAGCACCGCTGCCGCGGACTGCAACGACGCGAGCAGCGGAACGCCGCTCGCCGTGAGGATCCCCAGGGTATCGGCGAAGCGCGCGGCGTTGACTCCGCGAATGAGCCGCCCCACGAGCGGCAGCCGCAGTAGCCAGCCGTGCCAACGCCGCCGCCGCGATTCGTCGCGCAGCAACAACCTTCCCGCGACGAAGGCGAAGACGAGCCCTGCGAGCCAAAATGCGCCGCTCGCGCGCGCAAAATCGCTGATCGCGATGAGAACGCGCGTGACCAGGGGAAGGGTCTGGCCGAGATTGGCGAATACGCGCGTTACCTGCGGCACGACGTATGTGACGAGGAACGCGATGACGAGGAACGCGACCACGGTCAGGAGCACAGGGTAGATGAAGGCGATGATGACCTGGTCGCGCAAGGCTTCCCGATTCTCGGTGTAGTCGGCAAGCCGTTCCAGCACATCGCCGAGCCGCCCCGAATGCTCGCCCGCCTCGATCATCGCGCGGTAGATTTGCGGGAACGCGTTGGGAAACTCGGCCAGACTGTGAGACAGGGATTGGCCTTCGAGCACGCGCGCCCGCACTGCCGCGAAAAGCGTGCGCGCTCCCGCGGACTCGGTTTGCTCGATGACCACGTTGAGGCCCTCTTCGATGGTGAGCCCTGCGCGGACCAGCGTGGCGAACTGGCGCGTGACCAGCGCCAAACCCGTGCGCGACAGCCCGGGGCGCGAGAAGCGCTCGCGTCGCCCGGATTGCACCGCCGCCGCGCGTATACTCTCGACAGTGAGCGGCGCGAGGCCGCGTTCGCGCAGCAGCGATCTCGCGTGGCGCTCGGTGTCCGCCTCGATCACGCCGCGCGTTTCGCGGCCGGTCGCCTCCAGCGCGCTGTACTCGAAGCCCGACATGCTCGCCGCGGATGCCTGCTCGCGTCCTATTCGCGACTCATTCTCGCGAAACGCGCAACACTTCCTCGAGGCTGGTTTCGCCCGCCCGCACCCAGCGCAGCCCGTCCTCGCGCAGGCCCTTCATGCCGCCGCGGCGCGCGTGCTCGCGCAGGTCGGCCTCGGAGGCGCGGTCGTGGATCAGGCGCCGGGCCTCGTCGTCGATGAGCAGCAGCTCGAAAATTCCGGTGCGGCCCTGATAGCCGGTGAACGCGCACGCCTCGCAGCCGCTCGCGGTGAACAAGGCGGTGTCCGCCCCGCCTCCGTTCCCGTTCGCGAGGAGGCTCTGCTCGGCGCGGTCAGGCTGGTGCGGGCGACGGCACGCCGGGCACAGCCGCCGCACCAGCCGCTCGGCGAGCACGCCGAGCAGGCTCGAGGCCACCAGGAACGGCTCGATGCCCATGTCCACGAGCCGCACCACGGCCCCCGCCGCGTCGTTGGTGTGCAGGGTCGCGAGCACCAGGTGCCCGGTCAGGCTCGCCTGCACCGCGATCTGCGCGGTCTCCAGGTCGCGGATCTCGCCTATCATGACCACGTCCGGGTCCTGGCGCAGGATGGCGCGCAGCGCCCGCGCGAACGTCAGCTCGATGCGCGGATTCACCTGGGTCTGGCCGACGCCGTCGAGGTCGTATTCGATCGGGTCCTCCACGGTGACGATGTTGGTGCCCTTGGCGTCGAGCTGGCCGAGCGCGGCGTAGAGCGTGGTCGTCTTCCCCGAACCGGTCGGGCCGGTGACGAGGATGATGCCGTGCGGCTGCCGGACGAGATCGCGCAGGGCGGCGAGCGTCGTATCCGCCATTCCGAGGCCGGTGAGATCGAGCCTCCCGGCCTGCTTGTCGAGCAGCCGCAGCACCACGCGCTCGCCGTGAGCCGTCGGCAGGATCGAAACGCGCACGTCGACCGAGCGTCCGGCGAGCCGCAGCGCGATGCGCCCGTCCTGCGGCTGGCGTTTCTCGGCGATGTCCAGGCGCGCCATGATCTTGATTCGCGACACGATCACGCCGTGCGCGACCTGCGGCGGCTCGAGCACGTCGCGCAGCATCCCGTCCCTGCGGAAGCGCACCACCGAGCGCCCCTCGAAGGCCTCGATGTGGATGTCGGAGGCGCCCTCGCGCACGGCCTGCGAGAACAGGGCATTGATCAGCCGCACGATGGGCGCATCGTCCTCGCTCTCCAGGAGGTCGGCGACCTTGGGCAGGTTCTCCGCGAGCGCCGCGAGATCCGGACTCGCGTCGAGGTCGGTGACGATATCGGCGGCGTGCGACGCGCCGCGCTCGTAGGCGCGCGCGAGCGCCGCGTCGAAGGCGTCGCCCGCAAGCTCTCTCAGAGCGAGCGGCCCGCCGAGCGCGCGCTGCACTTCGGCGAGGACGCCTGCCCGCACCCCGGGCCTGACCCAGAGCTCGAAGCCCGCCTCCAGCTGCCGGGCGCTGATCACGCCGTGCCGCTTGGCAAAAGCGTAAGGCAGCCGCTCGACCGCGCGCGCGTCGGGCGTGAGGGGGTTCGAGGACATGTCCATGCGCTTTAGGGCTTCGCCGGCGCCGGGCTTGCTTCCGCGTCGGGCGGCTTCGCAGGAGCCGCCGCCGGAGAATCCTGCCCGGGCGCGCGCGCCGGAGGCTCGCGAGGCGCCGGCGGCACCGGCTCCAGGCGGTCGTAGATGTCTTCGCGCTCCGGACCCTCGCCGCGCGTATAGCCGCGCAGATATTCGTAACGGTCCTGCGTCACGCGATAACCGTCGTCGGCCGAGCGGATGATCACCGGGCGAAGGAAGATCATGAGGTTCGTCCGCTTGCGGTCCTCGCTCTTGAAGCGGAACAGCGCGCCGAGAAACGGAATATCGCCGAGGAGCGGGATCTGCTGCGTGGTCACGGTCAAGGTGTTCTGGATCAGCCCGCCGAGCACGATGGTATTGCCATCGTCCACCACGACCTTGGTTTCGAGCGAGCGCTTGGTGGTGACGAGGTCGCTCGCCCCGGCCCGCGCAGTGGGGTCGATGCTCGAGACCTCCTGATAGATCTCGAGCCGGATGGCCGAGCCCTCGGAAATCTGCGGCTTGATGCGCAAGGTCAGGCCGATGTCTCTGCGCTCGATCGTCTGGAAGGGATTCACCGCCCCCACTCCTCCAGCGGCGACGGTCGTGGCCGACGCGAAACTGCCGGTGACGAAGGGCACGTTCTGTCCGATGACGATTTTCGCCTGATAGTTGTCGAGCGTGAGGAGATTCGGCGTGGAGAGAATGTTGCCGAGGTTGTTCGACTGGAGCGCACGCGCGAGGGCGCCCAGACCCCTCACGGTGGTGCCGTCGGGCAGCGTGATGGTGTTGCCGAGGACCGCGACCGAGAGTCCCGCGCCGATCGTCTCGACCCCGGTCGCCAACCCCACGATGCTCGGATTCGCCGCGGGGAAATTCGCCGTGGCGCCGACCGCGCGCGAGCCGACCCCGCGCGCGCCCGCCCATTGAAATCCGAGCTCGTCGGTGCGGTCCGCATTCATCTCAGCGACGAGCGCCTCGACATACACCTGCGCGCGGCGCACGTCGAGCTGCTCGATCACGAGGCGCAGGTTGTTGTATACCGTGTCCGAGGCGTTGATGATGATCGAGTTGGTCGCCTCGTCGGCCTGGATGAGCGAAGGCGCCGCCCCGCCGACGGGCCGCGCGCCGGGCGCGGTGGTCTGCCCGGGTGCCCCGGGGGCGGCTGCCGAGAGCATGCCGCGCAGCACCTCGACGAGTTTCGTCGCCTCGGCGTGCTTCAGGTAGATGACGCGGGTGCTGCCGATCGCGCGCGCCGGCACATCCAGTCTTTCGATGAGCGAGCGCAACAGCGCGATGCGCCCCGGGTTGTCCGAGCGCAGCAGGATGCTGTTGGTGCGCCCATCCGGCACCACCGAGAAACGGTCCCCCCCCGCAGCGATCTGGGTGGGCGGCACTCCGGGCACCCCGGGTGTGGCGACCCCGGTTCCCGACAGACGCACCACCAGCTCCGCGAGGTCGATGGCGGAGGCGTGCTGAACCGGGATCACGGTGACGTCCGTGCTCGCCGGCTGGTCGATCCTCTCGATGATGCGCAGCAGCCGCCGCACATTGTCGGCATAGTCGGTGATGATGAGCGCGTTGGCCGGATCGTATACGGAAAGCTGGCTGGTCGGCGACATCAGCGGGCGCAGCACGTTCTGCAGCTGCGCCACCGCGACGTGCTGCCCGATCACGACGTGCGTGACGACCTGCTCGCCGCCGCGCGGGGGCCCCTCCTGCTCGTTCACCGGCGCCGCCGCCTTGGCCTCGGCGACCGGAATGATGCGCACCGCGTCGCCGGGACCCTCGACCGCGGTGAAGCCTTGCGTCTTCAGCGCAGAGAGAAAGATCTGGTACCCGGCCGCGACCGGCATGGGCCGCGCCGAGACGATCGTGACCTGTCCCCTCACGCGCGGGTCGATCAGCATGTTGCGCCCCGTCATCTGCGACATCGCCTTGACCACGGCCTGCAGGTCCGCGCCCTGGAAATTGAGCACCACCTCGCCCGCTCGCGGCGTGACGGCGATCGCCGCCGCGCGCGGAGTGGGCGCCGGGGGCACCGCTGCCGGGGACTCGACGGGGGGAGCGCCCGGGGTCTCGGGCGTCTGCGCTGAAACGGCGTGCGCGGCGACTGCGAGTGCGCCGGCGAGAATCCGGGCGGCGATTGCAGGGGTTTTTCTCATGAGTGTCGGAGGAATTCCGCGGCGCGCGGACCGTCAGCGCATATCGTAGTACAGCGTCTCGCTGCGCCCCTGGCGCTGCACGTCCACGAGCACGCGCTGAGCGGTGCCGAATTGCTGGTAGAGACGCATCACGTCGTCCATGCTGGTGAGCGGCTGGCCGTTGACGTTGCGGATCACGTCGCCCGGGCGCAGGCCGAGCTTCTCGTACAGGCTTCCCGCCTGAACCTGGCGCACCAGGAACCCTCCGTCGGGGTTGGGCACGATCAAGGCCTGGTTGAGGAATTCCGGCCTGCCGAGCTGCTGCTGCACTTGCCGCCGGTCGACGATTTGCCGATCGGTTCCGACCGGCTGAACGATCGGAGGCGGCGGGACGGCGGCGGCTCCCTCGGCGTCCTTCATGAACACCGCTTCGCGCACGCCGTTGCGGACGATCACGATGCGATCGCGTTCCACCGTGTCCAGCCGCACGCCGGGAGAAACCTCTTCGCCCGAACAGAAGGCCGCCTCCGGCTGTCCCTGCACGATGACGAGCGCGCAGCCGCCGGTCGCGCGCGCTGCGACGCCGGTCAGAGTCATGTTCAGCTTGCTCGGCGCGACGCTCGTTTCCGCCGCGGGGCTCCTCGGGGCAGCGCGCCCGAAAAGATGCACGCTGCCGAGCCCGCGCAGATCGGTGAGATCGGTGCCCCCGGCGCGCGCCACCGCAGGCGAGGCGGGCTGGAGCACGCGCCAGGTCGCCTGCGCCAGCGTCCAGCACAGCAATAGCAGCGCCGCGACCGTCGCAAGAGCGGGCATCGCGCGGTGCGAGAGCACGGCCTGGATCCGTCCGGCGGATCGAACAAGGCGCTGCTGCGCGACGGAAATGGAAGATAGCGTCATGAGTCGGGGCTGTTAGACACCTGATGAAATGCCGTCGTTCCGGGTATAAACCGTTCATGTTACACGAGAAGAAGCCTGTTTCCTCGCCTCCGATCGGAGCGGAGGCCTGCGGCAAGGAAGCGGGCGGCCGACGGTGTCATAATCCGCGAGGAAGTTCCGAACGAGGCAAACCATGATCACTCCGCGAGCCGCGCGCATGCTCACGCGCTACAACAACTGGGCAAACAAGCTCATCTTCGACGCCGTCGCCGGGCTGCCCGGGGACGAGGCGACGAAGGAGCGGCAGAGCCTGTTCAAAAACATGGTCCATACGCTCAACCACAACTACGTGATCGACCTCATCTGGCAGGCGCACCTCGAAGGGCGCGAGCACGGGTTCGCCGCGCGCAACACCCCCGGGCACCCGCCGCTGGCCGAGCTGCGGCGCGAGCAGCAGCTCGTCGACGACTGGTACGTCGCCTGGAGCGACCGCTTGTCCGAGGCCGCGCTCGGGGAAAACGTGCACTTCACCCTGATCGGCGGGAACAAGGGGGTCATGACGCGCGCGGAGATCCTGCTCCACATCGTCAACCACACGAGCTATCACCGCGGCTTCGTCGCCGATCTCTTCTACCAGGTGCCGGGCGCCCGCCCGCCGACCACCGATCTGCCGGTGTTCCTCAGGGAAGGCGCCGCGGCGCCCGCCTAGCAGCTTGCGCGGACCTCATTCGCTTTCCCTCGAATAGCGATCGCGCAGCTCGACCGGCTGCGCAACGCGCTTGCGCATGCGCAGGTTGAGCATCTCCACGCCGACCGAGAACGCCATCGCGAAGTACACGTAGCCCTTGGGGACATGGTGGTCGAAGCCGTCGGCGATCAGCACGACGCCGATCACGAAAAGAAAGGCGAGCGCCAGCATTTTCACCGTGGGATGCGCCGAGACGAAGCGCCCGATCGCGCCGGCGAAGGCCATCATGAGGAGCACCGAGGCGATCACCGCCGCGATCATGACTTCGACCCGGTCGACCATGCCGACCGCGGTGACGATCGAATCGAACGAGAAAACGATGTCGATGATCATGATCTGCAGGATCACCCCGGAGAAGGCGGTGCCGACGGCGGCCGAGGCCGCGCCCTTCTCGCCCTCGAGCAGCTGGTGGATTTCCTTGGTGCTCTTCCACAGAAGGAAGAGGCCGCCCGCGATCAGGATGAGGTCGCGGCCGGATATTTCCTGCCGGAAGACGCTGAAGAGCGGCTCGATCAGCCCGCTGATCCAGGCAAGCAGGAACAGGAGGCCGATGCGGATGAACATGGCGAGAGCGAGGCCGATCCTTCGCGCCAGCTCCCGTCTCGCGTCGGGCAGCTTGTCCACGAGAATGGAAATGAAGATGATGTTGTCGATGCCGAGCACGAGCTCGAGCGCCGTCAGCGTGAGGAAGGCGATCCAGGCGTGCGGATCGGACAACAGCTGCATCGGAGATCCCGGAATTCCTATGCCCGCGCGTTCGGAGACTTGGTGTGATCCACCGCCGGCCACCGCTCCGCGGCTTCGGGCAGCGGCGTCTCCTTGCCGCTTATGCGCTCGATCGCAATTGCGTAGACCGTGATCTGGTCGATGCGCGGATAGAAACCCTTCGGCCGCTCCCAGTCCTTCTTCGCATATTTCGCCATCAAGCCGTCGCAGAAGCGCCGCTTGGTCGCAAGATCCTCGATCACACGGATCCTGCCGAACACGATCACGCTCCGGTACGCCACGGTCGAATCGCACTCGAAGCGCCCGTAGGCGAACACCTCGCCGGCTTCGTCGATCTCGAAGCAGACCCGCGGCTCCCGATCGACATTAGCGCGCAAGTGCCCTTTGGCGCGCGTGTTGTGCACGAAGACCTCGCCGTCCATGCAGACGTAGAGAAGCGGAACGCAGTACGGCCAGCCGTCCTCGCCCACCGTCGCCAGGCGCCCGCAGAAGCCGCGCTCGAGCGTCTCGCGCGCGCGTTCCTCCGCCATCAATTTGTCCACACGCCGCACCTGGGGCGAGCCGCTCATCGCAACCTCCGCTGCCGACGATCAATCGAGTTATTCTGTCACGGTTTTTCCGGTTTTCGGGATTTCGCGGCGCGCTGCTCCGACGAGGGCATCGCTTCGGGCGAATCGCCCGACCACACGTGTTTCTTCATGGTCTCGGGGTCGGCCACTTTGGCGAGCATCCTTCGATGCCTCCAGCCTTCAAAGGCCTTCGCGATCTTGCTCAGGATCCACCAGGCGACGATCACCACGACGAGCGCGGCGGCCGCGAGCGCCCACCACATGAAATCTTCGCAGAGCGGCTTGCCGACGTTCCCACCCGCGCAATAGCGCGTCACGAACGAAAGCCACTCCCAATCCCTGGAGAGCTGGCCGATGAGCTTGTCGAAATTCACTGCGCGATTCCCGGCTCAAGATTTCCGTTGCTGATTCGCGGCTTCATCTCTCCGGTCCGTTCAAGCCCGCGATGGCCCGGACGTCATGCTTTTCTGCTCCTGTAGAGCCGAACATAGCAGCCTTGCCGAAAGCCGGTACCCGAAGTATACTGTATATACTCACAGTAACGCCCGCCAGGTCGACCGGCCCGGGCTGCAGCTTCAAACTCCAACAAGCTATATATTATAGTAGAGGCCCCGTGAACGAATCGCTCACCCCCATCGCCGAAGCCGCGCTTCCCGAGCAGACGATCTGCCGCGAGGCGCTGCTCGAGAAATACGCCAAGGACGAAGAGCAAACCATCGAGGACGTAAGGGCTCGCGTGGCGCGCGCCCTCGCCGCGGCCGAGCGCGAGGACAAGCGCGCCCACTGGGAGCGGCGCTTCCGCGACGCGATGGAAGCCGGCTTCATCCCCGCCGGCCGCATCAACTCCGCCGCCGGCATCCCGATGCAGGCGACGCTCATCAACTGCTTCGTGCAGCCGGTGGGCGACTCGATCTCGGAGGTCGTGGACGGCAAGCCCGGGATCTACACCGCGTTGCAGGAAGCCGCCGAGACCATGCGCCGCGGCGGCGGGGTCGGCTACGACTTCTCCGCCATCCGTCCCAAGGGCGCCGAGGTCAAGGGCACGCGCTCGCGCGCGAGCGGCCCCGTGTCCTACATGCGCGTGTTCGACCGCTCCTGCGAGACGGTGGAATCGGCCGGGGCGCGCCGTGGCGCGCAGATGGGCGTGCTGCGCTGCGACCATCCCGACGTCGAGGAATTCATCCACGCCAAGGACCAGGGCGACCTCGCCAACTTCAACATCTCGGTCGGCGTGACCGACGCCTTCATGCGGGCGGTCGAGAACGACGCCGAGATCGAGCTGGTTCACAAGGCGCGTCCGCACGCGGAGATGGTTGCCGCGGGCGCGCAAAGTGGAAAACAGGGCCCCTCCCCCGTTTACCAGAGAAGCGACGGCCAGTGGGTCTATCGAAAGGCGCGCGCGCGCGAGCTGTGGGACCAGATCATGCGCTCGACCTACGACCATGCGGAGCCGGGGATCCTGTTCATCGACCGCATGAACCAGGACAACAATCTCAACTACTGCGAAACGATCGAGGCGAGCAATCCGTGCGGTGAACAGCCGCTTCCGTCGTACGGCTGCTGCTGCCTCGGCTCGATCAACCTCACCCGCTTCGTGAACCATGCGTTTTCGCAGAAGGCCGCGTTCGACTACGAGCGCTTCGGTGAGGTGGTCGAAGTCTCGGTGCGCATGTTGGACAACGTGCTGGAGGTCACCGCCTGGCCGCTCAAGGCGCAGCACCTGGAAGCAATGGCGAAGCGCCGCGTGGGCCTGGGCTTCACCGGCCTGGGCGACACGCTCGTCATGCTGCGCCAGCGCTACGACACGGAGGCCGCGCGCGAAACGGCGGCGAGGATTTCGGAGTTCATGCGCGATATGGCCTACCGCACCTCCTCCGATCTCGCCGGGGAGCGCGGCGCGTTCCCGCTCTTCAACGAAGACATGTACCTTTCGGGCTCGAGCTTCGCCGCGCGCCTGCCGCAAGAGCTGAAAGCGCTCATCCGCAAGCAGGGCATGCGCAACTCGCACCTCCTCTCGATCGCGCCCACCGGCACCATCAGCCTCGCCTTCGCCGACAACGCCTCGAACGGCATCGAGCCGCCCTTCTCCTGGACCTACACTCGAAAGAAGCGCATGGCCGACGGCATGCTGAAGGAGTTTCCGGTCGAGGACTACGCGTGGCGCTTGTACAAGCACATGAGCGGCGACATGAACGCCCTGCCGCCGTACTTCGTCACCGCGCTCGAGCTCTCGGCCTCCGCGCACGAGAAAATGGTCGCGGCGGTCGCGCCCTATATCGACACAAGCATCTCGAAGACGGTGAACGTGCCGGAGAACTATTCCTACGCCGATTTCCAGGATCTCTATTTCGAGGCGTGGAAGTCGGGGCTGAAGGGGCTCGCGACTTACCGGCCCAATAACGTCATCGGCTCGGTGCTTTCGGTCGGGCCGCAATCCCAGCCGCAGGACTTCGTCAACAACGACCGCAACCGGCGCATCCAGATCAAAACGCTTCCCGAGCCGGTGCTTGCCAGCCTGCGCTGGCCCGGAAGGCCCAACCTCTCCGGCGGCAACCCAGCCTGGACCTACATGATCGAGCACCCGCACGGGCAGTTCGCGCTCTTCGTCGGCCACGTCGCGAACGAAGCGCGCGCGCATCCGTTCGAGGTCTGGGTGAACGGCGCCGAGCAGCCGCGCGGCCTCGGGGCGGTGGCGAAGACGCTCTCGATGGACATGCGGGCGAACGACCCGGCGTGGCTGCGCCTGAAGCTCGAGACGCTCGCCAAGACCTCGGGCGACGACGCCTTCGACATGCCCTTCCCGCCGCGCGGCGAGAAGAAGCGCATGCCGAGCCTGTGCTCGGCGGTCGCGCAGCTGGTGCGCTGGCAGTGCGAGCAGCTGAGCGCGCTGCCCGATGAAAAGCACGGCCCGGTGCTCGACGCGATGTTCAGCCTGAAGGAGCCGAAGACCGGCGCAGACGGCACCATGTCGTGGACGGTGGACGTGCTCAATCCCACCGGGCGCGACGACTTCGTGCTCGGGCTGAAAGAAATTACCTTGCCCGACGGGGTGACGCGCCCCTACTCGATGTGGCTCTCCGGCGAATACCCGCGCGCGCTCGACGGCCTGTGCAAGATCCTGTCGCTCGACATGCGCGTCGTCGATCCGGCGTGGATCGGGATGAAATTGCGCAAGTTGTTGAACTACCCCGAACCGCTCGGCGACTTCATGGCGTTCACGCCGGGATCGCGCAAGCAGCAAAACTGGCCTTCGACCGTGTCGTACGTCGCGCGCCTCATCATCCACCGCTACGCCATGCTCGGCATCTTGGACGAGGAAGGCTACCCGGTGCAGGCGATGGGCGTGCTGGAGTCGCCCGCGCCAGGAGCCGCGCCGAAGATGAAGGGCATGAAGTGCGGCGAATGCGGCAACTACGCCGTGATCAGGAAGGACGGCTGCGATTTTTGCAGCGCCTGCGGGTGGGTGGGGGCGTGCGGGTAG
>DASPWT010000196.1:0-3819 GCA_035637655.1 Burkholderiales bacterium | reverse complement strand
CGTCGTCGGGCACGATCGAGGTGCGCTTCCGCGTGGTGCTCGCGAGCTCGGTCGTCGGCCGCTCCCAGTCGCGCGTGTCGAGGCACAGCACGAGATCGGCGTCGCGGAACACGTCCTTCACCATGCTCATGTTGAGCGGATGGCGCGTGGGGAAGTTGAGTCGGCTGTCGACGTCGTATACAGGCAGGCCACCCGTCTCGGCGAGATCGACGAGCGCATGGAAGCCCCCGGGCTCCCGGCCGACATACTCCGCGATGATCACGGGCTTCTTCGACGCCGCGATGAGATCCGCGGCGTCCGCCAGCGCTTTCGGATCCGGCGCAAGTCTGCTCGGCACCTTCGCCGCGTGCGGCGGCGGCAGCGGCACCTCGTGGTCGAGCTTCTGCTCCTGCAGCCACGCGTCGTAGCACATGTAGATCGGCCCTCGAGGCTCGGTCATCATCACCGCGTAGGCGCGCGCGAAGGCTTCGGGGGCGCCGTCGATCGTGTGCGGCTGGTAATCCCACTTGGTGTAGGCGCGCACCGTCTCGCCCTGGTTCTGCGCGCTATGGATCCAGTCGATGCGCGGGCGGCGCTTGGTCTCGTCCATCGGCCCGGTCGCGCCGACGATGAAGATCGGGGCGCGATCGATGTAGGCGTAGTAGATCGCCATGTTGGCGTGCAGGAGGCCGACGAGGTTGTGCAGGATCGCGACCATGGGCTTCCCGCTCGCCTTGGCGTAGCCGTGCGCGATCTGCACTGCGGTCTCCTCGTGCTGGCACAGCATCATGGTGGGGCGGTTCTGCCCGTAGTTCACGATCGAGTCGTGCAGCCCGCGGTAGCTCGCGCCGGGATTGAGCGCCGCGTGCGGCAGGTCATAGGCGTGCAGCAGATCGACGATGACGTCGGAGGCCCAGCGTTCCTTGGCCGGGCTCACCATGTTCTTGTTCTCGGCAAGCTGTGATTTCGTTTTGGGCATGGTTTCAGGCGGCCTTGAGGGCCACGCACTTTTCGGGGTGGAGTTTCACGTAGAGGGCGTCTCCGACGGGCGTTCGCAGCGAAGGATGGCTTCGCGCGAGCAGGATGCGGCCGCCGAGCTTCACCTGGAAGTCGATGAATTCGCCGAGGAACACTTTCTGATCGACGCGCGCTTCCCAGACGTTGTCTCCTTGAGGCCGCGTCTCGGCGAGCTCCACGTCCTCGGGTCGCACCGAGAGCACGACGCGGTCGTGGCCGCGCAAATCGTCGTCGGACAGGACTTCGACCTCGCCGAACTCGGTGCGCACGCGGAAATGCCCGGGCTCGGCGCCGCGCCCGAGAACCGTGCCGTCCAGAAAATTCGTCGTTCCGACGAAATCGGCGACGAACTGGCTGCGCGGCCGCTCGTAGATTTCGCGCGGCGTCCCGATCTGCTGGATATGGCCTTCGTTCATCACCGCGATCGAGTGCGACAGGGCGAGCGCCTCGCTCTGGTCGTGGGTCACGTACACGGTGGTGATGCGGAGCTCGCGCTGCAGGCGCTTCAGCTCGAAGCGCATGCGCTCGCGCAGCTTCGCGTCGAGGTTGGAGAGCGGCTCGTCCAAGAGGAGCAGCTGCGGCTCCATCACGAGCGCCCGCGCGAGCGCGAGGCGCTGCTGCTGGCCACCTGAGAGCTTGGTCGCCTCGCGCTCGGCAAGCTCATCGAGCTGCACCGCTTTGAGGACGCGCAGGACCTTGTCGCGGATTTCTTTCCCGGAGAACTTGCGGTCGCCGACCTCCAGCGGAAAGGCCGCGTTCTGGTACACGTTCATGTGCGGCCAGATGGCGTAGGACTGGAACACCATGCCGAAGCCGCGCCGGTTGGGCGCGACGAAGACGTTCCGGGTCGAGGAATAGACGACTCGGTCGCCGACGCTGATCTCGCCCGCGCGCGGTCGCTCCAGGCCCGCGATCGAGCGCAGCGTCGTGGTCTTGCCGCAGCCGCTCGGACCGAGCAGCGTGAAGAGCTTCCCTTGCGGCACCTCGAAGCTCACGTCCTGCGCGGCCTTGACGATCTGGCCGCGTTCGTTGGGGTATTCGGTGAAAAGGCCTTGGACTTTCAGCACGCGATTCTCCGCATCACTCCTCGACTCCGAATTTCTTGCCCAGCCACTGGGCGAGCATCACCAGGACGAAGAGCGCCAGGATGAAGAGCACTCCCAGCGCCGACAGCTCCACGTACTGGCCGTTCTCCCACAATTCCCAGATGGTGATCGACAGGACCTCGGTGCCCGGGCTGTAGAGCAGGATCGAGCTGGAGAGCTCGCGGATCGAGACGATCATCACGTAGATCCAGCCCGCGACGAGCCCGGGCTTCAGGAGCGGCAGGATGATCCGGCGAAACGTGGTGCCCCAGGAGGCGCCGCTCATCGCCGCCGATTCCTCGAGCTCCTTGTGGATCTGCAGCATCGAGGTCGTGTTGTAGCGCAGGCCGTAGGGCATGAAACGGGTGATGTAGGCGATGAACATGATCCAGATCGTGCCGTACACGCCGATGTCGAAATTCAGGTAGAAGATCATGATCGAAAGGCCGAGCACGAGGCCCGGAAAAACCATCGGCAGCGAGGCGACGTTGTCGAGGAGCCAGCGTCCGGGGAGCCTGGTCTTGACGACTATCCAGCAGATGACGGAAGTCACGAGCATGATCACCGTGGCGCTGCCGAAGGAAAGGATCAGGGTGTTCCACACCGAGCGGGTGAGGTTCGGGTAGGTGAAGATGAAGCGGTACGGGTCGAGGGTGAGGTTGGAGAGCGCCTGCCAGGAAGGCACGGAGTAAAACCTCTGGAACGAGGACCACAGCAGCACCGCAAAAGGCAGCACCACGATCAGGAGGAAGTAGACGATGAAGATCGCGGCTGCGAACCAGCGCCAGGGGCCGAGGTCGATTCTCCGCGGCCTGAAGCCCTTGCCGGTCATGGTCGCGTACTTGCTGCCGCGGCTCGACAGGCGCGACACGAAGTACACCCCGATGGTGGTGATCACGAGCAAGGTCATCCCGTAGGCGGAGGCGAGCCCGATCTGGCTGGGATAGCGGTGCACGGCCTGGTAGATCGCCGAGGTAAACACGTGGATCCCGACCGGCAGCCCGAGGAGCGCGGGCACCTCGAAGGACTCGATCGCGCGCACGAAGAGCATCAACAGCGTCGCGAGGATCGCCGGCCAGGTGAGCTTCAAGGTGACTCGGTACGCGACCTGAAAGATGTTCGCCCCGCTCATGGTCGCCGATTCCTCGAGCGCGGGATCCATCGCGCGGAAGGCGGCAGTCATCAGGAGAAAAGCCATCGGCGAGTAATGCAAGCCGTCGACCCACATCATCCCCCACAGCGAGTAGACGTTGAACAGGGGATTTTCCAGCCCGAACCAGTTTTGCAACGCGAGGTTGATGATTCCGATCTTGGGGCTGCCGAGCAGGATCCACGCGACCGTGAACAGGATGCCCGGGATGATGAGCGGGATGATGGACAGGGCGAAAAACAGCGCCTTGAACGGCGTATTGGTGCGCTCGTTCATCCACGCGAGCGCCGTCCCCAGGACGAAAGCGAATAGCGACGCGCCGAAGGCGAACTTGAGCGAATTCCAGAAGAGCCGGAGCGTTTCGCTCGAGCCGTAGGCGGAGGTGTAGTTGCCCAGCGTGAACACAGCGGCCTTCGCCGCGGTCTGCGGGGTGAAGAAGCTCTGCCAGAGGAGGAACGCGAGCGGGACCACCGCGATGTAGACCGTGAGGGCCACGCACAGCCCGATCACGACCCATTTCCAGTCGAACGAGCGCCGCAGCGTGAACGGGGCTGCGGCCGTCATCGCGGGATAGCCCGCCGCCTGCAT
>DASPWT010000195.1:0-12000 GCA_035637655.1 Burkholderiales bacterium | reverse complement strand
AATCTTGCGCTGGCTTAAGGTCTTGCTCGCACTGTGGGCGCTGTCGCCCGTCCTGGCGTGGGCGCCGGGGCCCCCGGTTGTCCTGCTCACGATCAACGGCGCCATCGGGCCGGCGGTCGCCGATTACGTTCACCGCGGAGTCGAGCAAGCCGGGAAGCAGGGCGCGCAGCTGGTGGTGCTGCAGATGGACACGCCGGGCGGCCTGGACACTTCGATGCGCGCCATCATCAAGGATCTCCTCGCCTCTTCCGTGCCGGTGGCCGCCTTCGTCGCGCCGGGCGGGGCGCGCGCGGCGAGCGCCGGCACCTACATTCTTTACGCGAGCCATATCGCGGCGATGGCGCCGGCGACCAACCTCGGCGCGGCAACCCCCGTTGCCATCGGGGCCCCCGGCGGGGGCGCCCAGGACGAGAACGGCAAGGCCGACGGAAAAGCCGGCAAGACCGGAAAAGGCGAAGGCGGCGGCACCTCGAGCACGATGACCCGCAAGCAGGTGAACGACGCTTCGGCGTACATCCGGAGCCTCGCGCAGATGCGTGGCCGCAACGCCGAATGGGCCGAGCGCGCCGTGCGGGAGGCCGTGAGCCTGTCTGCGTCCGAGGCGCTCAAGATGAAAGTCATCGACCTCGTCGCCGAGGATGTGCCCGATCTGCTCAAGCGGCTGGACGGCCGCAAGCTGAAGGTGTCGGATACGGAGCGCGTGCTGCGGACCGCGGAGGTCGTCGCGACCGCGGTGGAGCCCGACTGGCGCACGCGGTTCCTGTCGGTCATCACCGATCCGAGCATCGCCTATGTCCTCATCCTGCTGGGGATCTACGCTCTGGTATTCGAGTTTTCCAACCCCGGCCTCGTGTTTCCCGGCGTCGTCGGCGCGATCTGCGTGCTGATCGCGCTCTACGCGTTTCACCTGCTGCCGGTGAACTACGCCGGACTCGCGCTCATGCTCGTGGGCATCGCCTTCATGGTGGGGGAACTGTTTTTCCCCGCGTACGGATCGCTCGGAATCGGCGGGGCGATCGCCTTCGTGGTCGGCTCGGTGATCCTCATCGATACCGACGTTCCCGGGTTCGGCGTTCCCTTCTCGCTCGTGCTCGGCCTCGCCGCCGGGAGCGCCGCGTTCCTGTTCCTGGTCGTCGGCATGGCCGTGAAATCGCATCGGCGTCCGGTCGTGAGCGGGCGCGAAGAGCTGCTCGGCAGCACCGGTCAGGCGCTCGAGGACTTCGAGCAGGAAGGCTGGGCGCGCATCCACGGCGAGACCTGGCGCATCCGCAGCGCCGCGCCACTCAAGACGGGCCAGCGCGTGCGCGTCGTCGCAATGCAGGGCTCGCTTCTCGAGGTCGTGCCCGAGCCCTGATAAAGGCTCCCATGAACGGAGGTTGATCATGTTCAGTTTTCTTTTCGGCGCGCTGCTGGTCCTCGTCATCCTGCTGGTATGGGCTTTCAGGATCCTGCGCGAGTACGAGCGCGGCGTGGTGTTCAACCTCGGGCGCTACTGGGCGGTGAAGGGGCCGGGATGGTTCATTCTCATCCCCGTGATCCAGCAGATGGTGAAAATGGACCTGCGCACCGTGGTGCTCGACGTGCCGCCGCAGGACGTGATCACGCGCGACAACGTCTCGGTGAAGGTGAACGCCGTCGTGTATTTCCGCGTCATTGATCCGCAGAAAGCAGTGATCCAGGTGGCCGACTTCCTCACCGCCACAAACCTGCTGGCGCAGACGACGCTGCGCGCGGTGCTCGGCAAGCACGAGCTCGACGCGCTGCTGGCCGAGCGCGAGCAGCTTAACCTCGACATCCAGAAGACGCTCGACGCGCAGACCGAGACCTGGGGCATCAAAGTGTCGAACGTCGAGATCAAGGACGTGGACCTGAACGAGACGATGGTGCGCGCGATCGCACGCCAGGCGGAAGCCGAGCGCGAACGGCGCGCCAAGGTGATTCACGCCGAGGGCGAGTTGCAGGCCTCGGAAAAACTCCTGCAGGCGGCGCAGATGCTCTCGAAGCAGGCCGAGGCGATGCAGCTGCGCTACCTGCAGACCTTGAGCAACATCGCCGGCGACAAGACCTCGACGATCGTGTTCCCGGTGCCGATGGATCTGATCACGCCGCTGCTCGATGCGCTGAAGAAGCGCGCGTCGTGACCGGCCGGGATCGAAACGGCTCAGTTGCCGCCGTGGACGCGCACGTCAGCTCCGTCGCGCCATCTTTTTCAGCAGCCGCTCGCGCACCTTCTGCACGTCGACGACGAAACGCTCGTGCGTGCCGCGCGCGACCGCGTCAGGGCCGTCGTTGACTGTCGCCTCGAAGCTCACGCGCCTGCCATCGACATTCGTGAGCTTGATGGAGATCGTGATTTCGGCGCCGAGCAGCGCAGGGCCCACGTGCTCCCAGTTCACTTTGGTTCCGACTGAGTCCTCGCCCGGGTCGAGGTGTCCGAGCAGGAAGTCCCTGCACGTGTACTCGACGTCGCTGATGATGCGCGGAGTGGCGTAGACGCGGCAGTCCTCGCCCATGAAATTGATGACGCGAGGCTCGTCAACGGTGAGTTTTTTCGTGGCGGCAAGGCCCGGCTTCAAAGTAGGTTTCATCGCTAATTCCTTCCGGCGTTATTATGCCCGCTGGAGAACCCGATGAGCTCGACAGACAACCTGAAGCCCGGTCTGAAAGGCACCGCGGAGCTGGTCGTGGGCGAGGAGCACACCGCGCCGCGCGTGGGCAGCGGACGCGTGCACGTGCTGGCGACGCCCGTCATGATCAACGTGATCGAGGCGGCGGCGCTCGTCGCGATCGAGCGCCTGCTCCCCGCGGGGCATCAGTCGCTCGGCACGCGCCTCGATATCCGCCACTTCGCCGCGACGCCGGTGGGCATGCGCGTGCGCGCGGAGGTCGAGGTCGTCAAGGTGGAAGGCCGCACGGTCACCTTCCGCGTGGCAGTGAACGACGAAAAAGAACCGATCGGCGACGGCACCCACGAGCGCATGGTCGTCAACGTGGCACGATTCGACGTGCGCGTGCAGGACAAGGTCGCGATGGTGCGTGAACGCGCGCGGTAGTCAGGCGAGCGCGCGGTTTACGATCTCGAGCACGCCTTTCGAGATGCCCTTCGCCTCGCGGATGCGCTCGAGCGCCGCCCGGGCGTGCGCCTGGCGCCCGGCGTCGAACTTTCTCCAGCGGTCGAAGCCGCGCGCCATGCGCGCGGCGACCTGCGGGTTGATCGCGTCGAGCGCGATCACCTGCTCGGCGAGGAACGCGTAGCCCGAGCCATCGGCTGCGTGAAAGCGCACCTGGTTGCTGCCGAATCCACCGATCAACGCGTAGACCTTGTTGGGATTCCTGATGTTGAACGCCGGGTGCGTCATCAGGCGCTTCACGTCGGCGAGCGCCGAGGGCAAGCGGGTCGTCGATTGCACCGCGAGCCACTTGTCCACCACCAGCGGCTCGCCTTTCCACTTCGCATAGAAGGCCTCCAGCGCCCGCGCCCGCTCGGGACGGTCGCAATTGGCGAGCATGGAAAGCGCCGCGAGCGCATCGGTCATGTTGTCCGCGGTCTCGAACTGCTTCATGCATAGCACGCGCATGCCGGCATCGTCGAGCTCCATGAGAATCCCGAGCGCGGAGTTCTTGAGCGCACGCCTGCCGGCGGAGACTGCATCGGGCGAGTAGGGACCCGCGACCCGGCGCGCGCGGTAGACCGCGAGCAATTCCTCCCTGAGCGCGGCGGCGAGGCGCCGCCTCAACTCCTCGCGCACCGCGTGGATCGCGTCCGGATCGACGACCGGCATCTGCTCGGCGACGTAGCTTTCCGAAGGCAGAGCGAGCATTTCGGTCGCGAACGCGGGATCCCTCGATGAATCCGCCACCACGCGCGCGGCCGCGTCGGGGAAAGCGCGCGGCACTTCGAGCGCGCGGCCGCCCTGCGCCGCGGCGATCCCGCGCAGCATGATGCCGAGCGCAAGCTGCTGGCCGGCCTCCCAGCGGTTGAAGGCGTCGGAATCGTGCGCCATGAGATGCGTGAGCTCGGCCTCCGTGTAATCGTGTCTTACGATCACCGGAGCGGAAAAATCGCGCAGCAGGGAAGGCACCGGTTTCGCGCGGACATTTTCGAATACGAAGCGCTCCTCCGGCTGCTTCACCGACAGGACGCGCGTGCCTTCGGCGAGAAGATCGCGGCCGTCCGGCCCGACCAAACCGACCGCGAACGGGATGTGGAAGGGCAGCTTCGTTTCCTGTCCCGGCGTAGGCGGGCAGGATTGCTTCACGGACAACGCATAGCGCCGCGCCGCTGCGTCGTGCTCGCCCTTGATTTCAAGGATGGGCGTGCCCGCCTGGTCGTACCAGCGCATGAACTGCGAGAGGTCGGCGCCCGCGGCATCGGCCATCGCCCGCACGAAATCGTCGCAGGTCACCGCCTGCCCGTCGTGCCGCGCAAAATACAGGTCCATGCCCTTGCGGAAATTCCGAGCGCCGATCA
Source organism: Burkholderiales bacterium (assembly GCA_035637655.1). Lineage (GTDB taxonomy): Bacteria > Pseudomonadota > Gammaproteobacteria > Burkholderiales > SG8-39 > VBDM01. The sequence continues at coordinate 7,529 of DASPWT010000195.1, read as the reverse complement.
GCGTGCGGATCATGCGCACGACTTCCGCGCCCTTCTCGTAGACGGTGCTCGTGTAGAAATTGTTGATCTCCACGTAGGAGGCCGGCCGCACCGGATGCGCCATCGGCCCCGCGTCCTCGGCGAACTGCCCGCCGCGCAGGCCGCGCACCTCGCGGATGCGCTCGACCGCCCGCGAGTACATGTCCGCGCCGAACTCCTGGTCGCGGAACACGGTGAGCCCCTCCTTGAGCGACAACTGGAACCAGTCCCGGCAGGTGACGCGGTTGCCGGTCCAGTTGTGAAAATACTCGTGCGCGATCACGCGGTCGATGCCGAGGTAGTCGCCGTCGGTGGCGGTGTCCGGCCGCGCGAGCACGTACTTGGTGTTGAAGACGTTGAGGCCCTTGTTTTCCATCGCCCCCATGTTGAAGTCGCCCACGGCGACGATCGAGTAATTGTCGAGGTCGACTTCGAGGCCGAAGCTGTCCTCGTCCCACTTCATGGATTTCTTCAGCGCCTGCATGGCGAAGCCGCACTGGTCGAGCTTGCCCGGATCGACGTAGACCGCGAGGCGCACGCGCCGGCCCGAGCGCGTGACGAATTGGTCCTCGAGCTTGTCCAGCTTCGCCGCGACCATGGCGAAAAGATAGCAAGGCTTGGGGAAGGGATCCCGCCACTTCACCCATTGGCGGGCACCCGCTTCATCGCCGCCTGCGACAAGGTTGCCGTTCGACAGGAGCACGGGATACTTTTCGCGGTCGGCGTGGATCGTCACCGAATACTTCGCCATCACGTCCGGCCGATCGATGAAATACGTGATTCGCCGGAAACCTTCCGCCTCGCACTGAGTGAAGAACCCGTTCTCCGCCGCGTACAGCCCCGTGAGCTTGGTGTTCTTGCGCGGGGTGGTCCTGCATGCGGTTTCCAGGACGAAGCGCGCCGGCGCCTTCGCGACGGCGAGATGCGCGACTCCGAGCGAGTAATCGCCGGCGGCGAGCTTCGTGCCGTCGAGCTTCGCCCACTCGAATTCGAGCTCCTCCCCGTCGAGCACGAGCGGTGCGCTCGGATCGGTTGACCTCGGATTGCGCGATACAGCGAGACGGGAGCGAACGCGCGCGTGATCCTCGAACAACTCGATGTCGAGATCGACGGTCTCGATCAGGAAAGCGGGCGGCGCGTAGTCCCTGAGGCGAATTGGAACGGGAGCTGGATCACGCATCGGTGCTGCTTTCATGCCTCCGGAAGCGGGATGAACTCGTCGTCCCCCGGAACCCGCGGGAAGCGCTGCTCGCGCCAGCGAAGCTTCGCCTCCTCCAGGAGCTCGCGCGAGCTCGCGACGAAGTTCCACCAGATCAGGCGCCCGCCGTCCATTTTTTCCCCGCCGATCAGCATCAGGCGGGCGCGCGTCAGCGCTTTCACTTCCACCGGCTCGCGATGTGCGATGACCGCCATGTGCTGCTGCGGGAGAGGTGTCCCGGCCACGGTCACGTCTCCCTCGAGCGCGTAGAGGGCCCGCTCTTCGTGCTCGGCGTCGAGCTCGAAGGCGCGGCCCGCGTCGATCTCGACGCCGACGAAGAGCGTCTGGGTGAACACGGGTGCGGGGGAGCGCTTGCCGAATGCGCTGCCCGCGACGACACGCAGCTCCACACCCGGGGCGGAAATCCGCGGCAGCGTCGCCTTGGGGTGATGGCTGAACGCGGGATCGGCGAGCTCGTTCTTTTTCGGGAGCGCGACCCAGGTCTGCAGGCCCTGCAGGCGCGCGCCCGTGCGGCGCAGCTCCGGCGCAGTGCGCTCCGAATGGACTATGCCGCGGCCGGCGGTCATCCAGTTGACGTCGCCCGGCGCGATCGCCTGCACGGTGCCGAGGCTGTCACGGTGAAGTAATTCGCCCTGGAACAAGTAGGTGACCGTCGCGAGGCCTATGTGCGGGTGCGGGCGCACGTCGATGCCGGCGCCCGGCGCGAAATCCGCCGGACCCATGTGATCGAAAAAGATGAACGGGCCGACCATCCGGTGCGGCATCCCGGGGAGCACTCTCCGCACAGAAAATCCGCCGAGGTCGCGGGTGTGGGATTTGAGCAGGAAAAGGGCGCTTGCGCTCATGAGGGGCCGCGAACGAAGCGGGGATGATACGCCTCCCGGCACCGCAGCGCGCGCTTGCTTCAGACGAGGCTGCGGTTTTCCCTCATCATCTTCGCGCACTCCTCGGCCGTCGTCGGAACCGAGAAGTAGTAGCCCTGGATCTCGTCGCAGCCGTTCGCGGCGAGCAGCTCGAGCTGCTGCCGCGTTTCCACGCCCTCGGCCACGACCTTGAGTTTGAGGCTGTGCGCGAGGCCGATGATCGCGAGCGTGATCATCGCGTCCTCCGGGTCGGTGGTGATGTCGCGAATGAAGGAGTGGTCGATCTTGAGCGCGTCGATCGGGAAACGCTTCAGGTAGGCGAGGCTCGAATAGCCCGTGCCGAAATCGTCCACCGAGATCTTCGCGCCCGAGTCTTTCAGCCCGCGCAGCGTGCGCGCAGCGCCCTCCGGATCGCTCATCAGCAGGGACTCGGTGAGCTCGAACTGGACGAGCGAAGGGTCGAGCCCTCCTTCCCGCAGGATGTGCCTCACGATGGATTCGAAATCCTTCTGCTGGAACTGGCGCGCGGAGAGGTTCACCGTCACGGGCTTGACCGCGAGCCCGTCCCGCTGCCATGCCTGAACCTGCTCGCACACTTCGCGCAACACCCATTCGCCCACCGGCACGATCAGACCCGTGTCCTCCAGGACCGAAACGAATTCCCCCGGCAGGACCAGGCCCTTCTCGGGATGCCGCCAGCGCAGCAGCGCCTCGAAACCGCAGATGAGGCGGCTCTGCAGGTTCACCTTGGGCTGGTAGTGGAGGAGGAACTCCTTGTTATCGATGGCCCGGCGCAGCGACGCCTCCATCTGCACGCGCGCGAGCGCCCGCTCGTTCATCTCGCGGGTGAAGTACTGGTAGGTATTGCGGCCCTGTTCCTTGGCGCGATACATGGCGGTGTCGGCATTCATGACCAGCGCTTCGGGGTTGTCGCCGTCGGCCGGGAACAGCGTGATGCCGATGCTCGCGCTGACGTAGGTGTCGTGCGCATCGAGCTTGAACGGCTGGGCGAGAGCATCCAGGAATTTTTGTGCAACGACGCCCGCGTCCCCCGGTTTCGAAAGCTCCGACACGATGGCGCCGAACTCGTCGCCGCCGAACCGGCCTACCGTGTCGCCGCTGCGCACGCACTGCGAAAGACGGTCGGCCGCTTCCTTGAGCAGCCTGTCCCCGGCGCTGTGCCCGCGGGTGTCGTTCACCAGCTTGAAGCGGTCCAGGTCGATGAAGAGCACCGCCATGGGTTCCCCGCTGCGCCGCGCGTGCGCCACGGTTTTCAGCAGGCGGTCGTGAAACAGGTGCCGGTTGGGGAGCCCGGTGAGAGAGTCGAATTGCGCGAGGCGCTCGAGGCGCTCCTCCGCGCTCCTGCGCTCGATCGCGACCGCCAGGATGTTCGCCACGCTCTGCAGGAAACTTGCGTCGTCCAGTCCGAATTGGCGCTCCGCGCGTGAGTGCGCGCTGAGTATTCCGAACGTTCCGGCTGGTCCGAATATGGGGACCTGGATGCCGCTGCGCACGCCCAGCCGCACCAGCGGGGAATTCGAAAATCGCTCGTCTTTCGCCAGATCGTCGATGATGAGAGGCTCGCGGCGCGACAACACGAATTCGAGGCGGCCCCCCGGGCGGATCGGCACCGTCCGGCGCGCCATCATCTCGCTCGGCCAGCCCGACGCCGCCTTGATCAGGAGTTGTTTGGCGCTTTCATCGAGCTCGAGCACGTTGCAATAATCGGACTTGAGCGCCACCGTGACGAGCTCCACGGCGCGGGCGAGCACGTCCTCGACGTCGGAGCTCGCGAACGCCTGCTGGCCGAACTCGGCGATGAGGCGCTGCCGCAGCGCCTGATTGTGGATTCTCTCCTCGGCTTGCTTGCGCGAGCTGATGTCGGCCATCGCCCCGATCATGCGCACCGCCCGCCCCGCGCCGTCGCGGATCACCTGTCCGCGGTCGAGCACGTGGAGGAACCTGCCGTCGTGCCGACGGAACCGGTACTCGTCGCTCCAGTTCTCCCCGCCCGCGCCGATCACGCGATGCACCCCGGCGATGACCCGCCCCTGATCGTCGGGATGAATGCCCTCGTACCAGGATTTGACGCTGCGGTCCGCCGCTTCGCGCGGATGGCCGAATACTTTGGTGAAGTTCTCGTTCCACCAGATTTCGTCGGTGACCAGGTCCCAGTCCCAGATCACGTCGTTGGTGGCCCGCACCGCCATGTCGAAGCGCTCGTTGCTCTTGCGGAGCGCCTCCTCCTGGGCGATGCGCTCGCGGATGTTGCGCTGGGTAATCCGGCGGGCGACGCCGCGGTATCCCGTGAAAATTCCCGCGGTGTCGAATGTCGGAACGCCGGCCGTCGAGAAGAAGTGCTCCGCGCCGGTCTTGTCGACCATTCGCACGTGGAAATCGCTGAAGGGCTGGCGGGCGTCGAGCAGTCTGCGGTGTTCCTCCCACGTTCCTTCGAGAGGCTGCTCGCCGAGCTCCCAGCGCGTCTTTCCGATCAGCGAGGAGATCTCTTCGACGGACCCGCCGCGCACGAAGGCCCAGGTAAAGCGGTAACCGGTGTCCTGTTCCCAGTACCAGTCGCCCGACAGCTCGGCGATGGCGCGAAAGCGCGCTTCGTTCTCGCCCGGCCCTTCGCTGGCCTGCTTCGAAGGGGTCCGGTCGTTGCTTTTGTGTCTGGGGCTGGCGGACTGTCTCATGCGTGGGGCATTGTAGACCCGCCGTACAGCCCCGTGCTACCGCACGACCCGGTTTCGCCCGGCGCGCTTGGCGCGATAAAGGGCTTCGTCCGCGGCGCGGATGACCAGCGCCGGCCTGATGAGCGTGTCGTCGCGCTCGGCCGCGCCGATGCTCACCGTCACCGACAGCGTGTTTTCCGGAGCGCGCGTTGCGCGGAGGCGCGATCCGGTCCCCCTCTCCCTCGGCCGGTTCCCGCCGCGCACCACCATTCTATAGTCCTCGATGTCCTTGCGCAGGTGCTCCAGGTGCGGCAACGCCTGCTCGAGAGTGCGGTCGGAGAACACAACGCAGAACTCCTCGCCGCCGTATCGGTACGACGTGCCCCCGCCCTCGATCGCAGCGAGGCGGGCGGCGACGAGCTTCAGCACCTGGTCGCCGATATGGTGGCCGTGGGCGTCGTTGAACTGCTTGAAATGGTCCACGTCGATCATCCCGATGGCGTAGATCGGGCCCAGGCCCGTGAGGCGCTCCTCGAGCGCGCGGCGGCTGGGCAGGTTCGTCAATTCGTCGCGGAAGGCGAGGCGGTGCGATTCCTGCAGCACGGCCGCGAGCAGGATCACTCCCGCGGCCGACATGAAGGCCCCGAAGGCGCCCGGCACCGTTATCCATTCGCAGCCGATGAAGAATGCGACGAGCGCCGCTGCGATGCCGATGTCGAGCGGCCGCGGCTCCTTGCGCAGTTCCTTGGGCCCGCGGCGGCGCCACGTCCTCGCCAAGGCTGCTGCGAACGCCGTGACGAGCATGATGCGCGCCATGAGCGGGGTCGGCGGAGAGCGCAGCAGCCAATGCCCGAGCACATCGTGCCACGCCGTGCCCGAGAGGCTCGAGCGGCCGGCATTCGCGATCCAGATCACGATCAGGATTTCAGCCAGGCCGAGCAGAAGCCAGCGATAATTTCGGTACTGACGCACCCCGCGCTCCGGAAAAACGAGCGCCAGCAGCACGTTGAAGGGCACGAGCACGGCGAACGCGGTCGACACCGCCAGCAGGGCGAAACTCTCCGGACCCAGCTCCGAGGCCAGGCTGAAGCCGGCGTAGGCGGCCAGAAGCGACGCCAGCATGATGAGCGCGCGGCTGCGGTTGAACCACGCGCTGATGCCCGCTCCGAGCAGCAGCACGATGTAGGGCCCGACCACGGTCAGGCCTGACAGCGAGAGCGGGAGCGCGTGGGTCGCCGCGACCGCGAGCGCCGCCACCAGCAGGATCACGGCTGGCACCGCCACCAATCGCAGGATTCTAAGGAGTAAGGGGTTCAACCGGGGCGTTCGATCGAGAATAATTCTTTGATTCGTATCAATTATCGTGGTTTCCTGACATCAGGTGTCGGGATTACCCGATGGACGGCGCCCGCCCGTTTAGTCTCGAGTCGCAGAGGCACGCGAATCGAAAAACCGTCAGAATTATAGATTCGGCCGAGGAGTCCCGTGGAAGATTTTTCAAAGCCAGAGAAACCGATGGAAGATTTCGGGCGCAGGAGAGAGGACTGGGTCATCGAGGAGTCGCCGTTGCTGCTGGGAATCATCGCGCCCGATCTGAGGCTCAAGAATCTGAATGGAACCTGGGAAAAGCTCCTCGGCTACCCGCGCGCAATGTTGCTGGGAAAACCGCTCACCCGGCTCGTCGATCAGGGCGAGCAAGCCCAGATGCTGATGCTCGTCAATGCGCGTCTTGTCGCCGAAGCCGGGCCGCTCGAATTCTCGCTGCGGTGCAACGACGGCTCGTACCGGTGCTTCGAGTGGGAGCGCCGGCCGGCGCGCGGGGAAGAGGGGATGTTCATCACCGGGCGGGACATCACCGAGCGCAAGAAAATGGAGACCACGAGCAACCTGCAGAAGTACCTGCAGTCGAAAAAAGCCGGGCGATCGGCTTGAGCCGGATCGCGCGCGGCTAGACGAGCGCGGGCGAGCGCCGGTCCTTCAGAAAATCATTCAGCACCTTCGCGGTGTGGCCGGTTTGCCGCGACCCGATCAATCCTTCCAGCGGTCCCTGCACGACGACTCGTCCGCCTGCTTCGCCGCCTTCGGGCCCGAGATCGATGATCCAGTCCGCTTCCGCAATCACATCCAGATTGTGCTCGATCACCACCACCGTGTTGCCCGCGTCCACCAGGCGGTGCAGCACGCGAAGGAGTCTTTCCACGTCGGCCATGTGCAGGCCGACGGTGGGTTCGTCCAGGACGTAGAGCGTGGGGACGGACCCTTCCCGCCCGGGGTCTGTCCCCGGTCTTGTCTTCGCGAGCTCGGTTACCAGCTTGATACGCTGCGCCTCGCCGCCGGAGAGCGTGGGGCTCTGCTGGCCGAGCGTCAGATAGCCTAGGCCCACGTCCTGCAGCAATCGCAGCGCGTGATGGGTCGAAGGGTGCGCGGCGAAAAATTCGACCGCTTCGTCCACGCTCATCGCCAGCACTTCGCCGATCGATTTTCCCCTCCAGCGCACCGTGAGCGTCTCGCGGCCGAAGCGCAATCCCCCGCAGACCTCGCAGGTCACTCTCACGTCCGGCAGGAAGCTCATCTCGATTTTCTTGATTCCCTGGCCTTCGCACTCCTCGCAGCGCCCGCCCTTGGTGTTGAACGAAAAACGGCTTGCGCTCCAGCCGCGCATGCGCGATTCGTTCGCCTCGGCGAACAGGCGACGGATAGCGTCCCAGAAGCCGACATAGGTCGCCGGGCAGGAGCGCGGCGTCTTGCCGATCGGCG
>DASPWT010000194.1:0-4430 GCA_035637655.1 Burkholderiales bacterium | reverse complement strand
CTCGAGGACGCGCAGAACCTGGCGCGCGCGCTGGCGCAGCCGCGGATGATCGCTGACGGAGGAGCGTGGGAGGCGTGCGGCTGCGGCGCCGTCTGAGGAGGAGCCTTATTGAACGGGGACGCTCATCAACTTGTATTCCAGGTCGAATGGCTTGGTCTTGGTTCGTTTCGGAAGAAAAAACGCGTAGTCGTCAAAGTAGAGCAACTCTCTAAAGGTATCCTCGGAACTCCGGCAGGTCACCTGAAAATAGCTGCCCGTAAGTGACGGCGAAAAATTCGTCGCGGGACCACCCGGAGTCACCTCGCAATCTTGCTTTACGTTGATCGCGACCTTGTTTTGCCTTGAGGTCAGGCTCGCTTTGGAGCCGGTCTCCACCGCCATCCCGTAGTCGTGCGACCAGCGATATCCGGGCTTCAGCATGTCGAGTTGCAAATCGAGGCTCCGGAGCTTGTCGAGCTTTCGTGTAATCACCGATTCGATGCGCGTCGATCCAGTGAAGGTGCCTGAAACCTGAGAATCCGAATTCGTTTGAGATTGGACGGATACGAGACCCAGCCAGCTCAACTCGGTAGTGGTGCTTGTGCTCGATTCGCTCTCGACCCTCGTCTCGACCAGAACAAAGCCTTCGCCAACGGGTGTTGTTCTAATCCCCACACGCAGCAGCGATACCCTGTCGGGATTGGCCGAGGGAACGCTGCGCCCCGCAAGGTCCCACTTTCGGGGAAGCTTGGCTTGTTTTCCCTTTACACTGGTTATGCCGGGCCCGCCGAGCGGTTTCCAGACATTCTCGTCGATGCCGGGTTCCTTGCGGTACGTTGCCAAAGGACGGTCGGAGGGTGGCGAGCCGGTATCTGCTGACTGGGCTAGCACGCAAGTCGACGTTAAAACAAAAGAAAAACAAACCCACCTATGCTTTGTATCCACGCTGTCCTCCCGGAAGCTTACATTTTGTGAGGGCATGCTAGCATTTGAGGCGCAGGCGTCGCAACGGGTTACCAGGGAGAAAAATCATGGCTGGGTGCGGTTTGGCGCGAATTTTCCGTTCGCCAGAGAGGATATTGGCTTTTGCGACGGCTATCATCGTCGGGGTTCTGATGATGGGCTGCGCGGTCCAAAAACCCGTCTCTCTCGATAATTCATTCTGGGAGAAAAAAGAAGCCAGGGTCGGCATCGCGGTGGCGGAGATACCAAGGCCTTCGGCGGAAGTTGAGAGCACGCAAGGGCCTCTGGGCGGTGTAATTTCACAAGGCATTGCGGACGACGTTGTGCGCCGGCTGGAGAAAGAGGACTTCTCACGGATCTACAAAGTCAGGGGAAAACTGGAAGAGGTTCTTAAAGCAAAAGGATTGAACCCCAGCATTATTTTCGATCCGATCGTAATAGACCGGTTTCCAAAGCGCGAAGGCTCCGACGGTTATGCAGAGAGGGATTACTCCGCACTAGGAGCCGTAGCGCAAGCGCAGTATTTGCTGCTTGTTCAGATTCAGAGCATCGGCACGATTCGCGGCTACGTTAGCTTTCTCCCGACTACGTCGCCGAGCGGCTACTTCGTCGCCGTTGGCCAGCTTGTCGACCTGAAGACGCAAAAACTCCTTTGGCACAAGGGAGTGAGGATCAGGCGGCCGAGCAGGGGAGAGTGGGATCAGCCCCCGGATTTTGCCAATCTCACCGCAGCCGTGCACCAGGCCGTGGATTCCGGAATAGACATGCTGGTGCTGGATTTTTCCTGGAGCGCCAAGTAGCGAGCGCGGCGGAGGCGCAGTTCCGGCCGAGCCGCAGGTCAATCCAGCTTCGCTCCGCTCTCTTTCACGAGCTTCGCCGACTTGGCGAGGTCGGCGAGCATGAACAGACGGAATTCCTCGGGCGTGGTGCCGACTGGCTCCGAGCCGTCCGCCACGATGCGCTCGCGCACGTCGGGGCGATTGAGGACTCTGACGAGTTCGTCGTGAAGCCTCGCGACGATGGGCGCGGGCAGGCCCGCGGGTCCGATCACGCCGTACCAGCCGACGAACTCGAATCCGGGCAGCTCTTCCGCCACCGCGGGCATGTCGGGCAGGGCCGCGAGGCGCTTGGGCGCGGTGACCGCAAGCCCGCGCAGCTTGCCCGCGCGCACCTGGACTTGCGCCGGCTGGATACCCGAGAAATTGAAGTGGTATTGCCCGGCGATCAAATCCATCAGGGCCGGCCCTGCGCCCTTATACGGGATGTGCTCGGCCTTCACTCCGGTCATCACCTTGTAGAGCTCGCCCGCGAGATGCCCGCCGGTGCCGATGCCGGCCGAGCCGAAGTTCAGCGCTCCTTTGTAGCTCTTCGTCCAGTCGATGAACTCCCTGAGGTTCGCCACCGGCGTCGCCGGGTTCACGACCAGCATCAGCCCGGCGCTGGTGAGCTGAGTGATCGGCGTGAAGCTGTTCACCGGGTGATACGGCAGCTTCGGATTCAGCGCTGCGTTCACCGTATGTTGGTGATAGGCGAGGAACAGCGTGTAACCGTCCGGCAGCGCGTTCGCGGTCAGCTCCCCGGCGATCACCCCTGACGCGCTCGCGCGGTTGTCCACCACCACCGGCTGCTTGAGCGAGTCGGTGAGATGCACGGCGAACGTGCGCGCGAGGATGTCGGATGTGCCGCCCTGCGCGGCCGCAGTGATCAAGCGGATCGGGCGAGCGGGGTAGTCCTGCTGCGCCTGCGATGGAGCCGCGAGGGCAAGCAAGAGGAGGAGGGCGCTAAGGGTGTGGGAAAGTGGAGGGCGGGGCTTCATGGTGCCTCTAGCGGTTTCTTGGGCTTGAGCTGGTCTGTGCTTGCGTCATAACGAGCGCGGCCGCACGGCACAAGCTGCCGTTAGCGGGGCTTCGCCTTACTCCCCGGGGCGGAAGTTGCGGACGGTAAAGCGGGACTCCCCGCGCGCCGGCGCACTCTTGCTTCCCATCCCGTTCCTTGACTTACGGTGAGCAACCATTGAAGGAGCTCGCGTTCGCTCGGTTTGTCGATGCGCTCGGTACTGAATTCGCCGGGCCTCCAGGGCCTGTCGGCACGCGTGTGTTTTGCATGATATGAGCCGACGTAGTAAATCTGCCCCGGTGCGACCGTGAACCACACCGCGGTTTTTGCATCGGTTGCGACTTGGTACATGGTCTTGTTTGCGTAGAATGCATTGAAATTAAATACGCCGGGTTTGACGCGGGCGACGAAGCGGCCGTCACTAAAAACATCGGTCTTCTCGCCGATACCCTTCAACCCCATGCCTCCGTACACCTTTCCCTTTCCAAGAATCCGCACGTACTCCGGCGTCAAGGGATCTTCTTTATCGCCGATGATGACATATCCGATTATCAGGGCGTCCTCGGGTCCGGTTGGTTCCGGTAATTGCCATGGCTTCCCGAGCTGGATTTGGTTGGAACCACATCCGGCGACGATCATCAACAACACCGCTACAAAATATTTACTGGTGGTTTTCATTCTGCCTGCCCTTCCAGAAATTCAAGGATTCGCTGACACAAGCCCGTCGTTTCGCGCATTCGGAAGTATGGTGCTCGTTGACGGCGTCTTTAGGATTCGAGCTATTCGAGCTTGAGGTTTGTGCTCTTCACGAGGTTCCTCCATTTCTCGATGTCGGCGTGGAAGAATTTTATGAAGTTTGCCTGGTTGTCCTCGAAGAGCGCGACCCCGACCTTCGCCAGATTGGCGCGCGTCTCGGGCTGCTTGAGCACGGTCTCGACGTCACGCGCGATGCGCGCTCCGAGCTCGGGCGAAATGGAAACGGGAGCGAAGAAGCCCTGCCACAGTGTCGCCTCGTACTGAGGGAGGCCCTGCTCGGCGATGGTCGGCACGTTCGGTGCGGCGGGGTAGCGCTGCTTGCTCGTGACGCCGAGCGCCCGCGCCCGCCCCGAATTTGCGAGCGGCAGGCCGACCGGCATTCCGGCGAAGTAGTAGGCGACGCGCCCCGGAATCACGTCCTGCACGGCGGGTGCACCGCCTTTGTAGGGAACGTGGATCGCGGTGATTCCGGCCATCATGTTAAACAGCTCCCCGCACAGGTGATCGGAGTTGCCGACTCCGGAGGAGGCGAAGGTCAGCTTGCCCGGCTCGGCTTTCGCACGCGCGATCAGTTCCTGCACGTTCTTTGCCGGAAAATCGGGGCCCACGATCAGGATGTGCGGCGTCGCGGCGACCGGCGCGAGCGGCACCAGGTCCCGCTCGGCGCTGTACGGCAAGTTCGGAACTGCGGCGGCGCTGATCGCGAGGCCGTTCTGCGCGAACAGCAGCGTGTAGCCGTCGCCGTGCGCCTTGGCGACCGCGTCTGCGGCGAGATTGCCCGCCGCGCCGCCGCGGTTCTCGATGAACACCGTCTGCTTCCAGGTGGCGCCGAGGCGGTCCGCCATCACGCGTCCGACGATGTCGGTCGAGCTTCCCGCCGCATAGCCGATCAGCAG
>DASPWT010000193.1:0-8075 GCA_035637655.1 Burkholderiales bacterium | reverse complement strand
CGGACCACGCGCGCGCCCTTGACCGCACGGATCGAGCCCGCATCGACTCCGCCTACCGTGCAGGCCGCGCGCGAGCACCGGATCACCCGGGCGTGAAGCATCTTCGGGAGAGAAATATCGGTCACGTACTTGTCGGTACGGTAGACCTTCCCCGCAACGTCGCGGCGCGGGAGCGATTTCCCGACCACGCGGTATTCCGAAGGCGACTTCGGCTTTGCCTGGACCTTGATGTCCATCGGATTGCCGATCTGCTTGTTCCACTCCACCTGGTGGTGGAAGTGGCGGCCGCCGATCAGCTCGGCATAGCTCGCCTTCTTCGCGGGATCGGAAACGGCGCTGACCACGCCGTCGTCGCAACGCAGCTGCTCGACCGGGAGCCCGAGCTTCTGCGAAGCGGATTGCATCAGCAGCCGGCGCGCTTCGGCCGCCGCGCTGCGCAAGGGGCGGGCGCCGGTCTGGATTCCGGTGCTGCCGGAGGCTCCTCCCTGGTTGCAGGTGAGCGCGGTGTCGCCCATGACGACGTCGACCTTGGCGACGTCGACGTCGAGCTCGTCGGCGACGATCTGCGCGATCGCGATGTCGAGCGACTGGCCCATGTCCATCTTGCCGAAGAAGGCGCTGACGCGGCCGTCGGACAGGATCGCGACCCAGGAATCGAGCTCGGTGGGAAGGAGCGCCGGCTTGACGCTTGCTCCGGTGGCTTGCGCGAGGGCTTCGCCGATGAATGCCGGTCCGGTTGCGGAGACGATCAGAGCGCCGGAGGCCTTCAGGAATTCGCGCCGGGAAAGGGACAGATCGATGCGTGCGTTCATGATTTCCTCCTACGCCATCATCGATTGGGCGCGCTTGATCGCGCGCATGATGGCCACGTGCGTGGCACAGCGGCATTTGAGTCCGGCAAGAGCTTCCCGGATCTCGGCGTCGGTCGCGTTCGGCTTCTTTTTCATGAACGCCGCGGCGGTCATGATCCAGCCGTTGATGCAGTAGCCGCACTGCGGCACCTGCTCTTCGACCCAGGCGGCCTGCAGCGGATGCGGCGTCTTCGGGGTGCCGAGGCCTTGCAGCGTGGTCACCTTCTTGCCCGCCACCGCCGAGAGCGGCATCACGCACGAGCGCACCGGCTCGCCGTCCAGATGCACGGTGCACGCGCCGCACTGCGCCAGTCCGCAGCCGAAGTGCGGATTCGTCATCTCGAGGTCGTTGCGCAGCGCATACAGGAGCGGCATATTCGGATCGGCGTTGACCGTCACCGCCTTGCCGTCGACTGTGAATTTGATGCGTGCCATGGAGCCTCCTTTGGGTGTGCGGCCGAGCGGGAATCGGGTCGGTCGATTTTTGTGAAAGTGTAGACCCGCGGCAATGCCGGCGCAACGCGAAGACGGCGCTCGCCGCGGTGGTACGATACACCGTTGATTTGGCGAGGAGGAGTTGGAGCGGTGAAAGCGAGCGCCCGCGAAACGGGGATCGACCTCGAGCGCTTCAGGCTGCGCCGCTTTGTAGAGGAATTGCGACAGACGGGCGAGCTCGAAGTCCGGGCCGCAGCCGCCGATCTCGCGGAGGTTGCGCCGGCGCTCGAGGGCAACGCCAAGGCGGTGTTCTTCGAGCGCGTCGGCCGCGAAGGCGCGCAGCTCGTCGGCAACGTCATGGGCAGCCGTGCGCGCCTGGCGCGCGCCTTCGGCACGGCGCCCGACAAGCTGCTCGCCGAAGTGCTTCGCCGCCTGCGCGCAACGCCGCAAGTGGTCGAGGTGCCGCGGGAGGCGGCACCGGCCCAGGAGGTCGTGCTCACCGGCGACGAGGTGGACCTGACTGCGTTGCCGGTCAACCTGCAGCACGGCATGGACGGAGGTCCGTACATCTCGGCCTCGATCGATTTCGTCGTCGATCCCTCGAACGGCTGGACCAACGTCGGCGTGCGCCGCCTGATGCTGCGCGGCCGGCGCGAGGCCGGCGTCGATCTCAACTCGCCCTCCGACCTGCGCGCGCTCTACGAGGCGGCGGTGAAGCAAGAGCGACGTCTTCCGGTCGCTTTCGTGGTCGGCGCGCACCCCGCTGACTACGTCGCCGCGGTGATGCGCCTGCCGGTGGACGAGCTGGGCCTCGTCGCGAGCCTGCGCGATGCGCCGCTCGCGGTGGTGAAGTGCGTCAGCTGCGACATTCGCGTGCCGGCGGACGCGGAGTGGGTGCTGGAGGGTTATCTCGACGAGCGCGGCCACGTCGAGACCGAGGGTCCCTACGGCGAGTTCCTCGGCTACTACGGGGGCGTGAAGCACAATCCCGTGTTCCATCTCACCGCGGTCACGCGGCGCCGCGACGCGCTGTTCCAGACCGCTACCATCGGCGGCCGGAACCTGGGCCGCACCGATACGGCGCAGCTGAACGCGCTGCGCACCGAGGTGATGGTGTGGCGCGCTCTGGAGACGGCGGTGCGCGAGACAAAAGCCGTGTACGCGACGCCTGCGAGCGGCGGGATGTACAACCTGCGCATCGCCCTGCGCCAGCGAGTGCCCGGCGAGTCGCGCAACGCCATCGCCGCCGCGTTCGGCTGCCTCGCCAACGTGAAACACGTGTTCGTGGTCGATCCCGACATCGATATTTTTTCCGACGAGCAGATGGATTGGGCGCTCGCGACGCGCTTCCAGGCCGACCGCGACCTCGTGGTGCAGTCGGGGTTCCGCACGCTGCCGCTCGATCCGTCGCTGCGTGGTGCGCGAACCGGCGCCAAGGCGGGATTCGATCTCACCCTGCCGGTCGGCGAAGCGCGCGGAATCGAATCCGTGATCCCCGAGCCGCCGCGATTCGAGGGCGGCCGCTTCGCTTCGGTCGAAGCCGCGCTCTCCGACGGACCCAAGACCTTCGAAGCGCTGATGGCGGCGCTCGCGAGCCGCGACGGGCGCGAAGTGGTGCTCGCGCTCGAAGCGCTGCGGGAGGCCGGGCGCCTCGCAAGAGAGAAGGACGGCCGCTACGCGTTGAGGCCGATCTAGTGCCGCCTCAATTTTTTCTCCCGAAAACGTGGGGTGCTTGTCTCGTCGTGGCATTCCTCGCTTCGACGGCGGGGGCGCACGCCGCCGCCGAGCCGGAGGAGCGCGTGCCGGGAATGGCGGCCCGCCGCATCGACGAGCCCGTGTTCGGCGGTCAGATGGTCGTCTATGAGGCCGGCCGCGGCAATGCGCGCGAGATCGTGCTGGTGCACGGCATCGGCCAGGAGGCAGCGCGCGACTACCGCGATCACGTCGCCTGGCTGCAGCGGTCTTTTCACGTCGTCGCGGTGGATCTGCCCGGATTCGGGGCTTCCGACAAGGCGAATGCCCTCTATTCGCCCGGCAACTACGCGCGCGTCCTCAAGCACGTCGCCGGTCGCTTTCTGCGCGGCCCGTTCGTGCTGGTCGGGCATTCCATGGGCGCGGTGGTGGCGTTGCGCTACGCGGCGATGTACCCGGACGATGTGCCGCGGCTCGTGGTGATCGATGCGCCGGGCGTACTGCATCAATACTCGGTGACGAGCCAGTATCTCGCGTACCTCGGCATGGAATTCATACCGCCTGCCGCCGACCCGCGCGATTGGCTTACCAACCTCGCGCGCAAGCTCCTCGCGCCGCTCGAGCGGCTGCACCTCGACCCGCAAATCATCCTGTCGAGCCCGCAACTGCGCCAGAGCCTGCTCGGCGCCGATCCCGCGAAGATCGCCGGGCTCGCGGTGGTGAGCGAAGACCTGCTTCGAGAGTTGCCCAAGGTCCGCGCCGAGACGCTCATCGTGTGGGGCGCACGGGACACGCTCGCGCCGCTTCGCACCGGCAAGGTGCTCGCGCTGAAATTGCCGCGCGCGCGGCTCGCGCTGATCGAGCGCGCCGGGCACGAGCCGATGCTGGAAGCGCCCGAGCGCTTTCGCGCAGTGCTCGAGCCGTTCCTGGAGCGGGGTTTGCCGCCCGCGCCGGCGCGCGCCGCCGCCCCCTTGACGAAGCGCGGCGAAGGAACATGCCGGAACGAACGCAATCGGGTGTTCGAGGGCGAGTACGACAGGTTGACGCTCGACGGCTGCCGGGGTGTCCAGATCCGCAACGCGCGGGTGCGGGAGCTGCACGTTCTCGATTCCACCGTCACGATAGACGACAGTGACATCGGCGGCGGCGAGACCGGGCTGCATGCGTACAGCTCCACCATCGTGATGACGGGCGGGCGCATCGAGGCGAACGTGGCGATCACGGCGCTCGCAAGCCGGCTCGATCTCGCCGCGGTCGAGGTGGCAGGGCGCGAGGCGGCGGTGACCGCCCCGCAAAGATCCTATGTCGTATTCTCGCTCTGCCGGGTGCGCAGCCCCCGCACCCAGGGCGACGTGCACGACTTTTACGCCGTCACGGAAAACAACCCGCTGTAGCCCGGTCTCTCAGGCCTGCCTCTGCAGAGCGGCGATGCGCTCTTCGATCGGCGGATGGCTGGAGAAGAGCGCCGCCCATCCCGGCGTGCCGCTGATGCCCGAGGCGGCCATCGATTGCGGCAGCGCGCCCGGCTGCAGGGCACCCAGGCGCGTGAGCGCGCCGATCATCGGCTGCGGCGTGCCGAGCAGCCGCGCCGAGCCCGCGTCGGCGCGGAACTCGCGCTGGCGCGAAAACCACATGACGATCATCGAGGCGAGGATCCCGAACACGATCTGACTCACGATCACCGTGATGTAGAAGCCCGGCCCGATGCCGCGCTCGGTGCGGAACACGGCCTTGTCCACGATGAAGCCCACGACGCGAGACAGGAAAAACACGAAGGTATTGAGCACGCCCTGGATGAGCGTCAGCGTGACCATATCGCCGTTGGAAACGTGGGTGATCTCGTGACCGAGCACCGCTTCGATTTCTTCCCGGTTCATGGATTCCAGCAGTCCGGTCGAGACCGCGACCAGCGCCGAGTTCTTGAAGGCGCCCGTCGCAAAGGCGTTCGGCGCGCCTTCGTACACGGCGACCTCCGGCATGCCGATGTTCGCCTTGTCGGCGAGGCGCCGTACCGTGGCCACGAGCCACTGCTCGTGCGCGCCTTCAGGCGACTTGATGATGTGCGCGCCCGTGGACCACAGCGCTATTTGCTTGGAAATAAGGAGCGATATGAACGAGCCGCCAAAACCCATCAGCAGAGAAAACCAGAGCAGCGTCTCGAGATCGAGGCCGTTCTGTGTGAGGAACCGGTCCACCCCGAGAGCGCTCGCAACGACCGAGAGCAGCAGCACCACGGCCAAGTTGGTGGCGAGGAAGAGGAAGATGCGTTTCATGTTCTTGGTCTCCGCGTCGAAAGCTATCGGCAAGGTGGGGTCGGGGCTCGGGAATTCAAGCGTGTGCCGCGTCGGATTAGGCCCGCGATTGTATCCCTTCGGGCGGAAGGCGCAAGGGCGTGCCCCAGAAGCAAAAAGGCGGGAGGTCCCGCCTTTTTGGTCTTGCGCGGCCGCTAGGGCCGGTGCGGCTTTAACTCTTGGATTCGGCCTTCTTGCTTTTGGCCTTGGCCCTTTTCTTGCCTTCCGACTTGGCGGTCTTCTTGCTCTCCGCCTTGGCGGGCGTCGCCGGGGTCGCGGATTGCGCGGGTGTCGCCGGCGTGGCGGGCGTCTGCGCTGCGACGTTGAAAGTCGTGCCGGCGAATGCGGCGAGCATCAGGACTGCGATCAGCTTTTTCATTTGGAACCTCGCTAAGAGTTGATGTCCATTGCTGCGGACACGTACCCGATAAACGCGAGGATGCCGCCGGCGTTGACCCGCGGCTCCAAATGATCTTGCTTGTCGCCCGGGAGCGACAGCCCTCGTACAATTGGTAACAAATGCGGACGGAAAAACTCAAGCTCGGCTTCATCGGCGCCGGCCGCGTGGGCACCGGGCTCGCGGCAGGCTTTTCTCACGCGGGCGTGGACGTGATCGCCGTCGCGAGCCGGAGCATCGCTTCCGCGCAAACGCTCGTGAAGCGCGTTCCGGGCGCGCGCGTCTGCGCGCCGCAGGAAGTCGCGGACCGCGCGGACATCGTTTTTCTCACCGTGCCCGACGATGCGATCGAAGCCGTCGCCTCTCGGATCAAGTGGCGCGCGGGCTCGGCCTGCGTGCACTGCAGCGGCGCCGCCGAACTCGATGCGCTGGAAAAAGCCGTTGCCGACGGCGCGCTCGCGGGAGGTTTTCATCCGCTTCACATGTTCGGAGACGCGGGAGAGTCCCCTGGCGCGCTCGCAGGCTGCGCGATCGCGCTCGCCGGTCCCGATGCGCTCGTGGAAAAGCTCGAGCGGCTCGCGCGCGCTCTGGACGCAAACCCGCTGCGCCTGCCCGAAGGCGGGCGCGCGCTGTACCACGCCGCGGCCAATTTCTCCGGCGCCTTCGTCATCGCGCTCATCCAGGAAACGATTGCGCTGTGGGGCAAGCTCGGCATCGCGGAGACCGACGCGCTCGCCGCGCTCCTTCCCCTTCTGCGCGGCACCGCGGACAACGCCGAGAAACTGGGCGCGGCAGGCGGCCTGGGCAGCGCGATCGCGCGCGGCGACGTCGGCACGCTGCGCAAACACCTCGGCGTGCTCGCAAGGGAAGCGCCCGATTCGCTCGAGCTCTATCGCATCCTGAGCCTGCGCACCATTCCGCTCGCGCTCGCCAAGGGCACGCTCGAGCCGCAGACGGCCAAGGAGATCACGGCGTTACTGCGATCGCGTGGGCGTACCGATTGATATGATGGTGCGCACAGGGGTTCCCAACCGAAATAGTGCCTCATTCAAAGCGGGGCGAAACCTGGCTAAGCCTTCCACGTCTTTCCTGATCTGCTACTTCGAAACCGTCTTCGGCCGCGTCCCCGGAGCCGGCGGGCCGATTCCGCTCCGCAGGAATTCGAGCAGCTTGGCGAGCTGGCTCGAAGCTTGTCTGCGCACGCCTTCCACGTCGCACCCGCTCCAGTCGTAGAAGCCTTTGCCCGCCGAGAGCCCGGTGCGGCCGAGGGCGACCATCGTCTGGAGCATCGGATTGGGGGTCGCGTTGTGGAAGAGCTTCGGCACGATCGACTCCTGCGCGTCGGCGTGGATCTTGAGGCCGCTGATGTCCTTCTGCTGGATGAGCCCGTTCAGGCACATGCGCGGCGCGAGCATCCTCCGCGCCGCGTGGTCGATGTCCTCGACGGAAGCGACGCCAGCCTCGATCAGGTAATAGGCTTCGTGCAGGATCGCGTGCTGAAGGCGGTTGACGAGGAAGCCGACGATGGGCTTGTAGAGCACCACCGGCTCCTTCCCGGTGCGCCTGAGCGCATCGGCCACGCGGTCCACCTCGGCGCGGGGGGTCGCGAGCCCCGCCATCACTTCGACGACCGGCGCGGTATCGGCCGGCATGAAGTAATGAACGCCGAGAAAGCGCTCGGGGCGCTTCATCCCGCGCGCCAGCTCGACCAGATCGAGTCCCGAGGTCCCGGTCGCGATCAGCGGCGCGTCGCCCGGATACGCCGCTTCGATCTCGGCGTAGACGGCCTGCTTGACGCGCACGTCCTCGGGCACGAATTCCATGACGAGGTCCGGGGCCTCCTTCGGCAGCTGTTCGACGACGCTCGTCTTCGCCGGCAGCCCCTCGAGCTTTACAACGCGGCTGCTCCTGACGATGGTCGTGAAGCCCGCATCGGCGAAAGTCTTCGCGACGCCGCGCCCCATGACGCCGTAACCGTAGATCAGCACAGTCTGAATCGGTGTACCCATGTCGCCGCTCCGCGAGTCGAGGTTTGGTCATGAGATGGATTGACGGACCCCCGCATCATTCAGGTGATTGTAATGCACGCAAGTTGCGTGTTTGCACTAAGCTTCTGCTCCAGAAGGAGTCGAAATGAACCGCAAAACCTCATGGCGTCTGGGAATGGCGTTTCCGCTTGTTCTCGCGTGCATCGGTCTGACCGACTGCGGGGGGGACCCGACGACGATCCCGCCCACGGCGATCGCCGTCAAGCGCTACTTGGCGGGCGGCGGGCTCGACGCGAGCTTCAACGGCAGCGGCGCCGTCGCCACCAAGATCGACCCCTCGGAGGTCGAGTACGCGCTGGCGATCGCGCGGCAGCCCGCGGACGGGAAAATCATCGCGGCCGGGCACTCGGTCCTGGCGGGG
>DASPWT010000192.1:0-10496 GCA_035637655.1 Burkholderiales bacterium | reverse complement strand
CGCTCAGCCAAGTACATGGCCGTCCCGTCCGCGTCGCCGAGCTTGCCGATGATGCTGTAGTTCTTGATGCGCAAGGGAGCGGATGCGCTGGGTCGGCTCTGATCGGACATCAAAGCCTCCAGCGTCTCGCGCAGCGCGGCTTTCGCGGCGGTTGCCGCACCTTCTGCGTTGCCCGCGAGCGCCTCTTGCAGCAGCTCGGACAGACCGCCTGTGCCGCGGTCCAGCGTTGCAGGGAAATTCTTGAGGCCGATGACTTCGTAGACGAGCACGGGCTTAGTTCGGCCGCGCAGGTGCACGACTCGATGTGCGCCGTGAACCACTGCGTCCCCGGCGGCGTTGATCGTCGCGTCGCTTGCCACCACCGGCCAGCCCAGTTCCTTCGTCTGCCCTTCCAGCCGCGAGGCGATGTTGACCGTGTCGCCGATCGCCGTGAAGTCCTCCTGTCCGGACGCACCGAGCTGGCACAGGGTCACCTCGCCGGTATGAATACCGACGCCGATTGCAAATTCCGGCAACCCGCGGTCGGAGTACTGCGCGTGCATCCAATTGCGAAAGTGATGGGCGATTATCGACAGGCCGAGGCCGGTCTGAATGGCGCGAAGCGCCTGGTGTTCCCGCGGATTGTCATCGGTATGCGGAAACACCGCCATGATGCCGTCACCGATGAATTTCACGACCTTCCCTCCAGCTGCGATGATCGGCTCGCAGGCGCGCTGAAAGTACGTATTGAGCAGCGCCGCGATCTCCGCCACGGAAAGGCGCTCCGAGAGGGTGGTGAAGCCGCGGATATCGGTAAACAACACAGTGGCTTCGATGATGGAGTTCCCCGCGCCGGGCTGGGCGAGGTCCTCCAGCGCGGTGTGTTCCGCCTCTCCGGTGAGGCGGCTGCGGAACCGCCGCCGCAACCGGTCGCTGCCGACGATCAACTGCTGTGCCAGAGCCTCACGCGAGACATCGAGCTTTTTCAACCTGACCGCGATTGCCTCGATCAGCTCGGCGCGGGTGAAGGGCTTGGTCAGGTAATCGTCGGCGCCGAGATTCATCCCTCTGCGCACATCGGCGCGTTCGTCGTGAGCGGTGAGAAAGATGAACGGGGTCGAGGCGAGCGCCGGTATCCGGCGCAGCCGCTCCACGACCTCGTAACCGTCCATCGCCGGCATGCCCACGTCGCACAGAACCAAGTCGGGCGATTCCTCGCTCGCGAGCTCAAGCCCGGCGCGGCCGTTCTCGGCCTCGGTGACGCGGTAGCCTTCGGCCTTGAGGGTCAACGCGAGCCCCCTGCGGACGCCGGGGTCATCGTCAATGACCAAAATCTTTGTCTTCACAGACGATCCGAGGTAGTTGTGACGTAGATCACGATTGGGCGCATTATGCTAAAACTTGTCCCAATAGACCAGTCAAACCCGGTCCGGACGGACCCCGCCCGGGGGGAAGGGAGGGGGAGAGGAAGGGGAAATCAGTTGCTGCGAAACGCCTTGAAAAGCGATCGGCTCGGAATGACCATGATAGCGGCTTCGGTGGCCGTGATCGGCGTGATCGTCGCGCTGCTCTATTCGCAACAGGCGAGGCTGTACCGCGACAAGGTCCGCTCCCAAGGCGTAGCGCTCGCCCGGGCGCTGTCCGGGAAGGAATTGTCCCAGCTCGTTCCCGGGCCCGGTGAGAAGAATCTCGTGAGCACTCTGGCGAGCGTTCAAGGCAGCGACGCGTTTGCCTATGCGGCCGTCGTGACGATATCAGGCGACAAGCTGTTCGAGTTCGCCTCTCCGGGCAGCATCGTGCCGGCCGCAGCCATGCCCTCGGAGCCGGCATCCTGGTTCGGCGAGCATAGCTTGGTCTCCCCCGGGGACGGAAGGAAGATCCGGGAGTTCTTCGGTCCGGTCCTGAAGAGCGGGGAACTTGCCGGTTTCGTCAGGATTGGCTACCACGAGACGCTCCAAGGTGCGCCGACGGGCGAAATCTCCTCCGTCGCGCTGATGGTCTTGCCCGTATTCCTGCTCACGGTCTTTTGCTATTTCATGATCAGGCAGGAGATTCGCCCTCTTGCCGGGTTCACAAAAAAGCTCGAGGACGCCGAAAAGGCCTACGGGATCGAAATGGGCTTCCCGCCAGGCGTGGAATTCCGCCACCTCGCCCACCGCTTCGACCAGTTCATGCAAATAATTCAGTCCAGAATCCGCGAGATGGACCAGCAGCGCTTCGAGGCGCAGACCTCGAGCCGGCTGCTCTCATACAAGCAGGAAAAGGTGCAGGCCATCCTGGACGCGATTCCCGATGCGGTGCTGGTGATCGACGATTCAGGCCTGCCCACTCTCGCCAATCCAAAGCTCGGGATTTTGCTGGGTTTGAGCCCCGAGGAGCTGATCGGCCAGCCCCCTCAGAAATGGTGCGCTCGTCCGGAAGTGCTCTCGCTGCTGACGCGCTTCAAGGACCAGATCGTCCCGGCTGTTCACACCACCGCCGTCGAATATTCCCCGGAGGGACAGCCCGATCGCAGAATTTCCGTATCGGCCTACCCGTTGTTTTCGCCGCGCGACCGCTCGATCGTGTTTGGCATGCTGATCGCGTTCCGCGACATCAGCGAAGATTATCTCGCCCGGCAGGCGGGCGCCGAGTTCGTCGCCCAGGTTTCGCACGAGCTCAAGACGCCGCTCACCACCATCGCGACCTTCAGCGAGCTGCTTCTCGGTTACCGCAAGCTCTCCGATCAAGACCGCGTAGAAGCAGTGAACACCATACACAGCGAGGTCGAGCGGGCGGCTCAGTTGATCAATAATCTTCTGAACATTTCCAAGCTGGAAACCGACACCCTGCCCATCGAGCGCCAGCGGGTGAAGATTCAGGACTTGTTGCAGGAGATCGTGGACAGCATGAGCAAGAGCGCGCGGGCGAGGCAGGTGCAGGTCGAGCTGAAAATCCCGCCGGACCTGGGGTCGGCGAGGCTCGACAAGGACCTGTTCCGCATCGCCATCGACAACCTGCTGAGCAACGCGATCAAGTACAGTCGTCCCGCCGGCCGGGTGATTCTGAATGCGGAAAAGCTGCCCGAGAACCAGATGAAGATCAGCATCAGCGATCAGGGCATCGGCATCTCGCCGGAGGACTGCGAGAGGGTGTTCGAGAAATACTATCGGTCCGGCAGCAAGGAGGTCACCTCGCGCAGCGGGCATGGACTCGGCCTCTATCTCGCCAAGCGGATCGTCGAGCTTCATCACGGAACGATTTCCGTCCACAGCGAGCTGGGCAAGGGGACCGAGTTCTCGATACAGTTCGAAGCCCAGCCCGCACGGCTGGAGGCCCAGGCATGAAGCTTGCGTGCGACTCCGCATGTGCCAGGCGATTCATTACCCGGCGGAAAAAGCGCAACACCATCCTGACATGACAGAGGCGGTCGCACACAGCAACCTCGGGGGCACAAGCTATCTCGCCCCGGCCGGCTCCCTAGTGGAGGAGGCGGTCCAGGCGGCGTTGTCCGAAGCCATCAACTCCTGCATCGCTTCCAACCGGATCCACGTGGTCCTGAATCTGGATCGCATCACCCTGGTAAACGGCAGGGGCATCGAGATCATCCTGGAGGCCAACGCCCGGCTCAGCTCCCGCGGCGGAAAGCTGCAGTTCGCCAATCCCTCGCCTCTCCTTAAGGATATCTTCATCGCGAACGGCATCATCGACCCCAGTTCCGCGGCGGCGCTCGGACCGAACGCGGTGCACTCCTTCGGCGCGCGCCTGGTGCCGCAGCAGAGAAAGCGGCTTGGCGAAATCGCCGTCGAGATGAACCTGGTCACGCAAGAACAATTGTCCGAAGCGGTGCGCTCGCAATCCGGCACCAGCAAGCGCCTGGGCCAGTGGCTGGTCGCAAATACCGGCCTGTCCGAGTCCGACCTGTTCAGGGCCCTGAGCCTCCAGATGGGAATCCCCTGCGTCTCGCTCCGCCCCGGGCTTTACGAGCCGGCCGCGGTGTCCCTGCTGTCCAAGGAAGCCGCCCGCCGGCTGAAGGTCCTGCCGATGTTCAAGGTGCACGACACGCTCACCCTGGCGACCGCCGATCCTCTGGCGGTACCGGTTCTGGACGAAATTCAGGAAATCACGGGCTGCAAGCTGCGGCTGGTGCTCACGCGGCTCGAAGAGATCACCAAGTGCCAGTTCGACGCCTACAGCGGCAACGAGCTCACCTCCGAGCTGGTGGAAAACCTGCCGACCGATCTGCAGCTGGTCGAGCGGGGCCCGACCGATTTCAGCGCGATCGACGAGATGGCGGCGGGGAGCCCGGTCATCAACCTCGTCAACGGCCTGATCCAGCGCGCCGTGCGCGACGGCGCGAGCGACATCCACATCGAGCCCTCCCGCAACCGATCGGCGGTCCGCTTTCGCATCGACGGCGTGCTTTACGAAGTGCTGACCCTGCGCCCGGATGTGCACCCGGCAATGATTTCCCGCCTCAAGGTCATGGCCAACCTCGATATCGCGGAGCGGCGCATGCCTCAGGACGGCCGCATTCAGGTCGTGACGCAGGGCCGCACCATCGACCTGCGCTTCAGCTCAATGCCGGCCATCCACGGCGAAAAGGTGGTGTTGCGGGTGCTGGACAAGAACCATTCCATCCTCGACGTCGAGAAGCTGGGCATGAGGCCGCCCAATCTGGAATTGTTCAAGAAACTGCTCGGCCGCAGCTACGGGTTGATCCTGGTCAGCGGCCCGACCGGCAGCGGCAAGACCACCACGCTGTACGCGGCCATCAATTATCTGAACAGCGTCGAAAAGAACATCGTCACGATCGAGGATCCAGTCGAATACCAGCTCGACAACATCAACCAGAACCCGGTCAGCGAACCGATCGGGCTCGGCTTCGCCAAGATGCTGAAGCACATCCTGCGCCAGGACCCGAACATCATCATGGTGGGAGAGATCCGCGATAACGAGACAGCCGTAATCGCCGTGCAGGCAGCCCTGACCGGACACCTCGTGCTGTCCACGCTGCATACCAACGATGCCCTGGGAGCGCTGTCGCGAATGATGGACATGGGCGTCGAACCCTATCTTCTGTCTTCGGCCTTGGCGGGCGTGGTCGCGCAGCGCTTGGTGCGGCAGGTATGCCAGGCGTGCAAGCACACCTATCTGCCGCCGCCGGCCGTCGCCGCGGCCTACGGCTTGCCGAAGGACGCCCGGCTCACCAAGGGGCGCGGCTGTCCGGTCTGCTACGATTCCGGCTACCGGGGGCGGATGGGCATTCACGAGATCGTCGAGTCCACCGAGGACCTGCAGCGGCTGATGATCAAGAATCCGTCCAAAGACCAGCTTCAGGCGTTCGCCAAGACCGCGGTTTCCTCGACCCTGTTCTCCGACGGGCTGCAGCGCGTCCTGGAGGGGCGCACCACCCTCGAAGAAGTCTCCCGCGTCATTCACGCCGCCTAAAGCCCCGCATGGCATTCGAAATCAGCCAGACACCGGCCGCCCCCTCAAAAACCGGAGCTGGGCAACTCCGCGGCCTTCTGAACGCGAAGCTGCGTCTGCCTTCGCGCGCGATCGGGGTGAACGAGCGCATGGTCTTCACGGAGCAGCTTGCGCTGCTCTTGGACACCGGCGTGAGCATTCACGAGGCGCTGAAGGCGCTGAGACAGCAGAGCGAGGATCCCAGGTTGACCGCGATCCTCGAGTCTCTGGCCGAGACGGTCACCGAGGGCAAGCCTTTCTCGGTGGCGCTTTCCCGCCATCCGGAGATGTTCTCGCAGACCTACGTGAGCCTGGTCGCGGCCGCCGAGGAAGGGGGCTTCATGCAGCGGGTGCTGCAGCAGCTCCTGGAGATGGACGAGAAGAACAGCCGCTTGCGCGGCGTCGTCGTCTCGGCGCTGTCCTATCCGGTTTTCCTGATGGTGTTTTCGCTCGCGGTCGTGATCTTCGTGCTGGTGGTCATTTTCCCCAAGTTTCAAGACTTGTTCGCTTCGATCCGCGACCAGCTCCCCGCAACGACCCTGGCGCTCATGTGGGTTTCCGATTTCCTGCGAAACCACTGGTTGCTGACATCGGTCGTGCTGGGGCTCGGCCTGGGAGCCCTGCTCGCCTGGATCAGGACCCCGGCTGGCGCGCGGCTGGTGGACGAGTTGAAGATGCGCACGCCCGTGATCGGCGACATCTTCGTCCAGGTCTACCTCAATCAGACGCTGAGCGTGGTCGGCTTGGCGCTTGCAAGCGGCGTGCCGATCACCGTAGCGCTCAAGGCATCGCAGGACGTGGTCGGCAACCTCGTCTTCTCGAGATTCCTGGAGACGGTCCGCCAGCACGTGAACGAAGGCCATGGGATCGCCTCCGGCTTCAACCAGGCGGCATTCATCCCGCCCATGGTGCGGGAGATGATTTCCACCGGGGAGCAAAGCGGCAACCTCGGAAAGGTGATGCTGCGGATCGCCGATTTCTACGCGCGCGAGCTGAACCGGCGCATCGCCGTCCTGGCGAAGGTCGCCGAGCCGTTGATGCTGATGGTCATGGGCGTGGTGGTGGGCCTCCTCGTCGCTTCGCTGATCCTTCCCATCTTCAAGCTCTCGAGGGCCGTTCACTAGGGACCCACCCGTCAGCCCGGGCTCCAGAAATATTACTCATCTTCACAAACATTTACCGGGCATAATTCCCCGGTTAGGCGTACCATGCCGGCTTGTTTGGCATCCCTGGGAGGGAACCATGCGCTCGTTGATAATCAGACCGATACAGGCCGGCTTCACGCTGGTCGAGCTGCTGATCGTAGTCATCATCATTGCGATCCTGGCGGCGATCGTGGTGCCGCAGTTCAGCAGCGCGACGCGCGATGCGCAGGAAGCGGCGCTCGATGCCAATTTGGCGGGGATGCGCTCGGCCATCGAGCTTTACCGCGTCCAGCACAGCAGCGTGTATCCCGGCAACGTCTCAGGCACCGCCACCTGTGCAGGCACGGCAGGCGCGACGGCCGCCGGTGCGCAGGCGTTCATAGATCAGATGCTCATGTATTCCACTGCGAGCGGCCTGACTTGCACCACTACCGACACGAACTTCAGGTTCGGGCCCTACTACCGCAGGGAGAAGGGCATCCCGACCGATCCGATCACCCAGAAGGGTTCCGTGGCCGCCGATATCGTCGTGACGGCGGCCGGTACGCCGCTCGTTACGGGGACAGGTGCGACGGCAACATGCGCTACGTGCGGAACCACGGGCGGCTGGGCCTACGACAGGACGTCGGGCCAGATCGTCATGAACAGTACCGTGAACGACAGCAAAGGCCTGCCGTACTTCACCCACTGACGAGCGCACTTCAGCGACCCCTGTGAGCAGCTCGCGTGAAATCGGGGCAATCCTCGCGGGGGTTCACGCTTCTTGAGACCCTGGTAGTCGTCGTGCTGATCGGGATCGTCGCCCTGGCGGCGATCCCGCTGCTCTCCTCGCAGAACCCCACCAAGCTGGGCGTGGCCGCCGCCGAAGTCGGCAACGCGCTGCGCTTCGCGATCAGCGAGGCCGAGCGCATCGGCGGTTGTACCTGGGTGGAAGGCAGTGTTCCCGGACATGTGCTGGTTTGGTCGAGCGCTGCCTGCGATAAAACCGCCTGGGGCCCGCTGAGCGACCCGCTCACCAAGCGCGCCCTGGACGTCGACACTTCAGGTCCCGCCTTTTCCGGGCAGGTCAGCATGGCAGTGAGGTTCATGTATGGCACCACGGCCTATTCGCGGCTCCTGATTGGCCCCGGGACGCAACTGAATGTGTTCGACAACGTGACACCAAACCCAAACCTGGTGGGCCCGCTGGGGCCGAACAGCGGCGTCGTGCTGACGTTGGGGCCGCAAAGCGTCACGGTGGCCCTCAACGAAATCACTGGGCTGGTCACCCTCCCCTAGAGGCTGCCATGGCGAACCGCTCCCTCTTAAATCGTCTTCACCCGCGCGGCTTTTCCTACGTGGAAATTCTGCTCTCGGTCGTTCTGCTCACCGTGCTGCTGGTGCCGGCGCTGCAGGCGCTGCAATCGGGCGTCGCGGGCGGCCAGAGCCCGTCGCTTGCGGCGAGGCAGCTGACGCTGCGCGACAAAATGGAGCAGGTGCTCGCCAAACCCTTCGCCGACCTGTATGCGCAAACCTACTTCGCCGGGGGCAACGCGACTTCAGCCAACGGGCCATTTTCCGATCCCGTCGGCACGCCCGGCCGCCGCATTGTGGTGCTGTACCGTTATGACGCCTCCACCGGAGCCTTGAACCCGAGCGCGAGCGATACCGGGCTGGTGTTCGTGAGCGTGTATTACGAGGCCGAGGGCAGCGCGAACGGCTTGAATACCCTGGTCGGCAGGTGGTGGTGAGATGGCGAACCGCCGTTCACAGCGCGGGCTGACCCTGATCGAGCTGCTGATCGCGATGACGCTCGCCGCTGTCATCCTCGCGGCGCTCGACTCCGTGGTCGTGCTCGGACTCAATGCGCAGACCTCCGGCCGGCAGGCGAACGAGCTCGTCTATCAAGCGCGGTTCGCGCTGGACAGAATGGCGGCGAAGGCCCGCAGCACGGCGCCCAAGGTTCTCACCACCCCGTTACCCGGCGCCACCGGCGACTGGTTTTCACCCACCCTGTACTGCCTCAAAGGCGGCAATCAGCTGGTCGAGACGAGCTTGGTCACCGACCCCGGCTGCGCCGCAGGCGCCGTAATCGCAAACAACGTCACCGCGTTCTCCGCGCAGCTGCCGGCGGGCGCGGGGCCGGTGGACGACCCGGCGGCGACCCTCAGCCTGACGCTGGAGGCGGCCGGCGCTCCGGTGGTGACGCTCAGCACCAGCGTGCGGCTGGGCGGAGGTGCGCTGTGACGCTTGCGCTGCGCCATACCAAGGGGGCTGGCTTCACGCTGCTGCCGGTGATCCTCGCCATGAGCCTGATCGCGGCCATCGCCTTCCTGCTCAACCGCGACAACGGCGTCAACGCGCGCATGATCGCCAACCGGTCCGACCTGGACCGCGCCCGCTACGCGGCCGAGGCCGGCCTGCAGGCGGTCAATTTCGTGATTCAGAGCCAGAGCCCGGGCATGGGCTGCACCGGAACCAACTACCCGACGAGCGGGACGGTCACCAATTTCTTCGGCGCCACGTATTCGGCCTACGCGAGCAAGAACAAGCTAACTGGCAACCCGCCGCCGCCGATAGGGCTCGTTTCCACCGGCAGCTACAACGGCGCCTCGGTGACCTTGACTCGCGACGCCTACGTCTACCAGTCTCCCATGACCATCATCGTACGGCCCGGTGATTCCCTTCAGCCGGCCGGATACGACACCTATCTCGACGGCGGCAGTTCCGACCGCAACTTCGGCGGCGCGCTGGTCATGAAGCTTTCTACCACCCCTTCCAACTTGCAGCCGTTGCTGAAGTTCGATCTTGCGGCTTTTCCGCCGGGAAGCCCTTCTTTTCCGCCGGGAAGCCGCGCGATTCCGTGGTACGGCGTCGACCCGCCCAGCACCCCCGCCAAGCTGCAGCCCGGCGCCAAGCTCTCGCTGTTTATGAGCAGCCCCGGTTCGGCGGGGAGCAGCGGATCGGTGAACGCCCAACTGATCACCCAGAACTGGGTGGCGGGGACGGGGACCGGAGGATCAGGGGCCGATGGCGCTACTTGGGATACCTACGATGGATATGTGACGCCCCCGCCCGCCCATACATGGTCCTCTCCCCGCTACGCGCCGGTGCCGGTGGCCAGCATACCGTATACCGACGTGGTCGGCTGGTACGACTGGGACCTCACCAACGCGGCGGCCGCGTGGATGAGTGGTGTCTACACGAATTACGGCATCTGGCTCGTCGGCTCTCCCGCCGCTGGATATAACATCGGGAACACCGATTACGTGAGCAGCAACAGTACCGCCACGGACACCCTGGGGGAGTCCGCGCGCCCCAAACTGACCTTGAACACTCTGCTGCCCTGCGGCGCCCCCGTCCCGCCATCGGCCTCGGGCACGCCCGCGACCAACACAACGATCACGTTGATCACCACGAAAGATACCTTCATCTGCTGCTCCACGAATAATTTTAACGAAGGTGGTTATTCTGCAATAGGCGTCTGGAACGGTGGTGGCAGTAGTAATATTAGTCGTAGCCTAGTGCAATTCGACCTCACCAGCATCCCGACGACGAACTCCGCGACCGGCGCCCCGACGCAAATCGTCAGCGCCACGATGAAACTCTACTCCTTCGATAACAATACCCAGACTGGCCTAGCAAAAACGGTTACGGCCTACCGTGTGACCCAACCATGGGATGAAGGCACGAAATCGGGAAGTGGGCCGGCGAACGGCGCAACCTGGAATTACGCCCAATTTGTCAAAGCCAACAACTATATTTTTTGGACAAATCCCGGCGGTACCTATGATGCAACGTCGGGTGTCACGGGCACCGACGACTCCGGCAACCCGCTGCCGACCAATTTTGCAATAGGCTGGGTCAAGTGGGACGTGACCCCGCTGGTGCAGAATTGGTTCGCTAACATGCAGGACTGGGGCCAAGGGTACGTGAACAACGGGG
>DASPWT010000191.1:0-37912 GCA_035637655.1 Burkholderiales bacterium | reverse complement strand
CGCCGCGATCTTCCCGGACGCGGCGGCCTGCCTGGACAACATCCAGGGCGCGCGCGAGCTGCCCAGGCATCCGCTCGTCGACCAGGCGATCCGCGACTGCCTCGAGCAGGCGATGGACCTGCCGCGGCTGGTGCGGGTGCTAGAGCGCGTGTTCGCGGGCGAGATCCGGTGCGTGGCGCGCGACACGCCCGAACCCTCCGTGTTCTGCAACGAGATCCTGAATTCCGCGGTGTACACCTTCCTCGACGACGCGCCGCTCGAGGAGCGCCGCACTCGCGCCGTGTATACGCGGCGCACGACCGAG
This sequence comes from Burkholderiales bacterium, assembly GCA_035637655.1. Classification (GTDB taxonomy): domain Bacteria; phylum Pseudomonadota; class Gammaproteobacteria; order Burkholderiales; family SG8-39; genus VBDM01. The sequence continues at coordinate 37,608 of DASPWT010000191.1, read as the reverse complement.
CCGCGCAGCGCCGACGACCTCGGCGCGCTCGACCCCGCCGCGATCGAGCGCGTGCGCGAGGAAGCCTGGCCCGCGGCGAACACCGCCGACGAGCTGCACGACGCCCTGCTTCTTGCCGGATTCATTCGAGCGGAGGAGACGTCGCCCGGCTGGCGCACGCTCTTCGATGAGCTCGTCTCCGACGGACGCGCTTTCGACGCCAAGGGCTTCTGGATCCCGGTCGAGCGCTTCGACGAGCTGAACGCAGTCGTTCCGCAATCCGCGGTACCGGCGATCCCGGAGCGCCTGCGCAAGTCGTGGACGCGCGAGGACGCGGCGCGGGAGCTCATCCGCGGGCGAACCGAGGTGCTCGGGCCGGTGACCGCGCGCAGCCTAGCCGATTCGCTCGGGCTTCCCGAAACTGCTCTCATCGACGGCGCGTTGCTCGCGCTGGAAAACGAAGGGAAGCTCTTGCGTGGCCGGTTCACTGCCGGCGCCGCCCAACTCGAATGGTGCGACCGCAGGCTCCTTGCGCGCATTCACCGCTATACGCTCAACCGGCTGCGCGCCGAGATCGAACCGGTCAGCGCCGCCGATTTCATGCGCTTTCTCCTGCACTGGCAGCACGTCGCGGGCGAGCAGCAGCTGAAGGGTCCCGAAGGGCTCGCCGCGGTGGTCGAGCAGCTCGACGGCTACGAAGTTGCCGCCGGCGCCTGGGAGCACGAGGTGCTCGCCGCCCGCGTGCTGGACTACGTGCCCGATTTCATCGACAGGCTTTGCCTCTCCGGGCGGGTAGCCTGGGGCCGGCTCTCTCCCGCGAACGGGACGGGCAAGGCGCCGCTGCGCAGCTCGCCGATCGCCCTGATGCTGCGCCAGCACGCGGGGCTGTGGCGTGCGGCCGCGGAGCCGGAAGCCGGGGAGCTCGGCTCGGAGGCGCGCGCCGTCTACGAGGCGCTGCGCTCGCGCGGCGCGTCGTTCTTCCACGAGATCGTATCCGCCACGGGGCAGCTGCGCAGCCAGGCCGAGCGCTCGCTCGGCGAGCTGGCGGGCCTGGGTCTCGTCACGGCGGACAGCTTCGGGGGCTTGCGCGCGCTGCTTGCACCCTCCGAGAAACACAAGCGGCGCTCGGGGCGCCGCCGGCCTGCCTACGAAGTGGACACCGCCGGACGCTGGGCCATCCTGCGGGGCGATGCGGCGGCCGACGACGGCAGGCGCGTCGAGGAGATCGCGCGAACCTTGCTGCGCCGCTACGGCGTGGTTTTCCGCGCCCTGCTCGTGCGCGAGTCGCGGCTGCCGACCTGGCGCGAGCTCGCGGCGGTGTACCGGCGGCTGGAAGCGCGCGGCGAGATCCGCGGCGGGCGCTTCGTCTCGGGCTTCGGCGGCGAGCAGTTCGCGCTCTCCGATGCGGTCGGGCGCTTGCGCGCCGTGAGGAAGCTGGAGAAGAGCGGCGAGCTCGTCGCGATCTCCGGCGCCGATCCGCTCAATCTCGTCGGCATCGTGACTTCCGAGGCGCGCGTCGGGGCGATCGCGCCGAACCGCGTGCTGTTTCGCGACGGCATCGCGATCGCCGCGCTCGAAGGCGGCGAGCTGCGCCGCCTCGCGCCTTCCGAATTCGATGACGATACCCTGAAGAAGCTCTTCTGGCGCCGCTCGAGCGCGCTCGGCTTCACCACGCCGAAGGGACTCTCCGAGGCGAGCCGCAAGCGCCTGCTCGAGCACAAGGTACGCGTGCCGCTTCCCGGCTGATATTCACAGAGGCGGGGAGAGGGTATGGCTAGCCAAGCATATCGCTCCATATGTTCTGCGCCCACGCCCAGCCGTAGGCTCCTTCAAGCTCGCTCCGACCGGCAGACACGCCGCTCGCCCCCGGCACCACCGTCAGCGTTTTCTGCGCGGGATCGTAGCGGTGCACCGATGCGACGTGGATGACTTCCTTGTCGGAAACGAAGCTGTAGCAGGTGTTGGCGATGACGGGTTGCGGATTGGGTGCGCGGCCGTTCATGAGCTCGATGATCGCGGCCGCGGCGAGCTTGCCGTGGTTGTTCGCCATGTGGCCGGACTTGGGCATTGCCGGCGCCGAAAGCGTGGCGTCGCCGAGCACGTGGATGCCTTTGTGCACGGTCGATTCCATGCTGAGCCAGTCCACGCCGCACCAGCGCGTGCTCGGGGTGAGAAGCCCCGCGGTGCGCGCGATGTCTCCGGCGCGCATGGGCGGCAGCACGTTGAGCACGTCGCCCTTGATTGTTTCGAAATCGGTTTTCACCGTCTTCGCGCGCGCGTCCACCGCTTTGACTTCGTTGTTGCCGCGGTACTCGATCGTGCCCTTGTAGAGATCGTTCCATGCGGCCTTGAAAAGCGCGGGCTTAGAGACGACGTCCTCGTTGGCGTCGAGGATGATCACCTTGGAGCGCGGCTTCGCCTGCTTGAAGTAGAACGCCACCTGGCAGGCGCGCTCGTAAGGCCCCGGCGGGCAGCGGAAGGGCGACCGGGGAACCCCGATGACGCACACGCCGCCGTCCGGCATCGCCTCGAGCTGCTGCCGCAGCGCGACGGTTTCGGGGCCAGCCTTCCAGGCATGCAGGATGGTCTTCTGCGCCTCGGCGTTGTAGCCCTCGATCGCCTCGTGCATGAAATCCACCGCCGGCGATACTATCAGCCGGTCGTAGGGCAGATCCTCGATGCGCTTGAGGGACACCCGCTTCTTCTCGACGTTGATGGCAGTGGCTTCATCGCGGAGCACCTGCACGCCGTATTCGCGCAGCTTCGCATAGCTGCGCGTGATGTCCGCGAGGGTCCGGGTCCCTCCGAGAACCAGGTTCGAGGTGGGACAGGAAATGAACTCGGGGTTGCGCTCGATCAAGAACACCTCGATCGTGCCTTCGCTCCACATGCGCAGGTACTTTGCGGCGGTGGCACCGCCGAAGCCGCCGCCGACCACGATCACGCGCCCGATCGGTTTCGACGGAACGCCCGGCTGGGTAACGCAGCCGGACAGGAGCGAAGTGGCGGCCGCGGCGCCGGAGGCTTTCAGGAACTCGCGTCGGCTGACTCGGCTCATCGTCGCCTCCTATCTCGCCTTTTGCGCCGAAAAATACGCCGCGAGCGCCTCGATCTGCTCGTCGCTGTACCCCTTCGCGATCTGGTGCATGATCGTCGCGGGTCGCTTGCCCGCTCTGAAGTCCTGCATCTGCTGGGCGAGATAGGTCCGCTGCTGGCCGGCCAAGTTCGGCATCCCCTGCTGGCTCAGTCCGTTTGTGCCGTGGCAGTTGGCGCAGGCAGCGGCAAGATTGCGGCCGAGGTTGGGATCGATGCCTTGCGCCAGAGTGGGCAAAGTGAGAACTGTGCCGGAAGCGAGCGCGGCGGCGAGCAGTGAACGGATCATTACGGACTCCTCGAGGATTTGTCTTCTCGTGTTTCGAGTTTCCTTCCGGCCCGCCTGGCTGTCAAGGGGCGCGGCCGGAAAAAAAGGCCGCCAGCGGCGACCTTTGTTTGGCCTCTTTAGAGAACGCTTATGTTTCCGGAGCCACCTCGGGCACTTTTTCGTCGAAGAACTTGAGCGTGATCTTGCCCGCCTCGTCGATATCCACCGTGACCTTCCCGCCGTTGGCGAGCTTGCCGAAGAGCAGCTCATCAGCAAGCGCGCGGCGAATCGTGTCCTGGATGAGCCTCGACATCGGGCGCGCACCCATCAGCGGATCGAAGCCGTGCTTGGCGAGGTGCTCGCACAGCGCGTCGGTAAATACCGCATCGACCTTTTTCTCGTGCAACTGGGCCTCGAGCTGCATGAGGAACTTGTCCACCACGCGCAGGATGATATCGTGATCGAGCGACCTGAACGAGATGGTCGCGTCCAATCGATTCCTAAATTCCGGAGAAAACAGCCGCTTGATTTCAGCGCTCTCGTCGCCGGGCTCCTTTTTGGCGGTGAAGCCCATCACCGGTCGGTTGAGCGCTTCCGCCCCGGCGTTGGTTGTCATGACGATGATGATGTTCCTGAAATCGGCCTTTCTGCCGTTGTTGTCGGTGAGCGTGCCGTGGTCCATCACTTGTAGCAGGATGTTGAAGATGTCCGGGTGCGCCTTCTCGATCTCATCGAGGAGCAGCACCGCGTACGGCTTCTTGGTGATCGCTTCCGTCAGAAGACCGCCCTGGTCGAAACCCACGTAACCTGGAGGCGCACCGATGAGGCGCGATACCGCGTGCCGCTCCATGTATTCGGACATGTCGAAGCGGTGCAATTCGATCCCCATGCAGTACGCAAGCTGGCGCGCGACTTCGGTTTTTCCGACACCTGTTGGACCCGAGAAAAGAAAGGCCCCGATCGGCTTCTGCGGATTGGCAAGGCCCGAGCGCGCAGTGCGGATCGCCGACACCAGCGCTTCGATGGCCTGATCCTGGCCGAACACGACCGCCTTCAAGTCGCGGTCGAGGTTCTTGAGGGCGGCGCGGTCGTCCTGCGACACCGAGGCCGGGGGGATGCGCGCAATCTTGGAGATGATTTCCTCGATCTCGGTTTTGCCGACGACCTTTTTCTGCTTGGACTTGGGCAGGATCTTCTGCGCTGCGCCTGCCTCATCGATGACATCGATCGCCTTATCGGGCAAGTGCCGGTCGTTGATGTAGCGCGCAGAGAGTTCGGCGGCGCTGGTGAGCGCGTTGACGCTGTATTTGATGCCGTGATGCGCCTCGAAACGCGATTTCAGGCCGCGCAGGATCGCGACCGTTTCCTCAACGGAAGGCTCGGGCACGTCGATCTTCTGGAAGCGCCGCGATAGGGCGTGATCTTTTTCGAACACGCCGCGGTACTCGTTGTAGGTCGTAGCGCCGATGCATTTCAGTGCACCCGAAGAGAGCGCCGGTTTCAGCAGGTTCGAAGCATCGAGCGTCCCGCCCGAAGCGGCGCCGGCGCCGATGAGTGTGTGGATTTCGTCGATGAATAGAATCGCATTCGGGTTGTCTACCAGTTGCTTCAGCACTGCCTTCAGACGCTGTTCGAAATCGCCGCGGTACTTGGTCCCGGCAAGCAGTGCGCCCATGTCGAGCATGTACACCTGGCAGCGCGCGAGGATCTCCGGAACCTGGCCCTCGACGATACGACGCGCGAGCCCTTCGGCGATGGCTGTCTTGCCCACGCCCGCCTCGCCCACAAGGAGGGGATTGTTCTTGCGCCTCCGGCACAGCGTCTGGATGACGCGTTCGATCTCGCGCTCGCGGCCGATCAACGGATCGATTTTGCCCACCAGGGCCTGGGCGTTGAGGTTGAGCGTATACGTCTCGAGAGCGCCGCCGGACTGCTGCTCGTCGCCCGCGGTTTCCTGTTCGGCTTCGCCGCCGCCCTTCGCCTCCTTGGAGGCCGGGGTCTTGGTGATGCCGTGCGAGATGTAGTTCACCACGTCGAGGCGCGTGACGCCCTGCTGGTGCAGGAAATACACGGCATGGGAGTCCTTCTCGCCGAAGATCGCGACCAGCACGTTGGCGCCGGTCACTTCCTTCTTACCCGAGGACTGGACGTGCAGGATCGCGCGCTGGATGACGCGCTGGAAACCGAGCGTCGGCTGGGTATCGATTTCCTCGGTGCCCGCGACCGTGGGGGTGTGCGCGGCGATGAAGTCTCCGAGCGCTTTCCTCAATTCCTCGATGTTGGCAGCGCAGGCGCGCAGCACTTCCGCGGCCGTCGGATTGTCCAGCAGCGCGAGCAGCAGGTGCTCGACGGTGATGAACTCATGGCGCTTCTGGCGCGCCTCTACGAACGCCATGTGGAGACTGACTTCGAGTTCCTGCGCGATCATCTTTCGTTCCCGGCCCTCATCAGATCAACGAGGGGCTTGAGCTCCCTCGTTCTCACGTTTCCTCCATCACGCATTGTAGCGGGTGCTGGTGCTTGCGTGCGTACCCGACAACCTGCTCGACCTTGGTAGTGGCGACGTCCTTGGGGTAGATCCCGCAAATCCCCATGCCCTCTCGATGGACTTTGAGCATGACCTGGGTCGCCTTTTCCCGCGTCATGGAAAAGAACCTCTGCAACACGATGACGACAAATTCCATTGGGGTGTAGTCGTCGTTCAAAAGGATGACCTTGAACAGGGGAGGAGGCTTGAGCTTGGCCCTCTTGGCCTCGAGTAGAGCGCCTTCTCGCATGCGGCTTGCCATACCTTACTTAACTTATGCCAGAAGCTTGCACCCGTCAAACCGCTCGGACCCGTCGCGAGCGGAAAAATCACGAGTCTCATGCACACCCTGTCAGTCAGAACGCCTCCGTTCGGTGTAGGCACATCGTTGATAATGTAATCGCTGTCGCCACGCCATGCAACCTCCAAACGTTTCGGCAGAACAACGGGTTGACGCTCTTCGGGGCACTTGACGCCGTCGCTCAAAGCGCGTAAAAGGCTTCCCTGTGTTTGTCCTCCATGCGGTCTGCAGGCTCACATCCCTCTGCTGCGTCGAAGTACAGGCATAGTTGGGAAAGTTTCCCGGTTCTAAAATTCAGGAAGGCTCTATGCCAACAGGTACGGTTAAGTGGTTCAATGATGCCAAGGGTTATGGCTTTATAACCCCGGATGACGGCGGCGAGGATTTGTTCGCGCACTTCTCCGCGATTCAGATGAGCGGGTTCAAAACGCTCAAGGAAGGACAGAAAGTCCAGTTCGAAGTCACGCAAGGCCCAAAGGGCAAGCAGGCTTCGAACATCCAGGCCGCAAGCTAGCGGCTCGCGCGGGCGGCGCAGCCGCCCGCGGTCGCAAGTCCCCCTTCGTTTTCGCCCCGGGAAACCCGGGGTCAGGTCGGGTTTTGTCCTTGGAAACGGAAAGAGGGTCCTCGCGTGGAGGCCTTTTTGTTCGCGCGCGCTCGCGTCAGTGCATACGCTGGCTGAGCTCTGCGTCCACTGCGCCCAGGAATTCGTCGGTAGCGAGGAAGGGGTGGTCCGGACGTATCAGGATTGCCAGATCCTTCGTCATCTTGCCCGATTCCACGACATCCACGCAGACCTTTTCCAATGTCTCGGCGAATCTGAGCACGTCGGGCGTGCCGTCCATGCGCCCGCGAAATATCAGCCCCCGCGTCCAAGCGAAAATCGAAGCGATGGGGTTGGTTGAAGTGGGCTTGCCTTGTTGATGCAGCCGGTAGTGCCGAGTCACGGTACCGTGTGCCGCCTCAGCCTCGACCGCCTTCCCGTCGGGGGACATCAAAACTGAGGTCATGAGCCCGAGCGAGCCATAGCCTTGGGCGATCGTGTCGGACTGCACGTCGCCGTCGTAGTTTTTGCACGCCCACAGATAGCCGCCGCTCCACTTGAGGCTCGCGGCCACCATGTCGTCGATCAGACGGTGCTCGTAGGTGAGGCCGGCCGCTTCGAACTCCTTCTTGAATTCGGCGTCGAAGATATCCTGGAACAGGTTCTTGAACCGGCCGTCGTAGACCTTGAGGATCGTATTCTTGCTCGAGAAATAGACCGGGTACTTGCGCTGCAAGGCGTAGTTGAAGCAGGCGCGCGCAAATCCCTTGATCGATTCGTCGAGGTTGAACATCGCCATGGTGACCCCGGCGCCGGGTGCCTTGAATACTTCGCGCTCGATCACAGGGCCGCCACCCTCGGGCTGAAAGCCGAGCTTGATCGTACCGGGGCCATCGAACTTGATCTCGGTGGCCCGATACTGGTCGCCGAATCCGTGACGCGCGATGACCACTGGCTTATTCCAGTGGGCCACGATCCGCGGCACATTCTTGCAGATGATCGGCTCCCGGAAAATCGTGCCGTCGAGAATATTGCGGATGGTACCGTTTGGGCTGCGCCACATCTGCTTCAGGTTGAACTCCCTGACGCGTCCTTCGTCCGGAGTGATGGTCGCGCATTTCACCGCCACGCCGTACCTCCGCGTGGCGTTGGCCGCGTCGATCGTGATCTGATCGTTGGTCTTGTCCCTCGCCTCGACCCCGAGATCGTAGTATTTCAGCGCGACATCGAGATAGGGAAGAATCAGCTTCTCGCGGATCGTCCTCCAGATGATCCGTGTCATTTCGTCACCGTCCATCTCGACGATCGGGTTCTTGACTTTGATTTTGCCCACGGAAACTCCTGCAGTCTCGCTTTGAAAGGGACCGGCGGTGCGACCTTACGGCCATTGCGGCCGCGAAAACAACGGGCGTTCCGCTCTTGATTGGGCGCTATTATAGCCAATTGCGCGAGCCCCTCCGCGTGGAAAGCAAAGATCGATAGCTATTTGATTTTGAAAATGAAAATGGATCTCCCGACCTGCCTCGCCGATACAATTGCGCTACGATGCTGACACGCTTGTCAACCTCGGGGAGGGCAGGGCGTTAGTGGGAGGGACTGGTTCCGGAGCAAAGGACTGGTCACAACTTGTTCCTTAACTTCACGTAGAGGAAAAAACATGAGGAAGCTGATCTCCATCCTGGTCGCGGCGGCGTTCGCTATTCCGAGCGGCGCGGCTTTTGCCGCGTCACACGCCGGCGCCCAGCCGATGAAGGATGAAAAGAAGTCTGAGATGAAGAAGAGCGAGAAGAAGGGCGAGAAGAAGGCCAAGAAGGCCGCCAAGAAGGACGCCAAGAAGGACGAAATGAAGAAATAGTTGTCTCTCGACGAGACCAGGGCAGGGCTCCGTTTCCCTGCCTTTTTTATTTTCGCCGACCATGTCCCGTGTGAAAAAGAGGACTTTTGCATCCCTTGGCGCGGCCGCGTGGATTGCCGCGAGCGTCGCATTCGCCGAATTACCGATGCTGGAGCTGTCGGCTGGGATTCACCTCATTCGCGCCGAGGTCGCTTACACCTTCGAGACTCGAGCGCAGGGCCTCATGTTTCGCAAACATCTCGGTCCCAACGAGGGCATGTTTTTCGTATTTCCACAATCCGAACCTCACTGCATGTGGATGAAGAATACGCTGGTCCCGCTCTCGGTGGCTTTCGTCGACGAAAAGGGAAAAATCGTCAGCATCTCGGACATGCAGCCGCAAACCGAAACTGCACATTGCGCGGCGGCTCCCGCTAAATTTGCGCTCGAAATGCCCGCAGGCTGGTTCGCGAAAAAAGGCATCAAGTCCGGCACGACAATTCAGGGACTCGAGAAGGCTCCCGCCGCGCGCTAGGGCGATGCACGAGAAAAAGCCGACTGGCTCAGGCCCGCCGGCTTGTTGAGACTCGTTTCTACCCGAAGTAAAGCGCGCTATGCGCCCCCGCCGCCATGAAGTACAGCATCGGGATGGAGAGCATCGTATTGGTGCGCGAGGCGAGGAAGGCCACGCGCCGCGCCTTGTTCTTGTCCTCGTCGGTCGCCGGCACTATGCCGAGAATTTTCTTCTGATTGGGCCAGATCAGCCACCAGACGTTTATCAGCATGATGGTGCCCAGCCAAGCGCCGATGCCGATGGGAAGGTGCGATTTCTGCAAGAGGAACGCGGCGCCGAAGTTGGAGCCGAGCAGCGAAGCGCCGGCGAGCCAAGTCACAACCGCCGCCCAGCGAAAATACAGCAGCGCACGGGGCATGACGTGCTTGGAAATGCCCGCCGCAGTGCCATCGGCCGCCGCCGCCTTCGCCGCGGCAACATTGACGAAATTGAAGTAGTACAGCAGACCGATCCACATCACGCCCGCGAGGAGGTGGATCCAGCGAGAGATTGCAGGTACCCAGTCCATGTCAGCCTCCCAGTGCGTATCGGACGACGTTGTGCAGGATCAGGGTCAGGATCAAACCGCATATGATCGTCCCCCAAAGTAAATCGAGCGGATTCTTCATGGTCGTTCTCCCGAAGATCAGGGGCCGCAGCCGCGCGCCCCGCGTATTCTCTGTCCAAGCGAGCCTGATTGCAAGCGGCCGCTTCCCCGTTCCCGACTCCTACCGAGAGCGCTCGACGCGTGCATGGGCGCCGCCCTCCGCGAACGTGATATCGAGGGGATCGCCGGCAGCAAGACTTGCGCCGCGCAGCACGATCCGACCCGAGCCGTCCCGGACGACGCTGTAGCCCCGCTCCAGCACCGCCGCCGGATCCAGGTGCGACAGATTGGCGATCCGACGGGCGCAAGCCGACCCCGCGCGTTCGAGCGTCGCATGCGTTGCAGCACGCAGCCGCGCGACCAACTGCAGCGAGGTCGCCAGAAGCTTGTCGGTATTGGGGAGCCCTGCCTGGGCCCGCTGCAAAAGCCGAACGATTTCCCAGCGCCGCTCGGACGAGGTTCGGCTGGAAGCTTGCCTGAGCCTTAACCGCAATTGGCCAAGCAGTTCGCTCTGAGCCCGCAGTCTCGCGTCGGGGTGAATCAGCCTGCGCGCAAGGTGATCGACATGCAGCATGCGTCTCTCGAGTTCCTGGCGGACGCGCAGGGCGAGGCTTGCCGTCAGTCTGGAAATGCCCTCGAGCAGCGCTGCGCGTTCGGGACTGACCAGCTCGGCTGCGGCGGTCGGCGTGGGTGCGCGCCGGTCGGCGACAAAATCGGCGATCGTAAAGTCGGTTTCGTGGCCAATGCCAGTGACGACCGGAACCGGGCATGCGCGTATCGCCCGCGCCACGATCTCTTCGTTGAAAGCCCACAAGTCCTCGATACTGCCGCCGCCGCGCACCAGCAGCACGACATCGCACCCGCCGGGCCGGCCGGCGAGTTCGAGCGCAGCGGCGATCTTCTCCGCCGCCCCTTCACCCTGGACCTGCACGGGAAAGACGACCACGTCGATGGACGGGTTACGCCGATCGAGCGTGGTCAACACGTCCCGCAGCGCCGCCGCCTCCCGCGATGTGATCACGCCGATCGCGCGCGGCAAGGAAGGCAGGGCTCGTTTCGTTTCGGCTTTGAACAAGCCCTCTTTTTCGAGCTTGTCACGGAGCCTCAGGAAAGCCTCGAACAGGGCGCCGAGCCCTGCGCGCCGCATGGTTTCGATGTTCAGCTGGAAATCGCCGCGCGGCTCGTACAAGCTGACGAGCGCCTGCGCCTCGATTTGCATGCCATTGCACGGCTTCCATTCGAGATTCTGTTGCCGGTGCCGGAACATGACGCAGCGCACCTGGGCGTGCTCGTCCTTCAGAACGAAATAAGCGTGTCCCGACTTGGCCACGGTGAAGTTGGATATCTCGCCGGCGACCCAAAGCAGCGGATAGCAATGCTCGAGCAGCTCTCGAACGCTACGAGTGAGGGCTGAAACGGTGAGAATTTCCGAGGGGAAATGCGTGGAAACCCGCGCCAGTCCTTGTTCTTCGAGCATGTGCCGATTGTAACCTATCCACAACGGGCGCTCGCCCGATGCAGCCCTCTATGAGCGCATCAGACAATGGCCGAAAACCTGCTTGTAACTCTTTGAGCAGTAAAGTGAAAAATGGAAGTTCAAGTTTTCATCAGGAGTAAGAAAACCCTTTTGCGCGATTCACTTACGCGTGCTATTTGACGAGTATGCACAACCTTATCCACAGTATTTGTGGATAAAGGCTCAGGCCGAGTTGCTCACTTTGCGCGGGCGGCAAGCAGCGCTCCGGCTTTTGAATTTTTCTTGAGCGCGAAAAGCGCATCTTCTTGAAATTCTTTGCCTTGCCGAATCCGCGGTCGCAGGCTAAAGTGTCCGCGTTTTTTGCCTGACTCGGAGAACGCTGTTGTTCGCCATCATCCACGCAGCCGGCTGGCCGATCTATTTCCTCCTCGCTGTGTCGGTCATCGCAGTCGCGCTCATCATCGAAAGGTTCATGATCCTTCGCAAGGAGAAGATCGTTCCGGGCGGCTTGCTGGAGAAAGTGCTCGCTGCATACCAGAAACAAGGAGTGAGTGAGGAGATGCTTGAAAAGCTCGCGCAGGACTCCCCGCTCGGCCAGGTACTGGCTTCGGGTCTTCGCAACTACAGGAGTTCGCGCGACGTCATGAAGGACGCGATCGAAGAAGCCGGCAGCGCGGTGGCACACGAACTGGAGCGCTTTTTGACAACGCTCGGAACTATCGCCACGATCAGCCCGCTGATGGGCCTGTTCGGCACCGTGGTCGGCATGATCGAGATCTTCGGCTCGCAATCGCCCACCGGATCCAACCCCCAGGAACTGGCCCACGGCATTTCCGTGGCGCTGTACAACACGGGATTCGGCTTGGTGATCGCCATTCCGGCCATGATTTTCTTCCGCCACTTCCGCGGCAGGGTCGAAGGCTTCGTGGTCGAGATGGAGCAACAGGCAGCGAAGCTGGTCGACGTCGTCCACGGAGAACGTTTCGAATTCCAGCCGCCCCCGCACACTCAGGTATGAGGTTCGCCCGCACGCGCAAGGAAGATCCGGAAATCAACCTGATTCCGATGATCGATGTGCTGCTCGTGATCATCATCTTCCTGATGTTGACCACGACTTATTCCAGATTCGCGGAGCTGAAGATCCATCTGCCGAGCGCCGACGCGGAAAAGAAGTTGGAGCGATCCAACGAGATCAACGTAGTGATCAGCGCCAACGGGCAATACCTGCTGCAGCGCAAGCCGCTCCAGTTCCGGGACGTCGCGGGTCTCGCCGAAGAACTCCGTCGCGCCGGCGCCGGCATGAAGGAGGCGATCATTGTCATCAACGCCGACAACAATGCCACCCATCAGTCGGTAATCCGCGTGATGGACGCGGCACGCCAGGCGGGCTTTGGCCAGGTAGTGTTCGCGGTGGAGCAAGCAACGAAGTAGCGCGCAGCGCGCGCCCGTATGGAGGCCGCTCGGCCCACCTTTCTTACCGCTGGCTTTGCCGCGCGTCACTGGTACCGGCTGAGCCCGGTGTCGGTGCTGCTGTTTCCGATAAGCCTTGTCTTTCGTCTGCTGGTAGCCCTGCGCCGTCTGCTCTTTCGCATAGGCGCGCTGCCCTCGGTGCGACTTCACGTTCCGGTGGTCGTCGTCGGAAACCTGACCGTCGGGGGTACGGGGAAGACCCCGCTGATCCTCGCGCTTGTCGAAGCCTTGCGCGCGAAGGGGCTGCGCCCCGGAATTCTCAGCCGGGGGCACGGCGGCACCGAACCTGGACCTCGCGCGGTGAGCGCGCGAGACGATGCCGCGCAGGTCGGCGATGAGCCTTTGCTGCTTGCCGAGCGTTCGGGATGCCCGGTGTGGATCGGCGCAGATCGCGCCGCCGCTGCACGCGCGCTGCTCGCAGCCCATGCTCACTGCGACGTGATTCTTTCCGACGACGGATTGCAGCATTACCGCTTGCAGCGAGATTTCGAGATCGCAGTCGAGGATGAGCGCGGTTTCGGCAACGGCTTGCTCCTTCCGGCCGGTCCTTTGCGTGAGCCTGCCGGTCGCCGCGTGGATGCGACCGTCGTGAACGGCGCCGAGCCGAAGCCCGGCGCGTTTCGCATGCGGCTCGCGCCGGCGGGTCTGTACCGGGTCGATGGGCACGGGGCGCCTTTGGCGCAGTCGGAGCTTTCCGGAAAAAAACTGCACGCGGTCGCCGGAATCGGCAATCCCGAGCGGTTTTTCGACGGGCTTTCGCGCATGGGGCTCGAGTTCTCTGCTCACCCGTTTCCGGATCACCACGCGTTTCGGGCTGCCGACCTCGAGTTCGCCGATTGCGATTTCGTGCTGATGACCGAAAAGGATGCGGTAAAATGCCGCCACTTCGGCCGGCGCGATCTGATTGCGGTGCGAGTCGAGGCCGAACTCGACTCCGCCTTGGCGGAACTCATACTGGAACGAATTCATGGATTCGCGGCTGCTTGACATTCTCGTCTGCCCGATTTGCAAAGGGCCACTGGTCTACCGCCGGGCGCAAGCGGAATTCATCTGCAAGGCCGACCGCCTCGCGTTTCCGGTTCGGGACGATATTCCGGTGATGCTCGAGGAGGAGGCGAGAAAGCTGCCCCCCGAGGAAGAAGTGAGCGAGTAAACGGGGAGGCAGCGCCTAGAATCCTTCGCATGTCCTTCACCGCCATTATCCCGGTGCGATTCGCGTCCAGCCGGCTTCCCGGAAAGGCGCTCGCCGATATTGGAGGCAGGCCCATGGTCGTGCGAGTAGCGGAGCGGGCGCGAGAAAGCGGCGCGCGCGACGTATACGTAGCCACCGACCACGGTGACATCGCGGCCGCCGTAGAACGGTACGGCCACCGGGCCGTCATGACGCGAGGCGACCACGCGACCGGGACTGACCGGATCGCGGAGGTCGTGGAGCGCCTCGGCCTCGCGGCGGACAGTCTGGTCGTCAATGTCCAGGGCGATGAGCCGATGATCGAGCCGGGCCTGATACGTGCGGTGGCGACGCTGCTTGAGGATACTCCGGAAGCGGCCATGGCCACGGCCTGCCACCCGATCCGGGACGCGCGCGAGCTTTTCAATCCCAACGTCGTCAAAGTCGTGCTGGACCATGCCGGATTGGCGTGCTATTTCAGCCGAGCGCCAGTGCCCTGGGCCCGGGATGCCTTTGGGGATTCCACGGGGGCCTTGCCGCAGGGGCTCCCTTGTTACCGACACATCGGCATCTATGCCTATCGCGCCGATTTCCTTCGTACCTATCCGCGGCTCGAACGCTCGCCGCTTGAAGAATTCGAAGCGCTCGAGCAGCTGCGGGCGCTTTGGCACGGCTACGCAATTGCCGTCGCAGTGCGACAAGATGCGCCGCTCGCCGGCGTTGACACGGCCGAGGACCTGGAACGCGCACGGGCGCTGTTTGACCACATGGGTCATTCGTGAGGCTCATCCTCCTGGGACCACCGGGCGCCGGTAAAGGCACCCAAGCGGGCTTCATCAGGGAACACTTCCGCATTCCGCAAATCTCGACAGGGGACATGCTGCGCGCCGCGGTAAAAGCGGGCACGCCCCTCGGTCTTGCGGCAAAGAAGGTCATGGATGCAGGGCAGCTCGTTTCCGACGACATCATCATCGGGTTGGTGAAGGAACGGCTGAAGCACCTGGATTGCAAGAACGGCTACCTGTTCGACGGTTTTCCGCGCACCATCCCCCAGGCAGCGGCGATGCGTGAATCCGGCGTCGATCTCGACTTTGTGCTCGAGATCGAAGTAGCCGAGGATGAGATCATTCAACGGATGAGCGGGCGCCGGGTCCATCCCGGCTCGGGCCGCGTCTACCATGTCAGATTCAATCCGCCGAAGACAGTGGGTAAGGACGACGTTACGGGCGAACCGCTGATTCAGCGCGACGACGACAGGGAGGAGACGCTCAGGAAGCGGCTCGAGGTCTACCGGAAGCAGACGCGGCCGCTGGTGGACTACTATTCGAATTGGGCCGCGCAGGGTGACGCGCGCGCGCCGAAGTACCGGAAAATCTCGGGCGTCGGCTCGGTCGCTGAGATTCGCGATCGGGTGTTCGCCGCGCTCAAATGACGCACGCGATGCCATGAAGCCGAAAAATGCGTTCTATGCTCAATCAGGCGGGGTGACCGCCGTCATCAACGCGAGTGCCGCGGGCGTGATCGAGACCGCGCGCAAGCACAGACACCGCATCGGCAAGGTCTATGCCGGCCGCGACGGCATCATCGGCGCGCTCACAGAGGACCTGATTGACACCAGCCGCGAGCCCGCATCGGCGATCTCAAGGCTCAAGACCACGCCGGGCGGTGCGTTCGGCTCATGCCGATACAAGCTCAAAGGCATCGAGGAAAACCGGGCGCATTACGAGCGCCTCATCGAAGTTTTCCGGGCCCACGACATCGGCTACTTCTTCTATAACGGCGGCAACGATTCCGCGGACACCGCCTGGAAAATCTCACAAGTCGGAGAAAAACTTGGGTACCCGCTGATCTGCGTGGGTATCCCCAAAACCGTCGACAACGATCTTGCGATCACCGATAACTGCCCGGGCTTCGGATCGGTCGCGAAATACGTCGCGACCTCGATCCGCGAAGCGGGTTTCGACGTCGCCTCGATGTCGAAGACCTCGACACGGGTCTTCGTCATGGAAGTGATGGGCAGGCACGCGGGGTGGATCACCGCCGCCTGCGGCCTCGCCGCCGACCGGGAAGGCGACGCACCGCAAATACTCCTTTTTCCCGAGATCCAGTTCGACGAGGAGAAATTTCTTGACCGGGTCAAGAAAGTCGTGGAGCGCGACGGCTACTGCGCGATCGCCGTGTCGGAGGGTCTGCGCAACAGAGAGGGGAAATTCCTTTCCGAGACCGGTCTGAAGGACGCCTTCGGCCATTCGCAACTGGGCGGCGCAGGCGAGATCATCGCGAAGCTCGTCAAGAACCGTCTGAATTACAAATATCACTGGGCGCTCGCCGACTACCTGCAGCGCTCCGCCCGCCATATTGCATCCAGAGTGGACGTTGAACAGTCCTACAAGCTCGGCGTGGCCGCGGTAAAGCTCGCGATCGCGGGCAGGAACGCCGTGATGCCGATCATCGAGCGCGTTTCGAACAAGCCCTATCGCTGGCGCATTGCCGTTGCGAGCCTCGCCGACATCGCCAACAAGGAAAAGATGATGCCGCGCGATTTCATCACCGAGGACGGGTTCCACATCACGCCCAAATGCCGCACCTATCTCTCGCCACTGATCCAGGGCGAGGCGCCGCCGCCATACAAAAACGGATTGCCCGACTACGTGAAGCTGAAGAACGCACCGGTTCCCAAGAAGCTTCGCGCTTTCGGGCTTTAGCTTCTTCGCTGCTGCTATAATTCCGCGCCTTTCATCCATTCAGGCCTGGGACAAGGGCCTCATTCAGGGGAGAAATTTATGAGCGGAGGTCTCTGGCTAGCCTTCATCTGCGGCGCAGCGGCGCTTGCCTACGGGGGCGGGCAAATATCCTGGATCCTGCAGCAACCCACCGGCAACGACCGCATGCGCGAGATCGCCCAGGCCATTCAGACGGGCGCCATGGCCTACCTGAACCGCCAGTACACGACCATTGGCGTCGTCGGCGTGATCCTGTTCTTGGTGATCGGCCTCGTTCCGGGTCTCGGCTGGGCGACCGCTTGGGGATTCGCGGTCGGCGCGATCCTGTCGGGGGCGACCGGCTATATCGGAATGAATATCTCGGTACGCGCCAACGTGCGCACCGCTGAGGCCGCCCGCGTCGGGCTCAACGAAGCGTTGACGCTTGCCTTCCGCGGCGGCGCGATCACGGGCCTCCTCGTCGTGGGCCTCGGCTTGCTTGGTGTGGCGGGCTATTACGCGATCCTGGCGACTTCTGCGGCGCCCGGCGCCGCTTACAGTGATGTCATCAAGCCGCTCGTGGGTCTTGGATTCGGCGGGTCGCTGATCTCGATCTTCGCTCGGCTCGGTGGCGGCATCTTCACCAAGGGGGCCGACGTCGGCGCGGACCTGGTCGGCAAGGTGGAAGCGGGCATTCCTGAGGACGATCCGCGCAATCCCGCGGTGATCGCCGACAACGTCGGCGACAACGTCGGCGACTGTGCAGGCATGGCCGCAGATCTCTTCGAGACTTTCGCCGTGACCTTGATCGCCACGATGCTGCTCGGCGCGCTGATGGTCAAGACCGCTTCCGACGCCGCGCTCATCTATCCGCTCGCATTGGGGGGCGTATCAATCATCGCTTCCATTATCGGCTGCATGTTCGTCAAGGCGCAGCCGGGCAAGAAGATCATGAGCGCGCTTTACCGCGGACTCACCGTCGCCGGCGTGCTCGCCGCGATCGCCTTTGTCCCGGTGACGTACTGGATCATGGGCAACGTGGTGAAGGAGGTCCCGTTCGAGATTCTCGGCGCCCAACGGATGATCACGATCTGGCACCTGTGGGGTGCGGCGCTGGTCGGTTTGGTGCTGACCGCGCTCATGGTGGTCATTACCGAGTACTACACCGCGACCGAATATTCGCCGGTGCGCCACGTAGCGCAGGCCTCGACCACGGGCCACGCGACCAACATCATCGCGGGTCTGGGCGTATCGATGAAGGCGACCACTTTGCCCGTGATCGCGGTGTGTGCAGCGATCCTTGTGGCCTACAAGTTTGCGGGGCTCTACGGCATCGCCATCGCCGCGACCTCGATGCTGTCGATGACCGGGATCATCGTCGCGCTGGACGCCTACGGTCCGATCACCGACAACGCGGGCGGCATCGCCGAAATGGCGGATCTTCCCGACTCGGTCCGTGCCATCACCGATCCGCTGGACGCCGTCGGCAATACCACCAAGGCGGTGACCAAGGGTTATGCCATCGGTTCGGCAGGTCTCGCGGCGCTGGTGCTCTTTGCCGACTACACGCACGCGCTCGATCACGCTGGCAAAACGCTCTCGTTCGACCTGTCCGATCACATGGTGATCGTCGGCCTCTTTATCGGCGGTCTCGTGCCCTATCTGTTCGGCGCAATGGCGATGGAAGCAGTGGGTCGCGCCGCGGGCGCGGTGGTGATCGAGGTGCGCCGGCAGTTCAGGGAGATCCGGGGAATCATGGAAGGTACAGGGAAGCCCGAATACGGCGTCGCAGTGGACATGCTCACGCGCGCGGCGATCAAGGAAATGATCGTGCCGTCGCTGCTTCCCGTCCTGGTGCCGATCGTGGTCGGTCTGGTCCTCGGGCCGCAAGCGCTCGGCGGCGTGCTGATGGGCTCGATCGTCACCGGGCTTTTCGTCGCGATCTCGATGACCACGGGCGGGGGCGCCTGGGACAACGCCAAGAAATACATCGAAGACGGCCACCACGGCGGCAAAGGCTCGGACGCGCACAAAGCCGCGGTCACTGGGGATACCGTGGGCGATCCCTACAAGGACACCGCCGGCCCGGCGGTCAACCCGCTCATCAAGATCATCAACATCGTCGCGCTCTTAATCGTGCCGCTGATGGTTTGATTGCGGGCGTTTGCGCTGAAGGGCGGCCGCGACGGCCACCCTTTGCTTTTTCAGCGGCCGAGCGCGGTTTTGATTTTTTGGCCTATCGCCATTTCCACCCCCGGCTTGAAGTAGTCGAAGACTTCGACGTCTGACATCGAGCGCAGCCAGGTAAGCTGGCGCTTCGCGAGTTGGCGCGTGGCAAATATTCCACGGTCGCGCAGCTCATCGACGCCGATGCTGCCGTCGAGAAACTGCCAAGCCTGACGATAACCGACGCAGCGCATCGACGGCAGGTTAGGGGTCAGCGCATAGCGCGTTTGCAACGAGCGCAGCTCTTCCAACAGCCCAGTTTTCAGCATCGCGTCGAAGCGTGTCTCGATGCGCCGGTGCAGCGCTCCCCGATCGTAGGGTACGAGTGCGACCGGAATCGGGCGAAATGGAAGCTCGGCCCGTCCGCGCCGCGCAAGGAGCTTCGACATCGGCCTGCCGGCAATCCTGAATATCTCGAGCGCGCGCTGGATGCGCTGCGCGTCGTTGGGCTTGAGCCGCGCCGCGGTGTCCGGATCGATTCTGGCAAGTTCGGCGTGAAGCGCCGGCCAACCGCGCGCCGCGGCCTCCGCGTCGATGCGCCTGCGCACCTCGGTGTCGGACTCCGGCAGCTCGGAGAGGCCTTCGCGCAACGCCTTGAAATACAACATGGTGCCGCCGACGAGCAGGGGGATGCGCTTGCGCGCCGCGACGTCTTGCACGAGGCGTAGCGCGTCGTCGCGGAATCGGGCGGCCGAATACGCATCGGTCGGATCGATGATGTCGATCAGGTGGTGCGGTACCGTCCGGCGCTCCGGGAGCGAGGGCTTCGCCGTGCCGATGTCCATGCCGCGGTAAATCTGCGCCGAATCGACGCTGACGATTTCGATTGGAAACGCTTGCGCGAGCGCGAGCGCGAGCCGGGACTTGCCGCTTGCTGTCGGGCCCATGAGCAGGATCGCCGGAGGCAGGGCCGTGCCGGGCATGGAGTTACCGGCCGCGCATGAAAAGCTTGTCTAGATCGGCAAGGCTCATTTGATACCAGGTCGGGCGGCCGTGGTTGCACTGGCCGGAGCGCTCGGTCTCTTCCATCTCGCGGAGCAGGGCGTTCATCTCCGCAATCGTCAGCGCCCTGTGGGCGCGCACCGCGCCGTGGCACGCCATGGTTCCCAGCAGCTCGTCGCGGCGCTCCGTCAGCACGCGGCTCGCCCCGTATTCGCGGATGTCCCGCAACACTGCCCGCGCAAGCTCCGGTGCGTCGGCGTCGGCCAGCATGGACGGGACTGCGCGCACCGCCAGTGCGAACGGTGAAATAGCTGCCACGTCGAAGCCAAGCAGATTGAGCGTTGTGCCATGCTCCTCGACCGTGGCGACATCGAGCCGGTCGGCATGAAAAGTGGACGGGATGAGCAGCTTCTGCGTGTTCATCGCGCGCGAATCGAGCGCGGCCTTGAGCCTTTCGTAGAGGATGCGCTCGTGCGCGGCGTGCATGTCGACGAGAATCAGGCCGTCTCGGTTCTGGGCGAGGACATAGATGCCGTGCAGCTGTGCGATCGCGAAGCCGAGCGGCGGCGTCTCGGCCGCGCTCGAATCGTCGCCCGAACCTTTCTGTGCCGCGGATTGCGTGGCCGCGCGCGCGTCGGCGAACATCGCGGTGTAGCTCGCGACAGGCTGAGCGAGACCCAGTGAGGTCTGCCCGACATGCCGCTGGACGGATTGCGCCAGGGCGACCGGCGCCGCGATGGGAGCCGGGGTCTCCGCCGCCGTGCCGGAGAGGCCTTTTGCGACCGCGTGGAACACGAACTGATGTACGGCTCGTGGGTCACGGAAGCGGACTTCGATCTTGGCCGGATGGACATTCACGTCCACTCCGAGCGGATCGATCTCGAGGAACAACACGTAGGCGGGATGACGCTCACCGTGAAGGACATCGCGGTACGCGTCGCGCAACGCATGCGAGATCAGCTTGTCCCGAACGGACCGGCCGTTTACGTAGACGAACTGGGTGTCGCGCGAGGCCCGGGTGAAGGCCGGAGAACCTGCAAAGCCGTAGAGCCTTATGGCGCCGCCGTCCGCTTCTATCGGACGCATCGACCGGGCGAACTCCGGACCGAGCATCCCCCCGACCCGGTGGTCCGGACCGGAAGGCGCGAGCCGTGTCACGACACGGCCGTTGTGCCTCAAGGTAAAGGTGACGTCGTGGTGCGACAAGGCGGCGCGAATGAACGCGTCTACGCAGTGAGCGAGCTCCGTAGCGCCGCTCTTCAGGAATTTGCGCCGCGCCGGCGTGTTGTAGTAGAGGTCGTTGACTTCGACGGTCGTCCCGATCGGGTGCGCCGCGGGCTGAACGGCCCCGATGCTCCCACCTTCCACACCGATGGAAAAAGCGCTGGCCGCTCCCGCCGTCCTGCTTGAAAGTGCGACCCGCGCGACCGAGGCGATGCTCGCGAGCGCCTCGCCGCGAAAGCCGAGCGAGCGGACTTGCTCGAGGTCGTGCAGGGAGGCGATCTTGCTGGTCGCGTGCCGCGCAAATGCCATCGGCAGATCCCCGCTTTCGATGCCGGCGCCGTCGTCGGCGACGCGAATCTGCTTGATGCCGCCTTCGGCGAGCGCAACGCCGATATCGGTCGCGCCCGCATCGAGGCTGTTTTCGAGGAGCTCCTTCAGCACCGACGCCGGCCGATCGACTACTTCCCCGGCCGCGATCTGGCTGATGAGCGTTTTGGGCAGCGGGCGGATGGCGGGCACGTTTGTGATCTTCCAAGGGAAGCCGATTGAACGGCGCTCGAGCGTCCGCTTCCAATCGGCCTGCGGCTCAAATTATATGTCGCGGTAGAATGCCGCGGTGGAGCTCCTGCTTTCCGGCTGGGACCTGCTGGTTCATCTCGACAGCCATCTTGCAACACTGCTTCAGCAACACGGCGCCTGGGTTTACCTGCTGCTCTTCGTCATCATTTTTTGCGAGACTGGCCTGGTGGTGACGCCCTTCCTTCCCGGAGACTCCTTGCTTTTCATCGCCGGTGCGCTTGCGGCCGGCGGTGGCATCGACGTGCACCTGCTTGCCCTGCTGCTGGTCGCCGCGGCGGTGCTCGGCAACACCGTGAACTACTCGATCGGCCGCTTCATCGGCCCGAAAGTCTTTCATTGGGAGGAATCACGGTTCTTCAATCGAAGGGCGCTGGACCGCGCCCACGCCTTCTATGAGAAGCACGGCGGCAAGACCATCGTCATCACCCGTTTCGTGCCCATCCTGAGGACTTTCGCCCCGTTCATCGCCGGGATCGCGCGCATGACTTACTTGAACTTTACCGCTTACAACCTGGCCGGCGCGCTTGCATGGGTGCTGTCGCTGCTGTACGCTGGTTACTGGTTCGGCAACGTGCCCTTCGTGAAGCAGAACCTCACTTGGGTGATCCTCGGCATCATCGCAATTTCGCTTTTACCGCTCGCGTTCGAGTACCTGCGGCACCGGCTGGACAAGGCAAAAGCCTGAACGCGGCCCGCCGGGGGTCAGCGCATCGCCGCTAGGGTCGATCGGGAAAGCGGGGGATTTTTCGCGACATATCCCTTGATGCCGTGGAGGATCGCGATCGCGATTTTTTCCTGGTGGGCCGTGTCGTTCAAACGCCGCTCCTCGTCGGGATTGCTGATGAAGGCCGTCTCGACGAGGATAGACGGGATGTCGGGCGCCTTCAGCACCGCAAAGCCTGCCTGCTCGACGTTGCCCTTGTGCAGGAAATTCACCCCGCCCAATTCGCCCAGCACGGCCCGAGCGAGCTTGAGACTATCGCTGATTTGCGCGGTCAAGCTCAAGTCGGCGATGGTCATATCGAGATACCGGTCCCTCCGACCGAGATTGACCCCGCCGATCAGATCGGCCTTGTTTTCGCGCTTGGCCAGCCATTGGGCAGCCGTACTCGTCGCGCCGCGTTCGGACAACGCGAACACGGACGAGCCGCGAACGTGAGGCTTGATGAAGGCGTCGGCGTGGATCGATACGAATAAATCGGCCTTCACCCGCTTCGCCTTCTCGACGCGGCCCTCAAGCGGGATGAAAAAGTCGCCGTCCCGGGTGAGCAGCGCACGCATGTTGGGCTCGACATCGATCAAGGTCTTCAATTTGCGCGCGATCGTCAAAGTGACGTTCTTCTCGTAGGTCCCACGCCGCCCTCGGGCGCCCGGATCCTCCCCGCCGTGCCCGGCGTCGACCGCGATCGTGACGAGACGATTGACGGTGGGTCCGGCCGGGTCCTTCGCCGACTGCGGTTGCTTGTTATTCGGCCCGGCTTCGCGTTTTTGCTCCGCTGGCGCTGCGTCGGCAGATTTCCCGAAATCTTGCCCCATCTTCAGCTCGGGTTTTTGCAACAGCGCCAGTATCGGGTCCAGGGGTTCGATCGGATAGATATCCAGCACCAGGCGGTGTCCGTAGTCGCCGATCGGCGCGAGCGTAAAAATCTGCGGCTTGACCTCAGTTTTGAGGTCGAGCACGACTCGGACCACGCCGGGCTTGAAGCGCCCGACGCGCAGATTGCCGATGTAGGGGTCACTCGGTGAGACTTTGCCGGCGAATCCTTGCTGCACGCTTGGAAAATCGACGTCGTCGAGGTCGAGCGCCAGCCGCTCCGGGTTTCTGAGGAGGATCAGGCGGTGCCGCAGTGGTTCGCCCGATTCCACCGTCACGCGCGTGTAGTCCGGCGCCGGCCAGACGCGGATCGCCCGTATGGGTTCGGCGGACGGTTCTGCGGCAAGGGGCGAATCCGAAAGGATCAGAACAGCGACGAGCGCGGAGCACCCCAGCGCGCACGCGGTCAGCCGTTTTGGGATTTCGCTAAGCACCGCTCTCCCTCTGCGTTGTGGGCCTTGACGCTGATTTCCCTCCCCGCGCCTGCGTAGGCCAAAGCAAGCTCGAGGTCCGGCCGAGGAAGGGCATTGCCGGCCCGCTCGGGCCATTCCACCAGGCAGACTCCTTCGCCGTGGAAGTAGGCGCCCAGCCCCGCATCTTCAAACTCCTGAGCATCTAGGAATCGATAAAAATCAAAGTGGTACAAGTTTAATCTAGAAACCATGTAAAGTTCAACCAGGGCGTAGCTAGGGCTCTTCACGGTATCTTTAACGCCCAGCGCTCGCAACAAGCCACGAATAAGAGTGGTTTTCCCGCTGCCGAGGTCGCCCCGCAGGTAAATCCGCATGCCGGGGCCGATACCGGCGGCCAGCTTTGCCCCGAAGGTTGCGGTTGCGCCTTCGTCCGGCAAATACGTGGTCCAGTGCGCCTTTGCCGGCGGCTGGCTATGATCCGGAGGATGGGTCATCTGAAAGCGGTCCGGCGGGCTCGACCAATGCGGCCCGCCGATCTTGCGATGCTCGCCGCGACGATCAAATCCTGGGGGCGTGAGCTGGGATTCCAGGCGGTCGGGATCGCCGACACCGACCTCTCGGCGGTCGAGCCCCGCCTCGGCGCATGGCTCGCATCGGGCTTCGCGGGCGAGCTCGATTATATGCGAAAGCACGGCGCCAAAAGAACGCGACCGGCGTCGCTCGTTCCTGGTACTTTGCGCATCATTTCCGCGCGCATGGACTATCGACCCGAAGCGGCCGACAGCGGGAGGATCCTTGCCGACGGCAGCAGGGCCTTTGTCGCACGTTATGCGCTTGGGCGCGACTATCACAAGGTGCTGCGGGGACGGCTGCGGCAGCTCGCCGAAAGGATTGCAGGCGAAATCGGTGAATTCGGTTACCGCGTGTTTACCGATTCAGCGCCGGTGATGGAAGTGGAACTGGCGCGCAAGGCGGGGCTAGGGTGGCGGGGCAAGCACACGCTGCTGATCGCGCGCGAAGCAGGCTCGTTCTTTTTTCTCGGGGACATCTACACGGATCTGCCCCTTCCTTTGGACGCTTCGGTGGAGGAGCATTGCGGCAGCTGCACCAAGTGTCTGGATGTTTGCCCTACGCGCGCCATCGTCGCACCTTATACGCTGGACGCGCGGCGCTGCATTTCCTACCTCACCATCGAGTTGAAGGGCAGCATTCCTGTCGAGCTCCGGCCGCTCATCGGCAACCGTGTCTTCGGTTGCGACGACTGCCAGCTCGTTTGCCCGTGGAACCGCTACGCGCGGCTCGCGCCGGAGCCGGATTTCCAGGTGCGCAACGGGCTCGATAGCGCCGAGCTTGTCGACCTTTTCGCGTGGACCGAAGACGAATTTCGACAGTGCATGTCCGGCAGCGCAATCCTGAGGATCGGCTACGAACGCTGGTTGCGCAATCTCGCCGTGGGGCTCGGCAATGCTCCCCGGAGCGAGCGTGTGCTCGCGGCGCTGCATTCGCGGGCGCAGGATTCGTCGGCCCTCGTGCGCGAGCACGTTGCATGGGCGCTCGAGCGTCATGGAGCCGGCTGATCGGTGGAACGCGCCTTCGGGAAGGACTCTCCGGGCGGTCGCGCCGCTTGCTATAATGCCCGGGTTGTCACCTCCCTTGTCCGTAGATTTACCGTCACCGACTGAAGTTTCTTCGGCCCGGACCGGGCGGAAGGAGAATAATCGTTTGCCGAGTTTCGCCGAACTGGACCTGCTGCCCGAGTTGCTGAAAGCAGTTGCGGAGCAGGGGTACCTCGAGCCTACGCCGATCCAGGCGCAGGCGATCCCCTTGGTGCTGCAAGGTCGCGATGTCCTGGGGGGCGCTCAGACCGGCACCGGCAAAACCGCGGGATTCGCGCTCCCGCTCCTGCAACGGCTCGCGCGGCACGCCAACACCAGCGCATCTCCCGCACGTCATCCGGTACGCGCGCTTATTCTTACCCCGACGCGGGAGCTGGCGGCGCAGGTGGAGGAGAGTGTCCGCACGTATGGAAAGTACGTCGGTCTGCGCAGCACCGTGGTGTTCGGGGGAATCGACATGAAGCCGCAAACCGCGGCCCTGCGCCAGGGTGTCGAGTTTCTGGTGGCGACTCCCGGCCGGCTGCTCGACCACGTTCAGCAGAAGGCGGTGAACCTGCAGCAAGTCGAGGCTTTTGTGCTTGACGAAGCCGACCGCATGCTCGACATGGGATTCATCCCGGACGTGCGTCGCATCATGGCGCTCCTGCCCAAGCGGCGCCAGAACCTGTTGTTTTCGGCCACCCTGTCCCAAGACATTCGCACGCTCGCCGCCTCGTTCCTAGACGACCCGGTGCTCGTGCAGGTGGCGCGGCTCAACACCGCGGCCGAGTTGGTACAGCACCTAGCGCACCCTGTACGGCGCGAGCGCAAGCGCGAGCTGCTCGCGTATCTCGTGCAGTCGCGCGATTTGCGCCAGGTACTGGTCTTCACTTCCACCCGCATCGGCGCCAATCGCCTCGCATACCAGCTCAATCGCGACGGCATTCATACCTCCGCCATCCACGGCGACAAGAGCCAGCCGGAACGCCTTCAGGCGCTCGCCGACTTCAAGTCGGGAAAGGTTCGCGTGCTGGTAGCAACCGATGTCGCCGCGCGCGGGCTTGATATCGAAGACTTGCCCCACGTCGTGAATTTCGAGCTCCCCGGCGTGCCCGAAGATTACGTCCATCGCATCGGCCGCACCGGCCGGGCTGGGGCGAGCGGTGAGGCGATCTCGCTGGTTTGCGCCGAGGAGCACGAACGGCTCGATGCGATCGAGAAGACCATCCGGCTCAGCATTCCGAGGAAGATCGTTCCGGGATTCGAGCCCGATCTGAGTGTCGCGCCCTCGATGATGAGCAGGTCAACCAGCCGACGTGACCCGGCGGCGCGGGAGCGCCGCCCGCGTCAAGGCGATCGGGAGCGCGACCGATTGACCGGAACAGCTCAAGGCCAGAAGACTGTCGACCCGATTTTCAGCTCTCCCTACAAGCCGGCTCTTGGGGCATCGGCTGGCGCTCGGCCAGCGCCTGCTCGGCAGGCACCGCGCCAAGTCCCCGCGCTGCTCTGCGGCCTGCCCAAGAACAAGTAGGCGCTTCTAATTTTTTGCCCGGAACGGGCTCCGTTCGTTGAGCTCGTCCACGTAGCGCTCGATTCCCTCCGACTCCCGCACAAGGAACTTTTCCACCGCGCCCGCGAACTCCGGATGGCGTAACCAGTGCGCAGACCACGTGGGGTTCGGCATGAAGCCACGCGCGAGCTTGTGTTCGCCCTGCGCGCCTCCCTCGAAGACCCGGATGCCCCTTTCCATGCAGAAATCCAGCGCCTGGTAATAGCAGACCTCGAAATGCAGCAGCGGGACGTGGCCGACCGAACCCCAGTAACGGCCGTACAGCACTTCCGGCGAGAAAATATTGAGGGCGCTCGCGATCGGTTTTCCGTCGAGCTCGGCAAGTACCATAAGGAGGTGTTCGGGCAGCGTCCTGCCGAGCCGCCGGAAGAACTCCAGGTTCAGATAAGGGGTCGAGAGATGCGCTCGGTAAGTGCTGTTGTAGCAGCGCGTGAAAAAGGTCCAGTGCTCGTCGCGGATTTCGGTTCCGACCAGCCGTCGCAGGTGCACGCCTGCTTCCTGCACCCGTCGTCTCTCCTGTCGGATTTTCTTGCGCTTCGCGGCAGCGAGGTCGGACAGAAAGTCGTCGAAATTCGCGTAGCCACGGTTTTCCCAATGAAACTGGACTGAGCGGCGCAGCATCATTCCCGCCGTCTCCATCTCGCGCGCTTCGGGTTCGGTGGGAAACAGCACGTGTAGCGACGAGACTTCGAGCGAGAGCCGCAGTGCGGCACGAACGAGAAGCGCCCGGGTCTCGCCGTCGCGCGCAAGCAGACGGGGTCCGGTGACTGGCGAAAACGGGATAGCACCGAGCAGTTTGGGATAGTACGAAAGTCCATGGCGATGATAGGCATCGGCCCATGCCCAGTCGAAGACGTACTCGCCGTAGGAATGCGACTTGGCGTAGAGGGGCATAGCACCCACGAGCGACGCGCCCTGCCACAGCGTGACATAGTGAGGCGACCAACCCGTGCTCTCGCAGGCACAACCCGTCTCATGAAGCGCATGGAGAAATTCGTGCCGCAGGAAGGGATGCCCTGCGGCAAGCGCATTCCACGCTCGCGGCTCAATGGTCCGGAGCGTATCGACAACTTTGACCGAGGGCGTGTCTTCCTTCAATCGACCCGGTCCGAGGTGGCGCTCACGGTTGCCGATTATAGAGCCGTCCCGGCGCGGGAGCTCATCCCTCGATGGTAAACTTGCCGGATGGCGAGCATCGTCAAGATCGCGATTGCCCAGATCAACTGTGTCGTCGGCGACCTCGCCGGCAATACCGCCAAGATCCTCCGATATTGCGAACGTGCGCGCACTGCCGGTGCGGACTTGATGCTTACCCCGGAGCTCGCGCTGTGCGGCTACCCCCCTGAGGACCTTCTGTTACGCGGGGGTTTCTATCGCGACTGCAACGCGGCGCTCGAGCGCCTGGCGCGCGAGGTGCGCGGCATCACGCTCGTCGTCGGGCATCCGCATGAAGATCAGGGGAAACGTCACAACGCCGCGTCCGTCGTAAAGGACGGGCGGGTCGTGGGCACCTATTACAAGCACGTCCTGCCGAACTACACCGTGTTCGACGAGGAACGCTACTTCGTGCCCGGCGACCTTCCGTGCGTCTTTCAAGTGGGAGAAACCCGCTTCGGCGTAAACATCTGCGAAGACACGTGGGGGCCGCAGGGACCGCTTACGATCCGGCCGGATGCCGTCAGCATCGGCATCAACATTTGCGCGGACGCCTGGGGGGCGAAGGCGCCGCAGGCGGCCCGCGAGGCGGGCGCGCAGGTTCTGCTCGTGCTGAACGCCTCGCCTTATCACATGCGCAAGCAAGAGTCCCGCTATGACGTGATGCGCGAGCGCGTGACCGAGACGGGCATGGCGCTCGTCTACGCCAACCTGGTGGGGGGGCAGGACGAGCTGGTGTTCGACGGCGCCTCGTTTGCGCTCGACCGGCGAGGGGAGGTGGCATGCCAGCTCCCGGTTTTCGAGGAGGCGCTGGAATTCGTTACGGTGGTCGATGGCGAACCGCAACGAGGCGGGATTGCACAACAGGCACCGCTCGAATCCGAGGTCTACAAGGCGCTTTGCCTCGGGGTACGCGACTACGTCATGAAGAACGAATTTCCGGGAGCGCTAGTCGGCCTTTCAGGCGGGGTCGACTCGGCGTTGACACTGTGCATCGCTCGCGATGCGCTCGGACCGCAGCGGGTGCGCGCGGTCATGATGCCTTCGCAGTATACCTCCCGAATGAGCCTCGAAGACTCACGCGAGCTCGCCAAGAATCTCGGGGTGCGCTACGACGAGATCCCCATTGGCCCCGCATTCGACGCTTTTCTTGCTTTGCTGGCGAAGGAGTTTGCGCGCCTTCCAGTGGACGCAACAGAGGAGAATCTTCAGGCGCGAATCCGCGGTACTTTGCTGATGGCTTTGTCGAACAAATTCGGAGCGATCGTGCTGACCACCGGCAATAAGTCGGAGATGGCGGTCGGCTACGCGACCCTGTATGGAGACATGGCCGGTGGTTTTGCCGTGATCAAGGACATTCTCAAGACGCTGGTATACCGCTTATGCCGGCATCGGAACGGCATCGGGCGTGTTATTCCGGAACGTATCCTGACCCGCGCGCCCTCGGCAGAACTGAGGCCGAACCAGACCGACCAAGACAGTCTCCCTCCCTATGATGTTCTCGATGCCATCATTTCCGCTTACATGGAGAACGACCTGAGCCCTGCGGAAATGGTGGCAGGGGGTTTTAGCGCCGGGGACGTGAAGCGTGTCGTCGAGATGATCCACCGCAGCGAATACAAACGCCGCCAGGCGCCTATCGGGATCCGCATCACCCACCGGGGTTTCGGCAAGGATTGGCGCTATCCGATCACATCGCGTTACCGCGAGCCGTACGAATAGCCGGTGATGGCGCGAGGGTCTCATCAGGCAAGTTTCGACGCCCGTTTGTTATACTGGCGAGCAGCAGTCAACGCGGGAGAATGGCCATGAAGAAAATAGAAGCCGTGGTGAAGCCTTTCAAGCTCGACGAGGTCCGCGAGGCTCTTGCTGAAGTCGGAGTCACCGGGCTGACCGTGACGGAGGTAAAAGGCTTCGGTCGCCAGAAGGGCCACACGGAACTCTACCGCGGCGCCGAATATGTCGTGGACTTCCTGCCGAAGGTCAAGATCGAGGTCGTGGTGACGGAAAAGATGCTCGAAGGCGCGATCGAGGCTATCGTCAAGGCGGCGCGCACCGGCAAGATCGGCGACGGGAAGATTTTTGTGACCGCCGTGGAGCAGGTGGTGCGTATCCGGACAGGGGAGACCAACGAGGCAGCCGTCTAGAAGCGGCATCGAGGATCCGAGGGTCGAAGGATCTAGGGGGATAAGAGCGTACTCGATTGGCCTCAATCCTAGGATTTCAGCAGCACCAGCAGCGCACCGCTTCCACCCAGATTTTTCGGGGTCTCGCAGAAGGCGAGGACTTCGTCGCGCTGCACCAGCCACTGCTGTACTTTTCCCTTCAACACTGGCTCCCGCCTGGGCGAGCGCAGGCCCTTTCCATGGACCACGCGAACGCAGCGCAGTCCGCGCTTGAGGCACCCGCCAAGAAACTCCGCCAGCAACGACCGGGCCTCCTGCCGGTTCAGCCCGTGCAAATCGACGATGTCCTGCACTACCCAATGCCCTCGCCTCAACTTGCGCAGCACATCGCGGGCGAGGCCGGTTCGTAGGTAGGAGGGCTCTGCCCCGGTCTCGATCGATTGATCCCAGGAGAGGGCACCGGCCAGACTCTCGGCGAGCGCGTCATGGCCGTCGAGCAACGATTGAACCGGCACGGGCGGCGGCGACTCGGTCTTGGGCCCCACCCGGGCTGACGATTCGAGGGGCGTTGCATCGCGCACCGCGTCGCGAAACAGGGCGGCTTCGTCTTCGGGGAACCCGTTACTCTTGCTTTTGCGCATTATTTCATCCTCTGCGCGACATCCGGGGCTTGTTGCGGGACTTTAGCGCAGACCGTCCAGATATTTTTCTGCATCGAGCGCTGCGATGCAGCCGCTGCCCGCGCTGGTCACGGCCTGCCGGTAAACGTGGTCCTGTACGTCTCCCGCAGCGAACACTCCCTGGACGCTGGTTGCGCTGGCGTTACCCTCGCTCCCGCCACGGGTGATGATGTATCCGCCCTTCATCTCGAGCTGTCCTTCGAAAATGCCGGTATTCGGGGTGTGACCCACGGCGATAAACAGCCCCTGTAGGTCGATCTGTTGCGTGGCGCCCGTCTGGGTGTCCTTGATGCGGACGCCAGCTACTCCTTTTGCATCGCCGAGGACTTCGTCCAGAACGTGGTTCCAGCGCATTGTGACGTTGCCTCTATCGAAGAGCCTTTTCTGAAGGATTTTCTCGGCCCGGAATTTGTCTCGTCGGTGGATCACGGTGACGTGACGCGTAATATTGGCGAGGTAGAGCGCTTCCTCCACCGCGGTGTTCCCGCCGCCGACGACGGCGACGTCCTGACCTTTGTAGAAGAATCCGTCGCAGGTGGCACAGGCGGAGACCCCTTTCCCCATGAACTTTTTCTCCGATTCAAGCCCGAGATAGCGGGCAGAGGCGCCGGTGGCGATGATGAGCGCATCGCAAGTGTACTCGCCCGCGTCGCCCTGGAGCCGAAGGGGCCGCTCCTGGAGGCTTACGCTGTGGATATGATCGAACACGACTTCAGTTTCGAAACGCTCGGCGTGCTTCTGGAAACGCTCCATCAGCTCCGGGCCCTGCACTCCCTTGCCGTCAGCCGGCCAGTTATCCACGTCGGTCGTCGTCATGAGCTGTCCGCCGGGAGCGAGGCCCGTAATGACGACGGGTTTCAGGTTTGCCCGCGCCGCATAGACGGCGGCGGTGTAGCCCGCTGGACCCGATCCCAGTATCAACAACCGAGAATGTCTGGTTTTTTTTGACATGACGGAATTGTGGGGACGACGATGCGCGAATTCAATTCAATCGCAGAGCGGGTCCAAATTATAACCCGGTTGAATCGCCGCTCCGCGTGACGCGGCATCCTGAAGTATTGCGACTTCGACCGGACCCGCGGCGTGAGGCGGTCTTCGCGAGTCTGCTAAGATATGCGGATAAAAGCCAGGTTTCCTGGGAGCACAGACCAGATGACCGCCCCAGCTAGCGTATCGATACTGCTACTGCGCAACGTCCCGCTGTTTTCGATGCTGTCCGACAATCAGCTGGCGCTGCTCACCGGCGCCGTGAGCCGCAGGAGCTTTCCCCGCGGGACCACCATCATTGCCAAGGACGACATAACGGAATCGCTCTACGTGGTGATATCGGGTCGGCTCAAGGTCATGATGAGCGATGAGGAGGGGCGCGAAGTGATCCTTGCGATCCTCGGACCGAACGAGTTTTTCGGAGAGATGGGCTTGATCGACGATCATCCGCGCTCGGCAAGCGTGGTTGCCCTCGAGGCTTGCGAGATGATGAGTCTCTCGAAGCGCGATTTCAAGAGATGCCTTGCCGAGAATTTCGAGATGGCCATGACGGTCATGCGAGGGCTGGTCAAACGGCTTCGAGAGGCCGATCAAAAGATCGGCAGCCTCGCCCTGATGGACGTGTACGGCAGGGTGGCGCACTTGCTGCTGGATTTGGCTGAAACCGTGAACGGCCAGAAAGTGGTCACAAGAAAACTTGCCAAGCAGGACATCGCCAAGATGATCGGGGCCTCGCGCGAGATGGTCAGCCGGGTGATGAAGGACCTTCAGGCGGGCGGCTACATCGAGGTGCGCCCCGGTTCGATTTTCCTGCACGAGACCATATTGACAATCGATTGAGGGGCCGGGCCCGGACTTTGAAACGGAACCAAGCACCCCTTCCCGGCAAGGTCGCCGCGCTGCTGCGCGAGTCGAGGCTGTTCGTCCTGGTCGCAGCGGCCCTCTATCTCTCCCTCGTCCTCACCACTTTTAACCGAGCAGACCCCGGATGGTCCCACAGTGTTGCGACGGGCGAGATCCGCAACCTCGGTGGGAGGGTAGGCGCCTGGTTGGCGGATATGCTGTTGTATCTGTTCGGCGTTTCGGCTTGGTGGTGGGTTGTGCTCCTGGTCGTTGCTGCGACCTGGACCCTGCGGCGTCTGGATGGCAGCTCGATGGGCGACCGGCGGTCATCCTTCATTGCACTCGCCGGCTTTTGCCTGCTGCTGGCCGGCTCGAGCGGAGTCGAAGCCTTGCGCCTCCATTCGGTGAAGGTCGCGCTGCCGCTCACCCCCGGGGGTTTGGTCGGAGATGTCGTGGCGAGGGTGCTGCAGTCAGGGTTCGGCTTCACGGGTGCCACGCTGATCCTGGTTGCGCTTTGCGCAACGACTCTGTCTCTATTCACGGGCGTTTCCTGGCTGGCCGTGATGGAAAAACTGGGAGGCGCGCTCGAGAGCGCGTACCTCTGGTCCCTTGAGAAATGGCGGGGGTGGCAGGATCGCAAGGCCGGAGCCATTGCCGCAGAGAAGCGCGAGGCGGCGGTGGGGGAAAAACGCGAGCTGCTGATCGACGAACACACGCCGATCCGGATAGGGCCTCCCGTGGTCGAGATTCCAAAATCCTCCAGAGTCCAGAGGGAAAGGCAGGAGCCGCTCTTCCGCGAACTGCCCGACACGCCGCTACCCCCGATCAAGCTCCTCGATCAACCGGCGAGCGACATCGAAGTCTTGTCAGCCGAGACCCTGGAATACACCTCGCGGTTGATCGAGAAGAAACTCGGCGATTTCGGTGTTCAGGTCAGAGTGCTCGCCGCTTACCCGGGGCCGGTGATTACGCGTTACGAGGTGGAGCCTGCCATAGGCGTGAAAGGCAGCCAGATCGTCAACTTGGTGAAGGATCTCGCGCGCGCGTTGTCTGTCTATAGCATCCGCGTGGTCGAGACTATCCCAGGCAAGTCCTGCATGGGCCTGGAGATCCCCAATCCGCATCGCCAGATCGTGCGGCTCTCCGAGATCGTCAGCTCGCGGGCCTACCACGAGTTGCACGCTCCGCTCACGCTCGCGCTCGGCAAGGACATCGCTGGCAACCCGGTGGTTGCCGATCTCGCCAGGATGCCGCACCTGCTCGTCGCAGGCGCTACCGGCTCGGGGAAATCGGTCGCCCTCAACGCGATGATTCTGTCGATTCTGTACAAGACCGAGCCGCGCGAGGTACGCCTCATCCTGGTCGACCCGAAGATGCTGGAACTCTCGGCTTACCAGGATATCCCGCATTTGCTCACGCCCGTGGTCACCGATATGCGGCAGGCCGCGAACGCGCTTGCCTGGTGCATGGGTGAAGTGGAGCGTCGCTACCGGCTCATGACCTGGATCGGAGTACGAAATCTGTCCGGCTACAACCACAAGGTCGCCGACAGGGAAAAATCGGGTGACCCGCTCAAGGACCCGGATACGCTCGATTCGGCCGAGCCCCAGACGCTGGAGAAGCTTCCCTACATCGTCGTCATCATCGATGAGCTTGCCGATCTGATGATGGTATCGGGCAAGAAGGTGGAGGAACTGATCGCACGCCTAGCGCAAAAAGCGCGCGCCGCGGGCGTACACCTGATCCTCGCGACGCAGCGTCCTTCCGTGGACGTGATTACCGGGCTGATCAAGGCCAACATTCCGACGCGAATCGCCTTTCAGGTCTCGAGCAAAGTGGATTCGCGTACCATCCTCGACCAGCACGGCGCGGAGTCGCTGATCGGACAGGGCGACATGCTCTACTTGCCGCCCGGCAGCGGAATGTCCCAGCGTGTGCACGGTGCTTATGTCGCCGACCAGGAAGTGCACAAGGTTGTCGATTATCTCAAATCGCTCGGGCGCCCCGAATACGCTGGGGGGCTGCTCGAAGGCGAGGAACTTGACGGCGTCACCGAACTAGGCCCGGACGAACAGGGTGGGGAGGCCGATCCGCTTTACGATCAGGCCGTGGAGATCGTGATGCGCACGCGGCGCGCGTCGATCTCCCTCGTTCAGCGTCATTTACGCATCGGCTACAATCGCGCGGCGCGTCTCATCGAGCGGATGGAGCAGGCGGGACTCGTGTCCGCCATGCACTCGAACGGCAATCGCGAGGTGCTAGTGCCCGCGAAAGTGGAATAGCCGTCCCGATGGCCTTGCGTTCCGGGTTCGTGGCGGTTTTCCTGGGAGCGCTTCTCGTCCTTGCGGCGTCGGACGCTCGGGCCTCGAGCCTGGGGCGCTTCTCCGAGTTTATTACCAAGACCCTTACTGCAAGGGGAGAATTCGAGCAGAAGATCTTCGATCACAACCTCAAGCTGCTGCAAGAGTCGCGCGGCGTGCTCGCGTTTTCGCGGCCGGGGAGATTTCGCTGGAACTACGTGAAGCCTTATGCCCAGCTCATCGTCGGTGACGGCTCCAGGGTATGGATCTATGACGAAGATCTGAAGCAGGTCACGGTGAAGAAACTCGACCAGGCGCTCGGTTCCACGCCGGCTGCACTGCTCGCGGGAAATAACGACGCCATGCGGGCGTTCAGGCTCATGGACAAGGGCGCGAGGGACGGTCTCGAATGGCTCGAAGCGTTGCCTCGGGACAAGGAAGGCAATTTCGAGAAGATCCGCATGGGCTTCAGTTCTTCCGGTCTCGAAGTCATGGAACTTGTCGACAGTTTCGGACAGACCACGGTGCTCAGGTTCGCATCTCTTGAGCGCAACCCCAAGTTGGATCCCGGACTCTTCCGGTTCTCCCCCCCCAGGGGTGCCGACGTGATAGGCGACGTCAAATAACTCCACTTCGCTTGCCAGGCGAATGACCGATCTGTTCCCCGCTCCCGCGCCGGTGCCCCCGATGGCGGAGGCCCTCCGGCCCAGGTCGCTCGACGCATTCGTGGGGCAGCAGCACCTGCTCGGGCCGGGCAAGCCCCTGCGTCTTGCTTTCGACGCGGGCAAGCCGCATTCGATGATCCTGTGGGGACCCCCCGGAGTCGGCAAGACGACCCTCGCACGTCTGATGGCCGACGCGTTCGACGCTCAGTTCATCGCGCTCTCTGCAGTATTCTCCGGCGTAAAGGACATCAAGGACGCCGTGCGGCGGGCCGAGGAGACGCTTGCGACATCCGGGAAGCGCACCATCCTCTTTGTCGATGAAGTGCATCGCTTCAACAAGGCGCAGCAAGACGCGTTCCTGCCTTTCGTCGAACGCGGGCTGCTCACTTTCGTAGGTGCCACGACCGAGAACCCCTCTTTTGAAGTGATCGGCGCGCTGCTTTCGCGCACCTCCGTGTACGTGCTCAAAAGTCTTTCAGAAGCTGAGCTCGGAGAACTGTTCGACCGCGCCGCTCGGCAAGCCCTGCCGGGACTCACATTCGAGGTGCGTGCGCGCGAACGGGTGATCGGACTTGCTGACGGTGACGCGCGCCGTTTGCTCAATCTGCTTGAATTGATCCAGACGGCCGCGGCGCAGGCCGGGGCGAGCAAGATCGACGGCGACTGGGTACAGAACGCGATCGCGCGCGATCTGCGCCGCTTCGACAAAGGCGGGGATGCGTTCTACGACCAGATTTCTGCGCTGCATAAATCGGTGCGCGGCTCGAATCCCGACGCGTCTCTGTACTGGCTCGTGCGCATGCTCGACGGCGGCTCCGATCCGCTCTACCTCGGCCGCCGCATGGTCAGGATGGCGGTCGAGGACGTCGGGCTCGCTGATCCGCGTGCGCTGCGGGTGACGCTCGACGCCTGCGAGACTTACGAGCGCCTGGGGAGCCCAGAAGGCGAGCTCGCGCTCGCCGAAGCCGCGATCTATCTCGCGTGCGCGGCGAAGTCGAACGCCGTGTACGAGGCGTACAATCGCGCACGGTCCTTCGTTTCGGAGGACGCGTCGCGGCCGGTTCCGGCCCATCTGCGCAATGCACCGACGAAGCTCATGAAAGAGCTGGGCCACGGACGCGACTACCGCTATGCTCATGACGAACCGGATGCCTACGCTGTGGGCGAGAATTATTTTCCGGAGGGCATGCCCGACGTAAAGTGGTACGAGCCGACCGACCGCGGCCTCGAGGACAAGATAAGAGAAAAGATGAGAGAGCTGCGCCGCCGCGACGACGCGGCCACGAAGAAATGATCGACGTCCAGCTGCTGAGAACCGAGATCGACGCGGTGGCGAAACGCCTCGCAACTCGCGGCTATACACTCAACATTTCCGGCTTCAGGGCGCTCGAGGAGAAGCGCAGGGAGATCCAGACCGCGACCGAGCAGCTGCAGTCGCAGCGCAACGCTCTCGCCAAGCAAGTCGGCCAGGCGAAGTCGAAGAAGGACGAGGCGCAGGCGGCCGCGTTGATGCGCCAGGGCGCCGAGTTCGGGGAGAAGCTGAAGGAAATGGAAGCGGACAACGCCGCCGTGCAGGAGAAGCTGCGCGAGTTCGTCTCCCTGATCCCGAACCTGCCGCACGCGAGCGTCCCGGTCGGAAGCCGACCCGAGGACGCAGTCGAGCAGCGGCGCTGGAGCGAGCCGCGCAAGTTCGGCTTCCAGCCCAGGGACCATGTCGACATCGGCGCCGGGCTCGACGGCCTCGACTTCGATACCGCGGCGAAGCTCGCCGGGGCGCGCTTCGTGGTGATGAAGGGCGCTGTCGCGCGCCTGCACCGTGCGATCGCGCAATTCATGCTCGACACGCACACCAAGGAGCACGGCTACACGGAGGTGTACACGCCGTACATGGTGAGCAGCGCCTGCGCCGACGGCGTGACGAGCCTCGCCAAGTTCAAGGGCGATCTCTTCAAGATCGAGGACCGCGACCTGTACCTCATCCCGACCTCAGAGTACTCGGTGACCAATTTCGTGCGCGACGAGATCGTGCCGCTCGAAAAGCTGCCGCTGAAGTTCGCCTGCCACTCGCCGTGTTTTCGCTCGGAGGCCGGCGCCGCCGGCAAGGACACCCGCGGCATGATCCGCAACCACCAGTTCGACAAGGTCGAGCTGGTGCAGATCGTCCATCCCGCGAAATCGTACGAGGC